>JAUSKZ010000013.1 GCA_030646805.1 Candidatus Daviesbacteria bacterium
GTGGGGAGAAAAGTTTCAATGATCTCAACCATTAATGCAACAATTGCTGGAAAAAGTTATGATACCGGATTTCATGTAACTAGCCCTAAAGAGACTGATATCCAAAGATTTATCAAAGAAGCAGTCAAGGCTGGTGATGAATTTATAGTTTTAGAAGTTACCTCTCACGCTTTAGATCAATTTAGGACTTGGGGAATTAATTTTGAGGTTGGAGTGATAACTAATATTACCCACGAACACTTGGATTATCATAAGACATTTGAGAGTTATCTTAATGCTAAGGCCAAGTTGATTCAAAGATCCAAAGTGGCAGTTCTCCCCGCCGATGATCCAAATTTTGCCAAGCTTACCGAGAAAGCCCTGGGTAAGGTTATCAGTTTTGGTTTGAAGAATAAAGCTGATTTGACTCCTAAAAAAATTACTTTGAAACTAAAAATCCTGGGAGACTATAATCTTTTAAACGCTTTGGCAGCCATGGTGGCTTGTGAAGCTTTAGGGATTGAGGTTAAAAAATCAGCTAAAATTCTAGAAGCTTTTAAAGGACTTTCTGGACGGATGGAGGAGATTCCCAATAATTTAGGGATCAAAATTATAGTTGATTTTGCCCATACCCCTAACGCTTTGGAACAAGCTTTAAAAACTTTAAGAAAGGAGTCTCGAGGTAAGTTAATTTCAGTTTTTGGGGCAGCAGCGGAGCGGGATATTGGGAAGAGACCAATCATGGGTCGGATCTCGGCACAACTTGCTGATATTACTATCTTAACCGATGAAGACCCGCGTTTTGATGAAAGTTTAAAAATAATTGACGAAATAGCAAGCGGTGCGGTAAACTTTGGAGCTAAATTAAACGATACTCTTTTTAAATCTCCGGATCGAAAACAAGCGATTAAGTTGGCCCTATCCAAGGCCCGGCCCGGTGATACTATCGGAATATTTGGAAAAGGCCATGAAAAATCAATGAATTATAAAGGGGTAGAGAAACCTTGGTCCGATCAGGGGGCAGTTTTGGATTCATTAAAAAATGGATGACAAAATCCGCCTAATTGTAAGTACCTTAGGTCCTTTTCGGGTTAAGGTTAATATTGATGTTTCGGAGTATTTAGCAACTGGACTTGGTTCCAAAGCTGCTGGGTTTTATATCGCCACAACCACCCGGGAACTTGTAAATGCGATCAAGGTTTGCAGGGAGCTTAAAGTCCCCTATTTGATAATAGGGACTGGTTCCAAAGTAGCATTATCTAAGGATGGTTTTTTGGGGCTCCTGATTAAGAATCGCTCCGATAATCTAAAAGTTGCTGGAGTAAAGGGGAAAGTTTCCCGGGGTGGGATTGGAATAGAGGAAGCTTTAATTGAAGCTGATTCCGGAGTTAGTTTAAAAAGAATGGCGGAATTTGGAGAGTCTCAAAAACTCACTGGATTTGAGGGATTACGAGCGAGTCTTGGAACAATCGGCGGGAGTTTATTGGTAAATGATCTGTTGATATCTAGGTGTCACCAGGTGGAAGTTTTAGATGGGGGTGGTGAGGTGAAAAAGAAAAATATCGGAGAGTTAAAAAGAGAAGAGGTAATTTTAACAGTTATCTTTAAGTTGAAATCTAAAAATATCTAGGATGAAACCGATAAATTTTTTAAAAAAAATCTTGTCAAAAAAAGCCTCTCAGTTTTTACCTGCCTCAGCATATATCCTAATTTCCGGCACGGTAGGTAAGACTTTGGCTTTAACGGCTGCAAACCTTGTCCTGTCTTCTAAATATAAAACCCTGGCGATCCAAACTTCAGGAAACTCTTTTTTAAACATTTGGCCTAATACTGAAAAAGTTTTAATCGAGATTTCGCCTTTAGACAGATTAGAGATTGAAGAAAAGTTGAATATTTTAAAACCCCAAATAGGGGTTGTTACTATGGCGACTTTTGGTAGCCTAGAAGACTTTCAAAAAACTGAAAGTTTTTCAAACCTAACTTATTTTGTCCAAAGTTTTCCAGAAGATGCTAATGTAATTTTAAATTGGGATGATCTTCCTTCTCGAAAATTAGCGGAACTTACTCCTGCCAAGGTTTTTTTTGTTGGATCCGATTCAGTAAACTGTCATCTTTTTGCATCCCAAATTAAAACCAGAAATGGAAGGACCTTACTTGAGCTAAACTATGGAGTAGAACGAGTTGAGATTGAGGTTGAAACTTTAGGTTTAGGAGGGGTTAATGGTGTGATGCTAGCTTGTGCAATAGGACTTCTAAGTGAAATGTCCTTATTCACCATCAAAAAGACTCTGGAAGGGTTTAAGCCCCTAGAGCACCGGATGAAACTAGTTGAGGGACTCGAGGGGCTGACAATCCTTGATGATACCTATGATGCAACACTAATCGGAATTGACGACTCCTTAGATATTATTGGATTATTGCCTGCCCGGCACCGTTTTTTTATCCTGGGGGGTTTGGAGCACTCGGATCTTCTGGAACAAGATCTAAAGAGACTGGCCCAAAAAATTTGTAATGATAAAGTTGTAGATTATATATTCACAGGTGGGAGTATCTCTCCTTTTATTGAAGAACTCGAGCGATTAGGTTTTGCTGGAAAAGTCGAAGTTGGACTTTCCCGTTCTCAGATAGTTGGGAGAGTTTTAACTCTAGTTAGAATTGGGGACTTAGTTTTAATAAAAGGCCCAAGATCTACTAAAATGGATGAGATAGTTTCACGGATCACTAAGCAAACAAAGTGACTTTCGGTAGGGATAGGTGTAAAATTTAATTAAGTATGATTGAACTGTTAGGACTAATATTAGTTTCATTTTTTCTCACCAGCTTTTTGCTCATTCCATTTATCGATAAGTTATATGAGTTACGTTCAGTTTTTACTCAGACAATTAAGTTGACTGTAGCAAAAGCTTCCGATACTCCAATCCACGATCGGCTGATGAAAAAGGATTTTTATACTCCGGTTGGTGGGGGTTTAATAATTATTCCGGTAGTGCTTGTCCTAACCCTTTTAACCTTTTGGATTTTTGAACGACCTATTACTTGGGCAGTAATTGCCATTTTTTTTGCCATGCTGTCTTTTGGTGCTTTAGGACTTATTGATGATTTAAGGCATATCTATAGCTCAACTATCGGTAAATTTCACGGTTTAAGTCCAAGATTAATCTTCTCTTGCCAATTTATTTTAGCTTTAATAATTGCTTTAATTTTATATTTCCAAGTTGGATTAAACAATATCTTTGTGCCGGTAATTGGCAACGTAGTCTTAGGAGTTTGGTATATTCCCCTCGCGGTTTTTTCGATCATCGCTTTTTCAAATGCCTATAATATTTCTGATGGACTAGACGGTTTATCAACTGGTCTTTTAACAATTTGTCTGTTTGCTTTTTTAGTCTTGGCCAGTTCAGTGTTTGATCAAAATTTAGTGGTATTTTTGGGTATTTGGGTAGGATCATTAATCGCCTATCTTTATTTTAATGTTTTCCCAGCTAGAATTTATTTAGGTGATGCCGGGGCCTTTGGATTTGGGGCAACTTTGGCGGTAATTGGTCTTTTGACTGGCAAGATTTTAGGTTTGGCTGTGATTGGTGGGGTTTATGTAGTTATTATTATGTCTTCGCTTCTCCAAATATTTTCCAAAAGATTCTTAGGCAAAAAACTATTTCCAGTGGCCCCCATACATATGTATTTTAAATATATCGGCTGGGAGGAACCAAAGATAGTCATCCGTTTCTGGTTAGCTGGGGCGATGTTTGCTATCTTTGGCCTTTGGTTGGCCCTTCTGTCCAAATAATCATGAAAAGATTGAAAAACTACCCAACCCAAACCGCTGCGGTCTTTCAACAATCCAAGAAAATGGACTTACCGCTTCTGTTTGCGGTAATAGTAATCTCTTTTTTTGGATTGTTAATGGTCTTTGATGCGTCACAAGTTGAAGCATTCCGGGATGTTGGGGATAGTTATTATTTTATCAGGCAACAGGCTATATGGCTAACCTTGGGATTTTTGTGCCTCGGATTCTTTACTTTTTTTGATCATCAAAAATTAAAACGTTTAGCCTCGCCATTTTTCTTTCTGGCAGTTGCCTTGCTATTATTTGTCTTTATTCCGGGACTTGGAGTCTCAGTTGGAGGAGCCCACCGTTGGTTAAGGTTAGGTTTTATTACAATCCAACCGGCTGAGATTATTAAATTTGCCTCAATTATTTATCTGGCCGCCATTTTTCAAAAGAAAGTCTCAACGATAAGATTTTTGATTATAACTTCGATTCCGATTTTTATTATTGGTATCCTTCAGAAAGATTTAGGCTCAGCCATAATTTATAGTCTAATCTCATTCGGGATGTTTTTTTTATCTGGAGCTCCCATCATCTATTTTTTAATATCCTTGATCCTTGGAGCTTTGGTATTTACTGGTTTTATTATTAGCTCGCCATACAGATTGAGAAGGGTGATGGCATTTATGGACCCTTTTTCAGATCCCCAAGGTTATTCATATCATATCTCCCAAGTTTTAATTGC
>JAUSKZ010000021.1 GCA_030646805.1 Candidatus Daviesbacteria bacterium
ATGCTATCGCCAAGGTTTTAGCTGAGGATCTTGCCAATAATAACATCGAACATCCGGAAACCTTGCCCCTAGATATGACTTCTGGAAGTCCGGCAATTTCCACAAATGGAGTGGCTCACGCTGGTCAATTGAGTATTTTGAGTCCTTCTAACCAAAAGGCCAAGGTGGCTGACCTTTGTCCTGAATGTGGAAACGCAGCTTTAGTTTTTGAAGAAGGATGTAAAAAGTGCTACTCTTGCGGTTATAGTGCCTGTTAAAAACTTACTCTCTAAAAACTTTCAATAAGCTCCCGCGGACTCAAAGTCCGCGGTTTTCTTGTATTTTAAGCTTTCAAGCGCTTTGCCACTTAATACTGCGGAATCTTGAAACCTAAGATCAGCAGAACGCAAGCTTTGCTTATCTTCGCCTTCATCCCCGGTTTGAAAGTCCGGGGTTTTGGCGAAGCGGTTATAGCAAAAAGATTATGGGTTGATCTTAATACCTTGGATCAGGATCAACAGTGAGTTAAGTTGGGCTGTTGACAAGTAAAAGAATAAAGGTTTATAGTACACAAAGTTTTTAAGGTTGAATTTACTCTATCAGCAAGCCAAGAGTACGACGGCATTTGCCGTAGGTGAATTGGATTTAATTCACAGCTTGCTGTGAAGCTGAGAAGATACACGGCTTTAGCCGTGGAGCTTCATTAGTTTAGAGTTTTCTGTTGTGTTTCAAAAGTAGTTAAATTCAAGTTTGTCTACGATTTAAAAGATTTTTAAAATGGCTGCAGAAAGAAAACAATTTGAACCCGAACTTGCCCCTGATTGGAGGAGGATTTTAGAGTGGCCAAGGATTGCCAGTCTACGTAATAGATTTACAGATTTCGGTGTAGTAATTCCCTTCCGGCCAAAGGGGCAAGCAGAAAAAACAGGTGAAACCGTACCTACACAGGAAGATTTAATATTAGGACTTGAACAAAAGGCTATAAATATTACCCGAAAGTTTCAAGAATCTCACCCCGGCTTAAACCTTAATCCCGAGAACCTAGAATTAGTTCTCCAGGCAAATAATTTAGATAGAGAATCAGTTAAAGCAGGGTTGGCTCTGCAAATAACAGATTGGCTTGTAAAAAAGGATCCAGGAGTACGACTTACCCGTACCGGGCGTGCCAGGCATAAAGATACAGCTATCGAAAAAGCAGCGGCAAGAAAAGCTGAGAAAATCGTCAAAGCTTATTCAAGGAAAAAATCTATTGAGGGTAAATTTTTGCCTGACGTCTATGGCGAATTTGAAAATTCATTTGGCGCAAGCCTTGAAGGATTTGCAGATTATAATGCCGTCTCTGGTAAAACAGCGAGACAAATAAAATCCTTCACTTCTAAACTAGGAAGCTTAGCGATCTGGACAAGTTATATTCAAAACCAACAAAGAATTGACCAGGATTACCAGGCATTGATAAGACAACAACAGCAACTTATTGATCATCAAATAGTTGCGTTCAGATTTAATCGTTATAATCCGAAAAAGATATCGTTGGAAATTGATAAGGTTGACGAACAAATTATTGAAATTGAAAAAGAAATCCCTCCGGAAATTTTGGGGTCTAAAAAGGTAATAGGGAAGTTAGATCAAAATTTAGTTAGATTTGTAAGTGAGCGAAATAAAACTTTATCCCGGGCTGTGCTTTTGACCCGCACCCCAGAAGAAATTGCATTTTCAATCGAAACTCACAAAAAAAATCGGCGTAACTGGGTAACAAGGGCTGCCTTGGCTGGTTTGGTCATTGGAGTTGCATTTATTGACGATAATCCAAAAAATAATGTCGTCAATATTGTCGATTATCAAGCGCGACAATCTAAGAACGGCGAAGCTGTAGGATTTTCCCCGGATGTTCCTTACGAGGAACTTCATAGCGGATCAACAGAATCTGCAGCCGCTAGTGAAAGCCCAGAAATTACACAAAGTGCGGTAGTAATTCCGGTATTTGGAATTGGGGCAACTATTGAAGAACCTGTCCAAAATATACAAGAAGATCAAGCCGAGATTGATGAAATAAAAAGAGACAATAGGGCCGTCCAAAAAACTATTGCCGTAACGGTCGAGCAAACAAGCTCCGGAGTTGTTATACCAAGTATGAATATAGGGGCAGTTGAAACAGTTAAAGAAATTGTATCTGCGCCGCTTGTCGGTACATGGGTTGAGGTTGGAAATACCGGAGGTGATGGCGTATTTATTCGAGGCACACCAAGAAAAGAGGATAAGGTTAAAGCATGGTCGGACGGAACAAAGTTTCGGATTATAGGAACAGATGTAGGCGCAGAAGGACGCCAATGGAAAAACGTTCAAGATCCCAGTGGAAACAAGGGTTGGGTGCCCGGAGAATATGTTGCTTTATCAATTCGTCCCGAGAGACTAATAATCGGTAATGCAGACGGTGATGGGGTAAACTTCCGTAGGTTTCCAGTTGATGGAGAAGTGGTTCGTGTATGGCCGGAGGGGACAAAACTTAAGACCATCGGAGAAGTAAAAGTAGTAAATGGTCAAGTTTGGGAAAATGTAGAAGACGGAGAGGGAAATAAAGGCTGGATGTCGGGAAAGTATCTTTTTGCTATGGACCTTGTCCCCAAAGCAGCTGCTCTTAAAAAAGCCACGCCTTCTTTAGCTACTTCCGCAGCACCAGTAGTTAAATCTCCAGAGGCACCAGTCGTAGCAGTACCTGCCACGACCAAAAAAGTTGAAGCTGCAGCTGTGCCTCCTATTGCTCCGGAACAAAAAGGAAAATCAGTTACTTCTACTATAAAAGGAGGTAAAGGCAGATTTCATATCTTATTAGATGATATAGAAGCGCTTAGAATAGTGCGTGACAGTAGGCCCTGGGCGTGTTATGACGATGAATTTATAACGGCGATGAGTGATGCTTACGGGGATATAGATCCAAATTCTCCAGAAGGGGATCAAGCAGCGGATGAAATTATAAGAGGGTCAGCGACAGCTGCAGCAGAAAATAACTGCTTAAGAGTGGGGGAAAGTTGGGCGGGTTCGGAAGGGCTGTTTCAGTTTCACCCCCGCTATTGGCTTGATCGTCTAACGTCACTAATTGGTCAATCCTGGAATGTAATTACCTCTGTTCCAAAGTATGCAGCTCAAGGATATAGAATTACTATTCACGATCAAGGAAATACTGCCTACGATGTTTGTGGAAAGTATATAGATGGTAAACAAATAGTTGCTCCGGTCTTAGATTGTTATAGAAAAATTCGCGCTAGTACGGATATAAAACTCCCGCTTCCTCCTAAAAAGTAGATTGATCGGAACTTATCCAAAGACCGAGAAGCAGATACGCTTCGTATAACTGGCGGTTATATTCAGGGTCAACCCCCATTTTTTCCTGTTCCAATTGAAACCACTCTCTTGCCAGTTCATCTTTCTTGTAAGTTGCATCTTTAGGCAAGTTATCTATCGTTTCCTCGAGTCTTTTTTTGCAAGCGAGAATTTCTGTATGTCTTTTGGCGTTTGCTTTAATATTTTCTCGACTGTTTTTGCTTTCAAGTTCTAATAATCTTTCTTCGACAGTTTTTCTAAAATCCTTTACCTCGGCAAACATAAAGAGACGCTTACTGTCTTCGCCTATAAGAGGAAGATCAGAACCAGGAAATGGACTGTCAAAATGGAGTGGGTAGGGCCTTATAAAGACCGAAGTCACAAACTTGCTATCAACTGGAGGGATCGAAGCCCGATCTTTAAGCAGAGCTATTCGATCTAAAGCCGGGTCAGTAAGGCCGGGTTTACTTGTAATATTTTCTAATCGGTAAAGCGAAGGTGTTGTGCGATAGACTCCTTCTTCTTCGACCTTGACTTGTAAAAAATAGGGATTAAGGATGGAGGGTACGTCTAAAAAGTTATATCCAACCTCTACTCCTTGGGTTACCCCTCCTTGTTTGACAAGAGGGGGATTGGCGTCAAAAGCGACTACCTGTAGACCTTCGACTTCCCCGGTAACAATCCTGACCGCTTCTACTGCCCAGTTTGTTAAAGAAGCTAGTAAAAACAAGGTTTGCTGATGCATTAGGTCTAAACTATCAAAGGAACAAGAGGTTTTCCATCCAGCCCATTCCGTATAAGGGTGAGAGACTGAAGGTGGTACATCTATGGTAGGTAATTCAGCAGTCATAGAACGAGAAGTATAGGGCATATAGTATTTTAATTCAAGTCTAAAACATAAAAATTGCCAGACCTATATATTCTAAAATTGTTGGGTCTGTTGCTTTTCGGTAAACTAGTATTTATACTCAAAATACTCCAATTTACAACTTTTAATCAAAATTTTGAGTTCAAAATTATTTCACGAGAGTTGCAAACTCGAGTTAAATGAGTTTATGATTAGCTCAAATGAGCGAGTTTAAGAAAATGGAATTTAAAGTCCAAACCAAGGGACTTGTAATTGTTTATACCGGTGAAGGAAAAGGGAAAACAACGGCTGCATTAGGACTAGTATTAAGAGCAGTTGGTTATAAAAAGAAAGTTTTAATAATTCAATTTGGAAAAATTTGGTTTACTGGGGAACTTGAAGGAATTAAAAACCTAAAACCGTACGTCAAAATTGTCCAGGGAGGTAAAGGGTTTGTTAAGATTTTAAACGATAAACTTCCTTTGCAAGATCATCAGAAGGCGGCCGAGACGACATTTGAACTGCTCGCAACTGAGATCAACTCTGGTAACTGGGATTTAATAGTTGCCGATGAGATTATCGGTACGACAGTTGGAGGACTTTTAAAATGGGACCAGGTGTTGGATTTAATTAAAAATAAACCGGAAGAGTTAGATTTGGTTTTAACCGGCAGACACGCTCCTCAAAGTTTAATTGATTTGGCAGATTTAGCTACAGAAATGAAAGCTTTAAAACACCCTTTTGATCAGGGATTTTTGGCTAAGGTTGGGATTGATTACTAGGACTTTGAAGTCTATATCTGAGGGGTTGACGGAGATTAGCACTCGTGATAATATATTGCTAGTTAGCCTTAATCTTAACTGTTCCAGGTAGTTATTCAAACCTGGCCATGTTAAAATTGAGCCTCAAGTATATGTATAACGATTTACCATCATCTTCAGTTAAACTGCCAGAAAAATTACCGGTCGGTCCTTTGCGTGATACAGTCATGTTTCCGGGTACCTCTTTGCCGATTGTCTCGGGACGGATTAAATCAAAATTAGCTTTGGACGCCGCTTGGGCCACTAACCGGATGATTGTTTTTGTTACCCAAAAAAATAGTCGGATTGAAGACCCAAATGAAAAAGATCTCTTCCAAGTTGGGACAGTCTGTCTTTTAAAAAGGATGATCAAAAATCCAGAAGGAGAATACACCGTTTCGGCTGAAGGATTAACCAGAGTTTTTATCAAAAACTATACTCAAGGATCAACCTTCCTGGAAGCCGAAATTGAGGAGATCCCTGAGCTTTACGAGAAAACCGCCGAGATTGAGGCTTTGATGCGAAATGTCAGAGATCAATTTAAAAGATATGTTGAATTGGGTGGAAACCCTTTATTTGATCCGGGGCTATCTAATTGGACTACGAGTTGGACAATTATCTCCCACAACGAAGACCCCAATTTACTAGTTAACTCGATCGCTCAAGTTATTGATTTTAAAACTATCGATAAACAACAGCTTTTGGAGATGGTTTCCTCAGTTGATCGGCTTCAGAGACTATCAGATCTTCTAGCTAAAGAGGTTAAGGTTTTGGAGATCTCTCAAAACATCTCTTCCAAGACCCAGGAGCGGGTTTCCAAGATGACTCGGGAAGCAATCCTGCGGGAACAGATGAGATCGATCGAAGAAGAGCTGGGAGAAGCTGGCGATCAAAATTCTGAGATTTTGGAGTTTGAAAGTAAAATTAAAAGGTCAGGCATGCCCAAAGAGGTTCGGGGTAAAGCCTTAAAAGAGCTGGGCGCTTTGGCTAAAATGAGCCAGTTTAACCCTGAAGCTTCTTATAAGAGAAATTATCTGGAGTGGTTAACTGATATACCTTGGAAATCGGCTAAAAACGGCAAGATCGATTTAAAAAAGGCAGAGAAAGTTTTAGACGAGGATCACTATGGTTTAAAAAAAGTTAAGGAGAGGATCTTGGAGTATTTAGCGGTTCATAAGTTATCCGGCAAGATTAAAGGCCCAATTTTATGTTTTGTCGGGCCTCCTGGTACCGGTAAAACCTCGATCGGTAAATCTATCGCCAAAGCGATGGGTAGAAAGTTTGTGAAGGTTTCCTTGGGTGGAATTCGTGATGAAGCTGAGATTCGGGGTCACCGAAGGACTTATGTAGGTTCTATGCCGGGCAGAATTATCCAAGGGATTAAACAAGCCGGAGCTTTAAATCCGGTCTTTATGCTGGATGAGATAGATAAGATTGGGGCTGACTACCGAGGTGACCCATCGGCGGCTTTACTTGAAGCGCTTGACCCAGAACAAAACAATGTTTTTTCTGATCATTATTTAGAGGTGCCATACGATCTTTCAAACGCGATGTTTATTACTACCGCCAATATTTTAGATACAATTCCGCCGGCCCTCCGTGATCGCCTAGAGGTTATCCGTTATGCTGGATATACTGAGGACGAAAAATTCCATATCGCTAAACAATACTTGATCCCAAAACAAGTTGTAACCCACGGATTAAAAGAGAAGAAAATTAAATTTGACGATGAGGCGGTTCACTCTGTTATTCGGCAATATACCCGTGAAGCCGGAGTTAGAAGTTTAGAGCGGGAGATCGCGGCTGTCAGTCGCAAGATTGCCCGTAAGATTGCTGAAGGTGCCAAAGATAAAGTTTTTGAAATCACCGAGCCGGATATAAGTCGCTACCTTGGACCGGCTAAGTTTATTCCTCAACTGGCTGAGGTAGAAAATACAATAGGTACGGCTACTGGGATGGCTTGGACGGAAGCTGGGGGAGATATTATGTTTGTTGAGGTTACCTTGATGCCGGGCAAGGGCCAGCTTATTTTAACTGGACAGTTAGGTGATGTGATGAAAGAGTCAGGAACGGCAGCGATGTCTTATGTCAGGTCACACTGGAAAGAGCTAGGGCTTTTAGAAAAGTTTTATCACAAGATTGATGTCCACGTTCACGTTCCGGAAGGAGCTATCCCTAAAGATGGGCCATCAGCCGGAATAACTTTAACTACAGCCATAGTTTCAGCTTTGACTAAAATTCCTATCAGGAAAGAGGTCTCGATGACCGGAGAAGTAACGCTTCGAGGTCGGGTTTTGGAGATTGGCGGACTAAAAGAGAAGGTCTTGGCGGCGCACCGAGCCGGGGTTAAGACTATTATTGCTCCCGAGAATAACCGGAGAGATTTGGAAGATATTCCCGACTTTGTCCAAAAGGATCTGGAGTTTGTCTTTGTTAAACATGTCGATGATGTTTTAAGAGTAGCTTTAATTTATCCTCCTAATACTCACTCATCTAAAAAGATCATGACTGCCCCATACTCAGTTATAGCCTGAAGTTGGTCTTGACTAAGTAAGGTCACTTTAGTAGATTAAGAGGATTGTGAAGGAAGTATTATGAATATATGAGAAATCTATTCTAGATTCCTCGTGTATTCACAAAGCAAGTAATTTAAATTTTAAGGAAGCTTTATGAATATTAAAAATTTACCAAAAGGCCCTAAATATCCGGAAGAGTTTAATGTTGTGGTTGAGTTAACCCGAGGCAGCCGGAATAAATATGAATATGATGAGGAGTTGGATATTATTAAGCTGGACCGGGTTTATACCAGCGCCATGTCCTTGCCTTGTGATTATGGATTTATCCCTCAAACGAGATCTGAAGATAATGATCACTTGGATGCTTTAGTTTTGGTGGAACACTCAGTTTTTCCTGGCTGCATGGTAACCGCTCGGCCAATTGGACTTTTAAAGATGATTGATGGGGGAGAAGCAGACGAGAAGATTATCTCAGTTCCGGTTGATGATATTAGGATGAAACACATCCAAAGCTTGGATGATCTAAGCCCACATTTTAAACAAGAGATCCAGCATTATTTTGAGCATTATAAGGATTTGCAGGATAAAAAAGTTGAGATTACAGGTTGGGGTGATAAGGATCAGGCGATTGAAGTATTGAAACGCTCGATAGAGGAATGATCCTTGCGACACTTGCAGTGTCTTAAATCCGAAGCCAGAAGCTCTATTTTACAACCACCTGCCCGGTCAGTTTAGCGTTTAGATGATCGTGATAGGAATAGGTTCCAACTTCTGGAAAACTGAGGAAGTTTTGGGCACCGGGATCGATATTTCCTAAATTAAGTCTGGGATAAACTAAATGGGTTGGATGAAGGGCGGAATCAACAGTGTGAACTATTTTATCCTCATTTATCCAAGTAACAGTTTCCCCAATTTTGATAGTGATAACTTTTGGAGAGAAACCGGCTGAAGTAATAGTCACTAGATTTTTTATTTGGGCTGAATCCGTTGCTGTCGCTGAAGGTGAGGCAACTTGAGGTAAGGGTGTAATGGTTGGCTGGAGGGATGGAAGCGGGTTATTTTGGGTTTTGAGTGGTTGATTATATGATCTGTAAGCTAAAAATCCTCCAATTAAAAGGAGCAGTAAAACAAATAGCCCAGCCAGTAGTGACTTACTCATCATATTTAGATTAAGAGGTTGAGAATTGATTGTCAAGAGAAGTTAATTTGTAAATTTTCTTCTTTCTCAATTATTACCGTGACTTTGCGATTATCCTTACTAACTTTTACTATCATAAGCGGTAAGAGGGGGTGAGAATTAAATGGATATACTTTTTTGGATAGTTTTTGGACTTGTTGCAGGTACTATTGCCAACATACTTGATCCAAGACCATCAAGAGGCGGAATACTCGGTTCAATTCTTTTGGGTATAGTTGGAGCCGTAGTTGGAGGTTATCTAGGTTCCTCTCTTTTTGGAGTTGGAGTAACTGGATTTAATATAAGTTCTTTTGTGGTAGCGATAGCGGGATCAATGCTAATGTTACTCGTTGGCAGGATGCTGACAGACGACAGCACAACCGTCTAAGTCCTCATTGTTTCTTGAGAGCTCGTGAAAACCCATGGGCTCTCTTTTTTGGAATTTTAACTTGATAAACTTCCGCGGACTGAAAGTCCACGGTTTTCTTTCTTAAGTTTACATCCGCTTTGCTAACTAAATTTACCGCGGAAGCTTGAAACCTTTCTTCGCCTTCACCTCCCGCACTGAAGTGCGGGGTTCTGGCAAAGCGGTTATAGTTGAGGGTGAATGGTGGTACTAGCTTCAAATAATCCATCAGGATGCACTTTTGTTTGCTCCCAATCAAAAATTCGGCCACCAGCTTGAGGGTTCTCGGCCCATTGTTGCAAGTTGGGGTTTCGGGTATCGAATCTGTAAAGAACAGGTTGTTTTAAGGTTGTCGCGACTCGTTCCAATACGGTTTTTGCGGCCTCGTAAACATCGCTTAAGACACTAAGTTGTTCCGCATCTATGTTGGTATCGGCTAAAACCCCAACTAAACTATCGGTAGCTTCAGGTTGTCCTGGCTGCATAGCTTGTAAATCTCCCAATCTGTTAGGTAGTGGCCCTTGGGGAAAAACAATTAGTCGCAAGACCTCGACCCATTGTCTAGATTTTACGCCAATTGGAAGTTGGACCACCCTGAGATCTTTCAGTATCTCGGGGGTTATGGATACGCCTTCGGCTCCAGTTATTACAAGTTCTTCTTTGGTAGTTGCCATATTACTGAGGATATTATAAGCTTCCATGGACTAAAAGTCCATGGTTTTCTCCTTTCAAGCGCTTTGCCACCTCCAAAAACTTCGAAGCTTGAAACCTTACTTTGCCTACATTCTCGTCCTAAAGTACGAGGTTTTAGCAAAGCGGTTATAATGCTCCCAAGCTAATCGCAAGCCCTGATATTGCGAGTGAATATAACGCATCGCGTTTCAAGCGCGATACGATGAAATCGTGAGACGATTATAACGCATCGCGTTACATCGCGAGCCTTGAGTTCGCAAGCGAACATAACCAAAGAGTCTAAGAATACAAATTTTAAGTAGCGCATAGGGGAGTTGAACCCCTCACTCTGCCATGAGAAGGCAGCGTCTTAACCGCTTGACTAATGCGCCATAAGGTGAATTTTAACAGAACTTAGCTTCAATGTCACATTTTTCCTGCTTGGATTAAAAGTGACTTTCAGATATAATTGAGGCTATGGCACTAGATAATTTACAAAAAGAGAGGCTTAAAAAGTTAAAAAATATCCAAAGATTGGGCATAGATCCTTTTCCTGCCCATACTCCAAACCGGGAACCAATTGAGCAAGCTTTAAAAAAATTGAATAAGAAAGTAGCTGTTGCTGGCAGGATTAAGTCTATCCGGGGCCATGGAAAGATCTCTTTTGCCGATCTAGTTGATCAAAGTGGTAGGATCCAACTTTTATTTACTCAAAGCAACCTCCCCCAGGATTTTGATTTCTTAGCAAATTTGGATATCGGTGATTTTTTATGGGTTAAGGGTGAAGTTATTAAAACTCAAGCCGGCCAAATTACAGTTCAGGCAGAAGAGTTTAAATTACTGACTAAATCTATCAGGCCAATTCCTACAGAATGGTATGGTCTAAAAGATACTGAGGAGAGACTGCGCAAGAGATACCTAGATTTACTGATTAATCCAGAGATTAAAGAGATCTTTATTTTAAAAAGTAAATTTTGGAACAGCATCAGGACATATCTATTGAGAGAAGGATTTCTAGAAGTTGAGACACCAGTTTTACAAGAGACCGCCGGGGGGGCTGACGCCCGTCCTTTTACCACCCATCATTTTGCTCAGAATATGAATCTTTATTTACGAATCTCGCCGGAACTTTATTTAAAAAGATTGCTGGTTGGGGGGTTTGAAAAAGTTTTTGAGATAGGCAGAATTTTTAGAAATGAAGGGATTGATGCCGAGCACTTACAAGACTATACCCAGATGGAATTTTACTGGGCTTACAGTGATTATGAGGAGTTGATGAATTTTATAGAAAAAATGTACCAGGAGGTGATCAAGGAAACTTTTGGAACCCTAAATCTAGAACATCAGGGACAAAAGATTAACTGGGGTGGTAGTTGGCCCAGAGTTGATTATTACACTTTGCTGTCTGCAGAGTGGGGGATAGATGTGGCTAAAAGTAGTGAAGATGAGCTTTATAAATTAGCTAAAAAATTAAACGTTAAAATAGAGCCAAATTTAGGCAAGGGAAGAATTTTGGACTATATTTATAAAAAGACCATCAGGCCAAAATTAATTCAGCCCCAGTTTTTAATTAACCCACCGGTTGAGGTTGAACCTTTAGCAAAAAGAGTTAATAATGATTTAAGTTTAGTCCAAAGGATGCAGGTTTTGGCGATGGGATCTGAGCTAGGTAAGGGATTCTCTGAGTTAAACGATCCTTTGGATCAAAAAGAGAGATTTAAGGCTCAGATGAAACTGCGAAGACAGGGGGATGAAGAGGCCCAAATGGAGGATCCTGATTTTGTCGAAAGTTTAGAGTACGGGATGCCACCTGCAGCTGGATTTGGTTTATCAGAAAGACTTTTCTCGATGTTAGTTAATAAGCCAATCAGAGAAGCAGTTTTTTTCCCAACTATGAGACCAGAAAAGAGAGGTAAAAAATGACTAGAGAAGAAGGATTAGAGTTAGTTAAAATAATGCTCCAGAATCAAAACTTAGTTAAACACTGTTTAGCGGTAGAAGCGATTATGCGTGCAGTTTGTAGAGAGTTGCGTGATTGTCATCCTGAACTCATCGCTAGTCATCCCCGACCTGATCGGGGATCCAGTCTGGATTCCCGCCTGCGCGGGAATGACAACGATAATATTGTTAATGAATTTGATGTGGAAGAATGGGGATTGGTGGGGCTATTACACGATGCTGATTATGAGATCACCAATAAAGACTTAGAGACCCATACTGATATCATTGTTGAAAAGATCAAAGAGATGGGTGGGTCAGAAAGATTAATTAATGGGGTCTTGGCTCATCATGATCTTAAAAAACCGGAACGGGAAAATTACCTGGAAAAGGCAGTTTATGCTACCGATGAGTTATCGGGACTAATTACTGCTTGCGCACTCGTTCGGCCAGATAAAAAGCTAGCCTCTTTAAGCGTTGATTCAGTTATGAAAAAATTTAAGCAAAAAGAGTTTGCAGCCGGGGCAAAGAGGCATCAGATTTTAAAATGTGAAGAGGAGCTCGGGATTCCATTACAAGAATTTGTTGCAATTGCCCTTTCAGCGATGCAAAATATATCAGACGACTTGGGACTTTAAAGATGTTAGACATTAAATTTATCCGAGACAATAAAGATAAAGTTTTAAAAGCCATTGAGCAAAAAGGGTTGGATGTTAATCTAGATCAGTTTTTAGAGTTAGATGAAAAAAGAAGAGGGTTGTTAGTAAAAGTTGAAGAGTTACACAGGCAACGCAACGAAGCTGCTCAAGAAAGAGATATCGAAAAAGGCAGAGCTGTAAAAGGAGAGCTTGATAGTTGGGAGGGTGAGCTGCGGGAAATTGAGGGGAAGTTTGAGCAGATGAGTCTATATATCCCCAATATCCCCGCTTTGGATTCCCCAGTTGGGCCAAACAGTGATTCCAACTTGGAGATAAAAAAATGGGGAGATATTCCTGAGTTTAAGTTTGAAGTCAAAGATCATGTTGAGCTAGGGAAGCGACTTGATATTATTGATTTAGAGCAAGGCGCCCACACCTCTGGGTTTCGAGGTTACTATCTAAAAAATCAGGGGGCGATCTTGCATTGGGCAGTTTTACAGTTTGCCTTTGATAAGATTAAACAAGCTGGTTTTACCCCGATGGTCCCACCTACTTTAGTTCATGAAAAAGTTCTAAAAGGCAGTGGCCATTTTCCATATGGCAAAGATAATATCTACCAAATCGCTAATCCCGGAAAATTAGAAAGCGGCGAGGAAGTTAAAAATCCCCTATTTTTAACCGGCACCTCCGAACCCGCCCTTCTGGCTTATTATTTAGACAAAACTCTCTCTGAAGACGGTCTCCCAATTAAAGTTTGCGCTTTAACTCATTGTTATAGATCAGAAGTTGGGGATTACGGCAAAGATACCAAAGGGCTATACCGGGTTCATGAGTTCGATAAGGTTGAACAAGTTGTAATCTGTAAAAATAACTTAGAGGAATCAGAGGAACATTTCAATCTTATGCAAAGCCTTTCTGAGGAAGTCATGCAAGATTTGGGAATCCCTTACCATCTTATTGCAACCAGCACCGGAGATATGGGAGCCGGCAAATTACGGATGAACGATATTGAGGCTTGGATGCCAGGCCGGGGTAAATATGGTGAAACTCACTCAAACTCAAATTTAACAGATTGGCAAGCCAGGCGCCTAAACCTAAAGTTTAAAAATAAAGACGGCCAAACTGATTATTGTTATACATTAAATAATACCGTTATAGCCTCTCCAAGGATCTTGATTGCAATTTTGGAAAACTTCCAACAGGAAGATGGAACTGTCGTTATCCCTGAGGTTTTAAGAAAATATACTGGATTTGATAAAATTACCCCCGGCCAACCCCAAAATAAGTAAAGCCCAAAGATTTAACTGTTTGAGGGTCATATAAATTTCGGCCGTCAAAAAGAAACGGTAGTCTCATCAGACTTTTTATTCTGACAAGGTCAAGTTCTTTAAACTCGTCCCACTCGGTAACCAAAAGAAGGGCGTCTGCCCCTTCAGCTACCTCATAAGCGCTGGTCTTGTATTCTATCTGCTCACCCAGGACTTTTTGGGTACTGGCTACAGCGATTGGATCATAGGCGCAAACTGTAGCTCCTAGACTCAGAAGCTGATCAATAATTTTTAGAGAGGGAGCCTCTCTTATATCATCGGTATTAGGTTTAAAAGCCAACCCTAAAATCCCAATTTTTTTGCCTTCCAAAGAACCCAAAGCTTGAGTGATTTTGTGGACAAAGTTATCAATTTGAGCAGAATTTATTTTTAAAACTTCCTCCAATAGTTGAAAATTAACTCCGAGGTCTTCGGAAATTTTAACAAAAGCTTTGAGGTCTTTAGGGAAGCAAGAACCGCCAAACCCGACTCCGGGGTTTAAAAAACTTTTTCCAATTCGAGGATCCGTTCCCATACCCTCCAAAACTACTTTAGAATCTGCCCCGCACCTCTCGCAAATATTGGCGATGGCGTTAGCATAGGAGATTTTGGTGGCCAGAAAACAGTTTGCTGCATATTTAATCATTTGGGCAGACGGAAGGTCACAAATTATTCTCTCACCAGGGAACTCTCGGAAGAGCTCTAAAAGTAGATCAGTTGCTTTTTGACTACTCGACCCGATTACAATCTTCTCAGGGGCAACTGTATCTTTAACCGCTGAGCCCTCTCTTAAAAACTCTGGGCAGGAGGTAAGATCATAGGGGACTTGAGTATTGGCCTTTACAATTTCATTTAATTTCTCAAAAGTCTCAATTGGGGTAGTGCTTTTAATAACCAAAACGGTATATTCTTTTAAGTTTTGGGCAACCTCTTCAATGGCTGTAAAAAGATAATCTAAATTAGCCTCACCGTTTTCCCTTGTTGGAGTCCCAACACAGATCAGAACGATTTTAGAGGTAGGGATACTTTCTGAGTAAGAAGTAGTGAATTTAAGCCTGTCTTGACTGGTGTTTCGTTTAATAATTTCAGCCAAACCTGGCTCATAAAAGGGGATAGCTCCGGAGTTTAAAGATTCAATCTTCTTTGAATCAATGTCGACACAATATACCTGGTTAAAAGAATCTGCCAAGATTGCCCCGGTAACAAGTCCTACATAACCGGTGCCGATAATGGTAATAGTCATAAATTTGGCTGTTTAAGGATTATACAACAAAAAATACTCCCCCGAATATCGAGGGAGTATTTAAAGAAGTAGCAGTCTAAAGATTACTCTTTAGAGAACTCTCTTTGTTGGGACCAGAAATTTGGGGTTTCGGAAATTTTATTTCCTTTACCAAATCTCTTAAATCCTAGCCCGGCTGGCATAAGTCCTGCCAAAGCCCAAGCTGCTAAAGGGAGACCTGTTTTAGGTAACTCTTTAACAGAGGCGACTGTGCCTCCACCTTGCGGTCTTGGAGCAGCTGCGACAGCAGCTGGAGCGACAACGCTCGCATTAGCATTAGCATTACCACCAGTAGCATTAGCATTGGCACTTCCTCCAGCTCCACCAGCTCCTCCTTGGCCCCCTTGGGCTGAAAGAGTAATAGTGAAGTTTTGCTGTTGGTTAAAACAGATTATCTGGTTAGAATTTCTGCCAACCTCAACAAGTCCACTTGGACAAGCCAATACAGCAGCCTGTTGGGCTGGTTGTGTTGGTGTCGGTGTAGCTGTTGGTCCTACTGTTGGAGTAGGTGTTGGTGTAGCTGTTGGTCCTACTGTTGGAGTAGGTGTCGGTGTTACCGTAACAGCGTTCTCAGTCAGTCTAGCTTTATACTGGACCTCTAAGAAATAGCTGTTTCCGACTTGTAAATCACCTAAAGCTATTTCAGCTCCGGTACCAATAGCTTCTATAGCGGTTTGCTGATTTCCCGGATGTCGGGTAAAAACAGCGTGGCCACCATAATAGTCTAAATTCTTGGTTGTTCCAGTATTTGGAACATTTACCGTTGCGTTCTCAATGTATTCAGGAGCATTATCTGCTCTAACATGAATTCTAACTGGAATTGAGCTTCCAGAAACGTTGGTTGGAAATTCAGCTTGAACCCTAACGTTCGTAGCGGTTTGGTCGCCTCCGTTCACTATTTCAAGGTGAAACTCGACGATATCCCCGATATTTGCAACAACTGGATCTAGCCAGGCAGGACTGTTAGTGTTTGAGACTTTAAACATATCTCCACCTTGGAAAGAAGCAGCAGCAAATACGTATGTAGGAGCAGCGATTAAAGCTGCCAAAGTTAAGGAAAGCATTGAAATTGCAACCACTTTAAGTTTTGTATTTATTGCGTTTAACATAGTTTCACCCCCTTTCAAATTAAGGATTAATTATCTTGCGGCCCTAGTTGGTTCTCTTCCAGGTGTACTCGTTGATGCTCTTCCAGGAGTATTGCTCGCAGCTGGTACAGGTGTGCTGGCGGCAGCTGGAGCAGAACCTGGTGTATTGGTGGCTGCAGGTGTTTCAGGATTAGTTTGTGGAGTATTGGTAGATTCCCTGGTTGGAATAATGGTTGCAGGAGTTGTTGGTGAAGCTGGTGGCACAGTTGGTTCTATAGTTGGAATAATGGTTGCTGAAGGCTCAGGGTTATCTTGGGGAGTGTTGGAAGGTTCCCTGGTTACAGTTGGAGGGACTACTGTTGGAGGAACTACTGTTGGAGGAACTGGGGTTGCTGAAGGCTCAGGGTTATCTTGGGGTGTGGCGGAAGATTCTCTGGTTGCTGTAGCTGGAGCAGTTGGAGATGCTGAAGCTGCTTTTGTTGGAGATGCTGTTGCTGGCTGAGTTGGAGATGCTGAAGGTGCTGGTTGAGTTGGGCTTGAAGAAGGAATTGACGTGTCTGGTTGAGTTGGAGGAACTTTGTCTGGGACAGTAGCTGTTGGAGTCACAGTTGGAGTATTTTCCCCAACTAAGTTTGTGACCAATGGGTTAATACAATTCTCGTGAATTAAGATAACTTGGTTTCCTATAGTTATAGTCCAGAAGTTTTCTCCTGTCCAGAAAATATTTCTTTCATTGAGTTCTTCTCTTCGTCTTTTGACCTCATCTTTATTATCAAGCATAGTAGCTGGGCTGCTGGTTAATTTATTATTAAGCCTAAAAGTCATCTCAACTGATTTGTTTGATTTGCTGAGGATTTGTTCTGCTTTTTCTTTAGAAATGCCCATTCCTAAAGTGGCGATAAAGGCTGGGAGTTCAGAATAGGCTCTTTTAGCGTGAATATTTGAAAGTTTGATTGAATTCATGTTGATCCCTCGAGATTGGAAATATTGAGGCAAAAGATCTGTTTCATTAATACATCTTAAAAGCTCTGCAGCGGTAGATATAACTGGCCACTGCTCTGGTTTAATATGGAAGCTAGCACGTTGCATGTCGACCTTGAGTCTTTTTGCTTCTGAAGCAGGCAGAGACGCAATTACTGGTAGTTTTTCGGCAGATTTAAGGCTGTCAGCTATGGCTGCTTTATTAGGGATTGGTTCTGGTTTTGGTGATGGTTTTGCTATGACTGTTGGTGTTCTAGGAGCCTCTATAGGAGTTTTTGCGTCTTCAGTGGCTTTTGCTACTTGTGTCAAGACGCCAGGTCTGTTCCTCATGGCTGCTGCGTTAGGATCTTCAGGGTCTGCTATATTAATTCTAATTCTTGATACAGTTCTGCCAGCTTGAGCAGCAACCCCGAGACCCGTTTCGGCGACAGACGAAGCGGCGCTGATTAACCTATTAGCGTTGTAAGCTGCAACTAATGCAGCGGCAGTTATAATCAGTCCACGTCTTGAAATTGGTCGAGATAAGTCTCTATTTAAATGTCTAACTCTTTCTGTAATTCTATCTATCATAATTTTTATAATTATATCGCAAGCCTTGAATTCGCGAGCGAATATAATATCCTATAACAAGAACAATATTTAAAGTTGTTCTGATTGAAGACAAACACTATTGTAACATAGATCTAACCCTTTTGCAAATCTATTAGGTTATATGCTAAATCAATCTATTACTTTCAAGTGATAATTTTATTAGGTTTTGGTAAGAGGATCGTAAAAATCCTGACCCCAAGAAGTGTGCTAGAATAATTTGAAACTATAATGAATAAGAAAATATTGATCACTGGAGCTGGTGGATATATAGGCTCTGTTGCAACCTATCTATTCTTAGAACAAGGTTATGAGGTTGTAGCCTTGGATAATCTCTCCACCGGATATAAAAGTCCTATAGTAGAGCTGCAAAAAAGGTTTGGGAAAGATAAATTAAAGTTCTACCAGGCTGATTTACTAGAGGATCTTAAAGCTATTCTTGAAGAGGAAAAAGATATTCAGGCAGTTATACATTACGCGGCCAGCTGTTCGGTTAACGAATCAATGGAGAACCCCGAGAAGTATTTTAAAAATAATGTAGTTGGTAGTAATAATCTCTTAACTACGATGTTAGAAGCTGGGATAAAAAAAGTGGTTTTTTCCTCAACTTGTGCCGTTTATGGGGAGGCAAAATATACCCCGGTGGATGAGTTACATCCCAAAGATCCAACTAATCCATATGGACAATCCAAGAAGATAGTGGAGGAGATACTCTCTTGGTATGGGAGTCTTTCAGGGATGCAGTTTGTAGCTCTACGGTACTTTAATGTTTGTGGGGCTTCTGATGATGGATTGATCGGTGATTCCAAGCGCCCTTCCAGCCTACTGGTTCAAAATGTTGTCCGAGGGGCTTTGGGGATTGAGCCTTTTTATCTAACTTGTGCTGATGTTGAGACTCCGGATAAAACTCCAATTAGAGACTATATTAATGTAGTTGATCTAAATTTAGCTCATATAAAGGCGGTAGAGTATCTATTAAATGGAGGAGAGAACCAAGTTTTAAATCTTGGAACTGGGGAGGGGAACTCAGTTTTGGAGGTTGTAAATATGGTAGAGGAGTTAACCGGGTATACGTTTAAGCTAGACAAAGCTCCAGCTCGTCAAGGTGAGTACGCCAAAATGGTGGCTAATATCACAAAAGCCCAAGAAACCTTAAACTGGAAACCGGAGAGGACGATTAAAGACTCAGTAGAATCTCTGCTTAAATGGTATAAAGAGCATCCAAATGGTTGGGAATAAACTGCACTAACTACTTTGACAGGCTCCAACATGCTCGCTTTGAAACGAAGCCCGTTAAAAATTCTGTAGTGAACGCATCAGGGGGAGCCTGCATTTATGGCAGAGGGGGTGCCATCCCACGATAAGAGAACGTAAGAATTTAGGGCGACTTTCTAGCGAGAGAGTTTTTGGATACTTTTTGCGGCCAAAAAGTATTAACAGAAAGTTAGTTGTGGGGTAGGAGCCAGGATTTTAAAGGACAGTTTAAAATCAACTAAATAAGTTGGGCCTTCTCATTCCAGCTCCGCCTAAGGCGGATTTTCCTACCCCCAAACCTAATTGTTATGATATTAACTGTTTGTTGTTAAAACTTAATATACTTTTTGTTAAAGAATGGAAAGAAATCTAGTTTACAAGGTTTGCTTGTAGTTACTTATGGTTTGGTAGACGCTAATAATCTGGATGAAAATAAGTATTATTAAGGCTCCCAGGAAAATTTTTGGGATCAATCCTCCGATATTTTGAAAGTGAGTCCCGAGAAGCAGTGCATGGATAACAATCAAAAAAGCTACCAAGTAGATGAGTCGGTGTAGCGTCTTCCAGCGGTTGAAAGTCAACCTTTCGACCATATAATCAAAAGAGGTGACAGCCAGGAGCAATAGAATCAAAAAAGAGATCTGTCCTAAGCCTACGGCCAGCCTACTTTGGTTATCCAAGGCTAAAAAGGAGTTTAAACCACCGATCGTTTGGGTAAAAGCAAAAAAGTAGTGGAGTGAAGCAAAATAAAAAGCTGAGACCCCAACGGCTCGCCTAGCTTTTAAAAAGTGAGCTTTGAGAGGCAAGTTCTTAAAGACCCGGGCTAAAGGGCCAATTAGAAGTGCTATATATAGGTAGGTAACTGCGGCCAAGGCGTAAGTTTGAGTCAAAGTGGCAGATAAAAACCCGTTGGTTACTAAAAGATATAAACTCAAAGAGAGTATTAGAGAGAAAATAAGAATATAAAACCTAATGTTGGAAAAAAGTTCTAGCATTACTACATTCTACTATCTTCTTTCCTACAGAAGGTAAGGTTAGACGTTAAGATCTATGCCTGGTCCGATTTTATACTCCGGGTGCTCTAAAATTGCTTCATTTATAACTTGTCGCTCTCTGGCTTGAACCGCATGGAGTTGCTCCGGTGAATATGCTTGGTTTGTATCTTTAAACATAAGTTTGTTACTATTGGCTGAAGAATGAGTTATGCCGCCAATAGTGAATATCTTGGGATCAAAGGAAAAAATCCACTCTGGTTCGGTTCTCGCGGTTTTTTGAGCTGAAAAAACCATGGCGTAGACAAAATTTCGGTAAGTCCAAAATCTGTTGGCAGCATCTTCCACTGCTTTTTTTTCTTCATCCGGGGTAAGAGGTAAGTCTTTGGCACTTTGGGCCTTACCTACCTCTCTGTCTATTATTTGGTGTTCGTCTTTGGCCATAAAAGCTAACCACTCAAGTCCAACCCTCACTCCTGAGGTTAAATATGGCCTCTTTTGAATATAATCTTTAACTCTTCGATACCTTTCGGGCCGGGGGAGAAGTTGATACCTATTATATTGATCATCTTTTTGAATAAACTGATTAGTTTGAGGGTCATGCTCAAAAAAGCATTTGGCTGCTTCGTCATAAACGGCTTTACCAACTAAATCCATAGCTTTTAAAATCTCGGCTAGCTCAACTTTTGCGAAGGCTTCTTTGCCAGCAGTTAACTTTAATCTTCTTTTATGTCTTGAATCTTGAACTTCTTGGAAAAGTTCATCAAAGTTAGGGTGCTGCTTGCGGACCGCTGGAAGAACTTCATTAAAAAGTAGTTGTTGAACCAGAGGATAAATAGCTTCGTCGGTTATTCCAGTAATGTATGCACTTTCTGTAGCTTCATCTGTTGAGACGAGAATCATATCCTCCTTGGAATATCCAGTTACATGGATATGGAGATTTTCAGGAACCGAAGCCATAATATGCTTAGGAGGTTGCTTTACCCCTTCGCGGGCGTGGTGCCAGCCAAAATCTACTTCCGCAATTCCCGACTGATCTAAAGTGTGTTTTCCTATACTTTCTGCAAATTGGAGAGTTTGTTGGAGCTCTTGAGTAGATAAATCAGCGATACCGGGCATATCTTGATGGTTAAGTCTGTCGGGAATAACTAAGAAGTGGGTTCCGTGTTCACCGGTATAGGGAATAGCAACTGCTTTTAAGTAGACGGTTATATCACTCCCCTCAGGTTGGCTTGAGGCCAAATAAGTCCTTCTAACGTCATCCATGAGATTAGGCAGTTTCCCTTCAACCTTGGCTCTTAAAACATTATCTACCCGGACAACTGGATCTTCTCTTTGAAATCTCGGTAATGCCCCCCTGATCTTTTCACTCACGATGACATTATACTATTTAATCTTCATTAGGGTTTAATTCCCCGGCGCTTGCGTCGTTGTCATCCAGTACTTGATACGGGATCCACTGGATTCCCGCCTTCGCGGGACTGACAGATACCCCGTCAGCTTACTGCGGGGTAGTTCATTTCGGGTAGTGGCATTGTTTACGACCGAAGGTCGAAGAAGTGTCAGTTTGGATAATGACTCTTTTTAAGAGCGATTAGCTCGCAAGCGATGTCCCGAATTTCTTAATTCGGATAATGACAGCGCTTATACTTCTTCCCACTCCCACAATGACAAGGATCGTTCCTACCGGGTTTTTGTTTATTATGAATTGACCCTGAGGAATCTAAGACTTGTCGGGAGATCACTTCTCCACCGCGCTCAATAGTTACCTTGGTAGTTCCTCCCTCAGTTTGTAGAACTTCCGAGATTGATTTACCTTGACTAACCTCTTTTAACTCTTGGCTTTCTATTTCCACTCCGGTTTCCAAGATCGGGAAGCGTTCCTCAGCCTGGATCGATTGAGGGTGTTGATAACCAGAAGGAGTTAGTTTATAGATTTGATAGACAATTTCGTGGTCAATACTTTGGACTAACCTTTCAAACATCTCAAACGCTTCTCTTTTGTATTCCACCAAAGGCTCTCTTTGACCGAAAGACCGCAGTCCAATCCCCGTTCTTAAATCATCCATATTATCCAGATGCTCAATCCACAAGGTATCGATAGTATTTAAAAAAGCAAAAATTTCCATCTCCCGGACAATATTTACTCCAAGTTGTTTTTCTCGTTCGGCGTACATATCGTGCGAGATCTTTATCAAGAGACTTTCAATCTCCTCAACTGAAGGCAGAGATCCGAGTTGGCTTTTAATATCCTGGGCGGAATTTTGGTCAAAGGGGATGATGGTTATAAACTCAGCCGCGATCTTCTCAAAATCAACCCCTTCTTCGGTGTGGGTTACGACTAATTTTTTAATCTCTTGGTCAATCCTCTTTAAAACTTCCTCTTTGAGTCCCCGGCGATCAGGACCAATTTCGGCTGAAGCATCCAAAGCTTTGAGCCTAATTCCATAGATAATCTGTCTTTGTTGATTCATCACATCGTCGTATTCAACGGTGTGTTTTCTAATATCAAAGTTGTGACCTTCAACTTTAATCTGAGCCGTCTCCAAAGCTTTGGAGATCATGGAGTGTTCAATCGGTTGATCCTCGGGAATTTTTAAGAAGTTCATAACTTTGGCTACCTGGTCTCCGCCAAAGATCCGCATTAAATCATCTTCCAAAGAGACGAAAAATTTAGAAGCCCCGGGATCACCTTGTCTACCGGAGCGACCTCGGAGTTGATTATCAATTCTTCTCGATTCGTGTCTTTCGGTGCCGATTACATAAAGGCCTCCTAACTTATCTGCCTCTTCACCAAGCTTAATATCAACTCCCCGACCGGCCATATTAGTAGCTACCGTCACCGAACCAACTTTTCCAGCCTCAGCAATAATCTCCGCTTCTTTTTCGTGGTTTTTGGCGTTTAAGAGTGCGTGTGAAATCTTGCGCTTTTTTAGTAAGTTGGAAAGAAATTCATTTTTCTCGATAGAGGTAGTGCCGACTAAAATCGGTT
The DNA here is from genome assembly GCA_030646805.1 of Candidatus Daviesbacteria bacterium. Lineage (GTDB taxonomy): Bacteria > Patescibacteriota > Microgenomatia > Daviesbacterales > UBA10151 > JAUSKZ01. The sequence continues at coordinate 22,776 of JAUSKZ010000021.1, forward strand.
GGCCCCTTTTGTGAAGATCGTCAATTAGATCAACGACCGCGTTATATTTGGCAATCTGAGTCTTGTAAATTACATCCGGATGATCCTCCCGGATCATTTGACGGTGGGTAGGCACTGAAACAACATCTAGTTTATAAATTTTGTGAAACTCTTCAGCCTCGGTAGCAGCCGTTCCGGTCATTCCGGCTAA
>JAUSKZ010000030.1 GCA_030646805.1 Candidatus Daviesbacteria bacterium
CTGCCAACATCAAAAAAAGCGGGAGTAATATTTAAATGAATCCTAGATACTCAAGGTATTACACCTATATTAAACCCGTCATCCAAAACCCGGTAATCAAGTCGGTTGCACCCCACATTTTTAGTTTAATGACAATAATCCTGTTTATTCTTTTTGCCCTCCGGCCAACCATCTCAACGATCGTCAACCTCCAAGAAAACCTGGATAAAAGTCAGCAAACACTCGAGACCCTTGAACAAAAGGGGCGAAATCTTGAGGCAGGCAGACAAAATTTAAACAACCTCGAGTCAACAAAAAGACTCAAAATTAAAACCTCAATCCCCGACCAAGTAAATATCGGCACCTTAGTTGCCAGCCTTCAGACTTCAGTTGAAAAAGGGGCTTCCGTCTCAGCAGTTCAAGTTCAACCCTTGTCCGTATACAAGGTTAATAACCAAAGCCTAACAAACAGTTTAGGGGAGATTAATTTTTCCTTTAACGTTTCGGGTAACTACTCAGAGATTTTACAAACGGTAGATAAATTATCTCATTCCCCCAGATTAGTAAAAATTACCACTTTAAGCATCAACAGACTACCCGAGGGACGAAATTTATTATCAGTCACCGGAAAGGCTTACTTTTTAAAATGAGCGGTCGACAGTTTTTTTATATTTTAATAGCTACCCTCATCACAGTCATCATCTGGGCAACTTTAGATATCCTCCACTCACGCGCCAAAATTCAGCCTCCCGAAGAAGTTCAAAAACTACTTGAGCCGATAGATCCTAACCTTGATACAGACACTATCAACTCTCTTTAAGGATGTTAGAATAGGTGACACCGACAATATGCACCCTAATCTTAAATTAACCTCGCTACTTTCAACTAAGATACCCACCCTCTTAGGCTTGGGAGTTTTAGTTGCCGGACTTACCACCGGAGTAATTCTGGTTTCGACCAATCAAATCTTTCAATCTCAAGCTAGTCCAACTTTCGAGCCTTTAGGCGTTGAGGTTAGTAATATTAGTGATACCCAAGCCACAATTTCCTGGAGCACTCAAAGCCCAATTAGTGGATTTATTAAAGCCTCAAAAGAATCATCCTTAGATCAAAGCTATAAAGATGACCGTGATGAATCTGCCCCAGAGAACCACCAATCTCACTTTGTTACCATCCGGAACTTAACCCCCAAAACCACTTATTATTTTAAAATCCAATCTGGTACTACTTTGTATCCGAGCACCGATCCTTTAACTTTTACCACAGCCGCGGAAGTTTTAACCCAAAACCTCTTGCCGATAATTGGTCAAGTTTTAACTCCAGACTACCTACCAGCTGACGATGTCATATTATTATTGAACATTCCAGGAGGACAAAAGTTAGCCTCAATTACTAAATCCGGTGGGTCTTTTATCCTTCCCTTGGCTCAACTTTTAACTGAAGACTTATCCACCAACTTTCTACTCTCTGAAACCCAAACCATCGCTGAGTTATTCATCGTAAGTCCTTCCGGAAAATCTAAAGTTGAGTTAGAACTACCCCTATCCGATTCGGAGATACCACCGATAGTAATTGGTCAAGATCAAATACTCGCATCTGATGAGTCAACCGCAACGCCCACTCCCACCCCAAAGCTTGACGTTAACGATGACGGGGTAATAAATAGCGTTGATAGAATTATAAGTCAACAAAATGCTGGGAAATCTACTAAGAAGTAAATCTCTCGACTAAAAAACTCAATCCAATTTTCTCGCTGATAGTGCCGCTTTTTAAGCCATACTCTGTTTCTAGGGTTAATAAATAGCGTGCTTGGAGATCTTCAAGTTTATACTTGGCTTTTTGGCTAACAATTTTTCTGCGGGCAAACTCTGAAGAAGGCAGAGGTAATAAATTACGCCTCAAGCCATAATAAATCATAGTTAAAACGTACATCCAACCATATTCTTCTAGTAACTTTTCCAATTCCTCAAAAGCTTGTTTTTTTTGCTCAAGCAGTAAATCTAAAAACAGAAAAGCGGAGGTCTCTTTTTCCCCTTCAAAAGTTAAGACTCTGGCCCGCTCGGCCTTGGCAGACTCAATTAAAAGACTAGTTGCTTTGGGGCTTCCAGCCAAGATAACCACTTGAATAGTTTCACTTAATACCAAATCCCGAAGATCAAATTTATCAGGAACATTTTCTAAAACTATCAATCTTTCTCCTGTATCAAAAAGGGGCCGGGAAGATAGGACTCGGTTGATCTCCTCAAGGGAGTTTTGCTTTAAGTCAAAAAGAGTGGTCAAGTTTGGGCCAAACTGCTTTTTAATCCGACTGAACTCCTGTCTTTTGCCGACCTCACCTGGGCCGATCAGTAGCGTAACTTTCATAGTTATTTTAACGTTGCCTCAGGTGTCGAGATAATTTCTTTAGATAACGAATCCTTGATATATTGGTGAATCTCAAAGTAGTCTCCAGATCTTGGAACTACCACAAACGCCCCATATCTCCCTACCGGAGGAACAACTAGCAGTGAATCTTTATTGCTGGCGTCAACAACTATATTACTGACTCCTCTTGCTTGCCTAACTAAGGATCCGATCTCAAGATAGGTCTCAGACGGAACATCGCTGTCAACACTGGCCCCCAAGGTTTGAAGGAGATTAACTACTTTTTGAGGATTTAATAAGGTTTTTGTTGAGAGGGCCTTATCCCCAAAGGCCTGGATGACAAGCTGTTGACGTTTTGAACGGGCAAAATCACTTCCTTCTTCCCCACTGCCGTGCCGGCTCCTAACATACTTTAGAGCCCTTTCCCCATCCATTAACTCCATCCCAGCTTTAAAGTTTAAATGTTCAAACCGGCATGGAAAAAATTTAAAGACCAAGTGGTCGGTATAAGCAATATCTTGAGCAGGCTCGGCCGCTAAAGTTGCGATATTTTTGTCTTTATCCAAAAGGACCTTTAACTGACCGCTTTTTACCCCCAACTCCCGGGCCTTGTCCTCATCAACTTCCATTAAAGATTCACTATAGTCACACAAATCTTTCTCACGGCCAGGAACTGGATAGAAATAATCATCAAAGCTTTTTGAAACTTTGACTTCTATCCCCCCCAAAGTATCCACTGCTTTGACAAAGCCACTAAAATCAACCCGGACAGCATAAGGAATATTAATTCCCAAAATCTCCCCCACCTCACCTCTTGTGAAAGACAACCCTTGGTCTTCATTTAAACCCATCTGATATAAAGCATTGATTTTTTTATTATGTTTTTCAATCCAAAAATCCCGTGGCAGGGAGATTAACTTTACTGTTTTTGTTTTAGTGTTATACGAGGCTACCATCACTGTATCAGTCAAAGTGGCTCCGTCATGGGTACCCCCGGCCATCCCTAGGAGCAAGACATTTAACCGATCATCTTCAAGCGTCAAAAAACTCTTTGGACCAAAGACAAAGCTAAAAACTTCTGGAGCGGCAGTTGTCCGGCTCCATAAAAACATCAATCCAACAAAGATCGCAAAAACTGCCAAGCCAATGACGATTTTTTTAATTATTTTTTTCATCCTTATACTTATAATCTTCATCACTTGAGTGAGTTGGCAATTTTAACAATTTTTAAAAACTCTTCCGGGTCAAGCGAAGCTCTTCCCAAAAGTATTCCGTCAATATTATCTTGGACTAAAAACTCTTCGACGTTCTTGGAGTGAACACTCCCTCCATATAAGACCTGGACTGGTCGGTCTTTTTTCAACAGACCAGCCACCTTATTGGCGTTACCCGCCGTATCAGGGTGGCCGGTTCCAATTGCAAAGATCGGCTCATAAGCTACAATTTCAACTGAATCTGGAACTGCCGTATTCTCATTTTGGACACAAAGCAATGGCTTAATCTGGGAATTTTTAGCCTGGGTAATTTTTTCAGCAATTACCTGGTCGGTCTCTTGAAAATTCTGTCTTCTTTCAGAGTGGCCAACTAAAACAAAGTCCACAAACTCGGAGATTAACTTACCAGCCACCTCACCAGTGTAGGCTCCTACATCAAAACGGGAGATATCCTGGGCTCCAACTAAAATTGGGAAGCCTGCTACCAAAACGGCTTTTTTAATCTCTGGCAAACAAACAAATGTTGGACAAACCACCACCTTAACCAATGATTTTCTGAGCTCAGGTCCAACATACCCCAACCATTCCAATGCTTGCTGGATATTCTTATTTGATTTAAAGTTGGCAACTATCCAAAGATCTTTAGACAGATTTGGAACTTCAGGCAAACTAAATAGCGAATCAATCATTTATTTCTCCCCACCAACCATACTGTTTTAAGTCTACAATGAAATCATCACTTACTTCTATCCCCTCACTCAAGAGCAAAGCTTTTTGGGCCTGTTTTGGATGTTCTAAACAATTGGTGGAGATAAAGCCGTGCCTGTTTATAATTCTATGCCAAGGTAAGTCTAGAGCTTCAGTATTAAAATGCAAGATCCCACCTACTAACCTGGCACCCCTGGGTAATCCAGCAAAAGTGGAGATGGTTCCATAAGTGGTGACCTTACCAAAAGGCACCTGTTTTATAATCTGAATCACTCTTTGTTTAAAACCGGTTGGGCCCTTAGCCATTAATTAGCTTCAGAAGATCTTGTTTACCAGTCACTCCAATTTTTCGGCCAACCTCTTTTCCTTCTTTTAAAATTAAATAGGTCGGGATACTCATCACTTCGTACTTGGCAGCCTCATCCGGTTTTTCATCAACATTAATTTTGACTACTTCAACCTTCCCTTCAAGCTCTTTTTCCAGATCTTCAATAACTGGATTCATGATTCGGCATGGCCCACACCAAGGAGCCCAAAAATCAAGTAGTTTTACCATCGCTGAGAGATATTATCACTAAAAAATTGATTTGGAAAGAGTTCAGCGAGCTTTATCAGCTAAAGCGGGAAGCCACGGATGTAAATCCGTGGGACTTCATTATCAACTGACCCTCTGTTAAGATATACCGCATGCCTACTGCAACTTCACCCTCCTCTGGCGTGGCTCCGCTCAGTATAAACTTACTCTTTGGCCTAAATCCAATTCAAAAAGAGGCGGTTTTACATACTGAGGGTCCGACCTTAATCTTAGCTGGAGCTGGATCAGGCAAAACCAAAGCCTTAACCCACCGAGTTGCCTATCTTATCAAAGAGAAAAAGGTTCCGGCTGAGAATATTCTCTGCATCACTTTCACCAATAAAAGTGCTGCTGAGATGATGGACCGGATAAACCGGCTTTTGGATGATCCCGAGAGACCCCATATGGGAACCTTTCACTCAATCTGCGCCAAGATACTCCGCAAAGATGGTCACCATATTGGCCTCTCCTCCTCCTTTAGTATTTACGATGAGAACGACTCTCAGGATGCTATCAAAGAAGCGATGAAGTATTTAAATATTGCCACCCAAAAGACCTCGCCGGGAGCGGTCAAAGGCATGATCTCGTCCGCCAAAAGTGAGATGATTGGAGCCTTGGAATATCCTTCGATCGCCCGAGGTTATTTTCAAGAAACGGTAGCTAAAATTTATTTAGAGTACCAGAAGATTTTGGAAAGAAATCGAGCTGTTGATTTTGATGACCTACTACTTTTAACGGTCAAACTTCTTCAAAACCACCCCGAGGTTTTAACTTCATATCAAATTTTATTTAGATACATCTTGGTTGACGAGTACCAAGATACTAACGCCGTTCAGTATTTATTAACCAAGCTGCTTGCTAAAAGACACAAAAATATCTGTGTGGTCGGAGACGCTGCCCAATCAATTTATAAGTTTCGGGGTGCTGATTTTCGTAATATCGTTAATTTTAAAAACGATTATCCTTTGGCCAAAGTTTTTAATTTGGAACAAAACTACCGCTCAACCCAAAACATTTTAGATACCGCCCACGCAGTTATCTCCAAAAACCGCTCCCACCCCATCTTAAAACTTTGGACTGAAAATCCAACTGGAGACAAGATCGCAGTTATAGAAACTAAAAACGAAGAGGACGAAGCAATGTTTATCGTTCAAAAGGTCTCTGAGCTCAAACTTTCCTATCCTGAGATAGCCGTCCTTTATCGAACTAACGCCCAATCCCGCAGCATCGAAGAGGTCTTTATCAAAGCCGGAGTTCCTTATGTTTTAGTTGGCGGAACAAGGTTTTATGAGCGCAAAGAGATTAAAGATATCCTTTCTTACCTCAGACTCCTTTGTAACCCCCAAGATTCAGTCTCAAAAAGTCGGATTGAGAAGGTTGGTAAAGGCCGAGCCTCTAAATTTTGGCTCTGGGCAGCAGAGGTGCTTCCATATGTCATTGCGAGCGAAGTGAAGCAACCTAACACAGAGATTGCTTCGTCGTCTACGACTCCTCGCAATGACGTAAGTTACTCAACTTTAGAGCTGATGGATAAAATTCTTGAGGTAACCGGTTACTTAGAGTATATCGATGATGGAACTGAGGTTGGCAAATCCAAGGTTGAAAACGTCAAAGAGCTCCGCTCAGTGGCCGAAAACTCGCCTAACTTGGTGGAGTTTTTAGAGAGAGTTACTTTAGTTGAAAATGAATACTTTTCAGCCGAACATAAAGACCGCTGGGATGGTAATAAGAATAAAAAAAGGGTGAGGACTGGGATAACTTTAACCACTCTCCATCAAGCTAAGGGATTGGAGTGGCCAACGGTTTTTTTAGTGGGAATGGAGGAAGGACTATTCCCTCACTCCCGCTCCTTTTTAGATCCCCTTGAGCTGGAAGAGGAAAGAAGGCTTTGTTATGTGGGAATTACCCGAGCTAAAAACCAACTATTTTTAACCTATGCAAGGCAACGACTCTATTTTGGAACCCGTTCCAATAACTTAGTCTCTCGGTTTCTGGCAGATATCCCTCAGGAACTAATTAACAGTGAGCATACTTATCGGGATGAGTCGAGTGACCCTAGCTACAGAAGGGTTCCAGTTTATATTGATGAAGAAGATTGGTTAAATAGTTAGACGACCGCTTCTTCAACTATTGTCAAACCTTGACAAGTTTGTTACTATCACCGAAGTGCCAAAAGTCAAAGCCGATAAAAAAGCCAAAGTTACTAAAAAATCTACCCAAACTCTAGCCATAGCTCGCGAACCTATAACTAATAACGGTTTTCTCCCAAGTTATTCCAGCTTAATATCACAACTAAAAAACTATAGATCGAACAAGCGGCTCCTACTTCTAGCAATTGGTGTGGGAATACTTGTCCTGATTTATTTAAACCGGGGAATGATCGTTGCCGCTACCGTTAATGGCCAACCTGTTAGCGGAATCGAGCTCAGCAAACGTATCAACAATCAATACAGGCAGAGCACCCTGCAACAAATCATCAGCGAGAAAATCTTGGAGCAAGAAGCTCAAAAAAGAGGAGTTAAGGTAACTGATGAGGAGGTCAACGCTAAATTTACCGAGATGGAAAGTAGTTACGGAGGAAAAGAGGCTTTTGAGGCACTGCTTACCCAACAAGGATTTACCAAAGCGGATTTTATCAAAGGAAATGTTTACTTCCCCTTGTTAATTGAAAAGATGTACCAAAATGAAATTACCCCTTCCGATGAGGAGATAAAGACGTTTATGGAAAAAAATAAAGATCTCCCTGAAGCCACCGAAGAAGCTAAATTTAAAGAGACTGCATTAAACGCCCTAAAACAAGAAAAATTAGCTCAGATTTTTCAAGAAAAGTTCCAAGAGTTAAAATCTCAAGCCAACGTCAAGATCTTCTAACTTACTTATATATCCTTTAAGAGTGAGGAAATTATTGAAAACTAAGAACCTTGAGGAGTAGCTTGGATAGACTCGATAACTTCTTCAACTTCCTGAGAATAGTCTTCTTTACTGGTCGCTCTCTCACCTTTTGGAGAGACTCGGTGGGTAATCTCCAAGTTTTTACTGCCAACATTTAGGCACCAAGTATATCTAGTATAGTCACCCTGAGTGGCTTTGGATTTAGTAACTTGGTGGGATCCAATCGTAACCTTCTCTCCTTGGCAATTAAGCTTTGAAACTTCCATGATAGTTACCGGTTTAACCGCCACATCACAGACTACATTCTTAATGTCTTGAGCAGAAGTTGGATCCAGTTCAAAGTTTTTAGAGTTGGAACAAGTTAAGACTGACCAAGCAGTTGGATATTTTAAAGAATAGTTCGAAGCGGTAAAAGTACCTCTACCATCCTCCAAGGCCAGCGATGGGTCGCGACTGGCGATTGTTGGAATTTGTAAATCACGAGCAGTAGCATCAGGAATATCACCAGTATCAGACAATTTGGGAGTTTGATTTTTCGAGAGCCTACCAACAAAGACCACTCCGGCTAAAACCGCCGCTATTACAAACAAAGCAATTGCACCTATAATTATTACTCTAGTCCTTTGATCCATATGTTTAAAATAGATAAACAAATTACAAATTTAGTTCGAATTTGATAATAAATTTGTAAATATTATTTTACTATATACATATTTTGACACATTTAAGATAGAAATGCAAGTCGGACTTGGAATCGGGGTCGATTTTACTTAGAATCAAGATATGAAACTATCGCCGGTCTCCCCTGATTCTCAAAAACTATATGACTCACTCGTTACTCACGTTGTCCAATCCTTTGAGTGGGGAGAGTTTCGTCAAAAATTGGGACTGAACTTAAAACGCTATATCATTACCCTCGAAAACGGTCAACAGGAGGCTTTCCAACTTACTTTACACAAGGTGCCTTTTCTTAAAAAATACTTTGGTTATCTACCCAAAGGACCGTTCCCAGGATTTGAACTGGCTGAGGCTTTAACAAAAATTGGGAAGGACTATAGCTGTATTGCAATTAAAATAGAACCTGATGTCGAAAAGCTCAAAGCTCCCGCTTCGCCGAAACTCCCACTTCGACAAGTCGAAGACGAGGCGAGTCAGCGAGGCGAGCAAAGCTCAAAGCTCAAAGCTGATCCAAAGTTTAAAGTCTCCCCTAAATCGTTATTCACCAAACATAATTTTATTCTGGATTTGACCAAGTCTGAAGATGAGATCTTACAAGCGATGCATCCAAAAACTCGGTATAACATCAAGGTGGCCGAGAAACACGGAGTCTGGGTGGAAGAAAGGATAGATAACGCGGGATTTGAGATATACTTAAAGCTTTATTTTGAGACCACCAAAAGACAGAGTTATCACGGCCATAGCTCCAGTTATCACCGACTAGCTTGGGAAACGCTTTCAAAGTCCAAGATGGCCAGGGTACTGATAGCGTTTTATAAACCAGAGGGCAAATCAGATCCAGTCCCCTTGTCTGCTTGGATGTTGTTTAACTTTAAAGATACTCTTTATTATCCATATGGCGGATCCTCAATTGAGTATCGAAACGTCATGTCCCCAACTCTACTGGCTTGGGAAGCGATCAAACTAGGTAAAAAATTAAAGCTCAAAACCTTTGACCTGTGGGGAGCCTTAGGACCAGAAGCAGATCCTAATCACCCTTGGCAAGGCTTCCACCGGTTTAAGGCTGGTCTTGGGGCGACTGCGGTTGAGTATTTAGGAACTTATGACATAGTTTTTAACCCCCTCCTCTATTCTCTATTTAATTTAGTTGAGCGTTTTGAAAGTTTAAAGTTTTTCTTATTGAAAATTTTAGGCAACAAATGGACTTAAGACAGTGGCCTCAATATGGAAACTTTTTAAGCTTAATCGGTTGGAAAGTTGAGAAAACAAAGTTTGGCTTAGTCTTTATCCATAAAATACCCCTTTTAAATTGTTCGGTTATTAAAATTCAGCGTCCCAAAAATCCAATTGATTTTAAAAAAATCGACGAGATCGCCAAATCCTACCACGCTCTATTTATAATTATTGAACCCTCACATAAAAATTTCCAAGTTGAGAAATTTAATGAATCTGGGTTTGTAACCTCTCATCTAACTCTAGCTCATACTTCTACGATCTATGTTGATTTGAATCTTTCCGAAAAAAACTTATGGAAAACTTTTTCTGAAAACGCCCGGAGAAATATTAGAAAATCCCAGGCGAATAACCTCAAAATAAAAATCATCGATCTTTCAAAGGAATCAGACGACCAAGAGTTTAAAAAATTCTTCTCACTTCTTAAAAACTTGACTGAGATGAAAAAATTCTATGTACCGGGTTATGATGAGTATTATAAAAAGTTCCTATCCTTTAAAAATAATTCTTTCCTATTTTTTGCTTACCAAGATACGGAGCTTATCGCCGGAATTTGGATAGGTTATTACCGGAAGACTACTGTCTATATGCAAACAGGTATTACAAAAACAGGTTATGAAAAATTGGCTAACTACCTCCTTGTTTGGGAAGCTTTTAAAAAAGCTAAAAGATTAAAAGTTAAAACTTTTGACTTTGAGGGAATATTTGATCCAAGATTACCTCACGAACATAAATCTTGGAAAAGTTTCAGTGAATTTAAAAAAAGATTTCACGGTGAAATAATTGAATACCCACTATCCCAGATTAAAATTTATAATCCATTTTTTAAGTTAATCTATTTTTTAAGTAAGTTTTTACCTGTTTAAAATGAATAGTTTAGAGATTATCGTCCCCCTCCTGGTTGCCCTCACAATGCTTCTCATCCTCAATAAGTTTCGTTATATTAAACTAACTGAGATCCAATCTCGAGTCTCCGGCAAAATAGCAGTTTTTAAAAAATGGAACGGTGAGAAACTTTTGACCATTAACGGTTTTGCTCAAAGTGTTTCCGTAGAAGATCGTAGTATTAAAAAAAGTTACTGGTATAAAATCTCGGAACTTGCTTTAAAAAGATCCCCCCAGAATATTTTATTTCTTGGACTTGGAGCTGGCAGTATGAACCAAATAATTTATTCTTTAAACAAAGAAGTTAAACAAACAGTCATCGAACTTGATCCTAGTATTATAGATATCAGTCAAGAGTTTTTTGAGATTGATAAAATCAAATCTTTAAAGATTATTCAAGCTGATGCTTTTAAGGTAATTCGAGATCCTAAAAAATTTGCCTTAAATTTAAAATTTGACGTTGTCATTATTGATTTATATAACGGTGAACCGCCATATGTTTCACCTTACTCAAGTCAATCTGCTTTTGTTACCCAAATTACTAAGTTAATCACCCCTCAAGGTTGTTTAATTTTTAACCGGCCGGATCATAGTCCGGAGGCCCGGCAGATTAACCAAAAATTAATTAACTACCTCTCTTCTAAATTTAAAATAGTCGAAACGTACCCCGTGACTGACCCCCGAGGTTATAAAAATAATGCAGTTGTTGCCACTAATTTTTTAATTCATTAACTCTCTTAGGTGACAGTACTTGCAATCTTTATCCTGACACTTTTTATCCCAAAACTTTAAATTCATAATTTCACCTGAAACCTGATGGATTTGTTCAACAAGTTCTTTTTTTTGATTTTCTAGAGTTACAAAAACCTCCTGATGATATTCGCCTCGGTTATCTGGTTCAATAAAACTAATTACCCCCTCCTTCATTTTAATCTTTCCATTGTGATATTTTTCCAAAAGTAATTTATAAAAAACCAGCTGTCTTAAATACTCTCCTAAACTATTCTTAGTTCTCCCTTCTATCTCTCCCCGACTTTTGGGACTTCCAGTTTTAAAATCAAAAACCTTAACTTCTTTTTCGTTTAATTTTTGAATCATATCTATCTTGCCATTTAAGGTAATCTCTTCATTTAATTTAACCCCTGATATCGAAAACTCACTACTTATATCCTTTGGCCAAGACTTTACTTCTGACTCAAAAAAGCCTGCTAAAACTTGCTCACCTTTTTGGGACAACTCCTGGAAATCTAAACTCCCATCCAATAACTCTCTTCCTAATCCTTCCTTAAATTTTGTAATAAGATATCTCTTATTTAGCTGTCCTTTTTTTAAACCTTTTATATAGGAATTTAAAGCGTAGTGCACCGCGTAACCAAAGATGGCTGATTTAGCTTTAACAACAGGCAGGCGCAGTAAGTTATTATAAAAATATCTCCAGGGACATACTAAGTAGTTATTTAATCCCGTTACTGATAAGCCGTATTCTATAAACAAAGATTTAAAAAACTTTTTATTGTTTGCCTTGACAACAACCGGTGGAGCAAAGATTGTCTCTTTATGAGTAATAAACTCCTTTTCAAACTTTTGAGTATCAATATATTTTTTATATCTATTATCAATCTCAAAGATAAATTGAGAAGGGATCTGTTCACGTCCGTTGAGTGAGCAAGTTGAAAAACTAATCATCACTCCTTTTTTGGCTCGTGTTAAAGCTACATAAAAGAGCCTTCTCTCGTCTTCATTCTCTTCAATTTTAAAATCAAGTTTTAGTTTAATGCCTAACTCTTCCCAAGGAATTATAAAACCTCTCGATCTTTTTTTTAAACTTCCCCAGTGTCCGTCAAAGGCATGAATAATATAAATATAATCAAACTCCAAACCCTTTGAGCGATGAGCCGTCATAACCCTCACCGCTTCTTTTAAAATAGTCTTAGGCGGCTTCTTAATTAAAATCTCATGTGATTGCAGAAGCTCTAAATAATCTAAGAAATCTTTTAAAGAAGAATGTGGATTTTTTTCATTTTGAATTTTTAACTCTTGGTAAAGACCATTGATCCGATCAATAATATCTAGATAACTTGGCTTTTTAGTAATGCTTGTCAAAAGTCCTGATTCGCTAAGTATCTTGGCAAAAACTCTTTGTGGATTTTCGTTATCAGAAAGTTTTTTCCACTTTTGTAAATTTTGATAAAGATTAAGTAGTATTTGGGGATTACCTAATTTAACCTCATCAAGTAAACTTTCTCTACTTATCAGTTTATAAATTGAGTTTTTACTGATTTTCGAATAATTCATTAAGAGGTAGAGATCTAATTGATCAATATTTAGAAAATCAGCGTGCATCAGTAAAATTAACTCTTGATCTGAACCAAAATTACAAACTGTTTTAAAAAGTAAAACCAGTTTTCTTATTTCTGGATCCGTAAAAATATTTTGATCTGATTCGACGTTATACGGAATTCCTGTCTGCTCCAAAACTTCAATTAAAGTTGTTAAATCTTTATTATTACGAGATAAAACAGCGATATTTTGAGCAGCTACTTTTGCTTTAATTTTTTTCTTAATATCACCCGCGATAAAATAAAACTCTGCTTGATAATCTGAAAGCTGGGCTACCCTAATTGGTTCTTCTGGATAATTAACATGAGATGTTAAGGTTAAATTTTTAGATAAAATTTCAGAGGTGATATTTTCCTTAATGAGACTTGCGGCAGCGTTAAGAATTATTTGCGATGATCGGTAGTTATCTTGAAGGTTAATTAGTTTAGCTTTTGGATAAAGATTTTTAAAGTATAAAAAATTTTCCAAAGAAGCTCCTTGAAACCTATAAATTGCCTGACTGTCATCACCAACAACAAACAGGTTGGGCCAATCATCAAAACTACAAAGAAGTTCTACTAACTTATTTTGAGCAAAGTTGGTATCTTGATGCTCGTCAACTAAAATATATTGATATCTTTCTTGGAGTCTTAAAAGTAAATCAGCGTTTTTCTGTAAGGCACTTACTGTTTCTATTAACATATCCGAAAAATCATATTTTTTCAGCTTTTTTAATTCTTTCTGGTAAAGTTTATAAACAATAAGTAATTCCTTATTTTTATTTAGATCACGAAGGATTTCTTGATACTTTCCTTTCATCGCTCCCTTGTGTAGACCTTTGTCGTGGTAAAGATCTTGAATCATTTCAAAATCCGCTCCTTGGTTCTTTAAAGCCATTTCTAATTTATCCGGAGTAATCGCTTCTTTTTTTAAATCATTAACTCCGGACAGAAGAAATTTTAAATAATAAAGCGGATCTCCAAACGGCTTGATAAATTCAAATTTGTTTTCCAAAAGAATCTTTTCGATGATTTGAATTTGTTCAATTTCGGTAATGCTTTGAAAAGAGATTAAATTCGGGAAGTCTTCTGGGTTACTTAGGATAACCTCATTACAAAAACTATGAAAGGTCCCTATTCCAACTTTATAGCCCTCCCCGAGGGTCATCTCAACTAATCTTTTTCTCATCGCCAAAACCCCCGACTCTGTAAATGTTAAAGCTAAAATATTACTGGGATTAATTTGAGTTTTAAGTAGTATATTGGCAATTCTTGTTGTTAAAATCTGAGTCTTACCAGTACCTGGACCTGCGATAATCATGACCGGACCCTCGATAGAATCGACTGCTTCTTTTTGGGCTGAATTTAAGTTTTTATATGAAGACTCAAATTGGGGTGTAGTCATCAGTTATCTGAAGTTTCTAGTAGAACAGTTTGAGTCACAGAAATTTTGACGGGATCTTTCGGTAACAAACTTTCAATCTCTAAAATCTCAACCTCTGGTAAACTCGAACCGACTAAACCTTTTAGATCACCATGCATCGCTATGGTGTTGTGAATCACCCTTTCAATCTCCTTTTCCCGTTTAGCCCAAAGTTTGGTAAAAACTCGTTTTTCATTATCCAAATCGTCCTTCATTTCAGCAAAGGCTTCGGCGATCGTCTCTATTCTTTGCCGGAATTCGTTTGATAAAACATAACTGTAAACCATCTCCATTTTTTCATTTTTCCCAACCATTGAATTTTTAACTATTTGTTGTTCAATTAAAAACTTCCTTATAATAAAGGCCAGACTGGTAAAACATTCAAAGTTAGTCACAAAAATTCCGTTTAAAAAGCCAAACGATTTTACCTCTTCCGGAAGAACAACCGTAATTAAAACCGGGACATCCCCTTTGATTTTCATGGCATCCTCTTTAAGTTTTACCACCCAACTCTCTGACCAATTTTTAGTCCTTTTTGACTCCCAAACTATAGTTCCACAAACTCGCCCGTAGCTATCTTTAACTTTCTGCAGTACATCTGCCCCAGTTACACCTTTGGCAATCGGGATAATCTCATCTATTGGGAATTCATTCTTTAAGATTGTTTCTATTTCAAGCTCTAAGATCTCACCTTGAAGTTGTTGTGAACCTTGATTAGCTCTGGTCTTTAACTCCTCAGCAGTTTTAATAGCATCATCAAGTTTTTTTCTAAGCTCGGCTTCTACTAATTTATGTTTTTCAGCCTCTGCTGCTTCTGCCCCTTTTCTAATCCCCTCCCGCTCTGCGTCTAACTGTCTTTGTTTTTCAACCTCAAAAGCTTTTTTATCGTCATCCAACCTATTCTTTTCTTGCCGGAGCTTTAACTCTAACTCCCGAGCTTCTGCCAAAAGTTTTTCTTTTCTTTCCGCTTCTTCCTTTAAGAGTTTATTCTCTTTTTGAATCTCTTCGGAAAACTTTTTAACTTGTTCTTCAGTGACCTTATCAAA
This sequence comes from Candidatus Daviesbacteria bacterium, assembly GCA_030646805.1. Taxonomy (GTDB): domain Bacteria; phylum Patescibacteriota; class Microgenomatia; order Daviesbacterales; family UBA10151; genus JAUSKZ01. The sequence goes on from JAUSKZ010000030.1 coordinate 15,315, forward strand.
CTTAAGACCTTGTTCTCTCTTCCATTCCTCCATTTGTTTTCGCAGAACTTCCCGGTCTTTGGCCAGTTTTAAATCGTTCTCTTTTACTAACTTTTCTTGGAGGATTTCTTCAAACTGATGAGACAAAGCCTCATCTACCGAGATACTGCTTTTACAATGTGGACAAGTTATTGTAATCGGCTTCATGTTTCGTGTTTTGTATTGTAACCGATAGATGTAATAATAAATAGATGAAAACCCAGAAAAAACTGCTGCTAACAACTGCCTTTTTAGGAATTCTAATTTGGGTTATTTTTAACCTTCAACCACCAAGTTCATTAAACGAGCCCTCACTTATCCAAATACTGGGTCTTTTTTTACCTTTATTTCTATTTCTTTTTTTCTGTTTTACTTTTTTTATCTCCCGGGTCAAAAGTTTTTTTCTAACTGTTTGCTTTGTAGTGATACTTTATTGTTTGGGGGTTAGATTGATAAACTATTTAGGAGCAGGAGTAACTCTCATCATATGCTTTACCTTAATCAATCCCCCTCAAATAAACTTGACTGAGAAGTTCAAAAACATTTTTAAATCAAAAACTTCTAATCCTCCACAGGAGATCCAACGTGGCCTAAGAAGAATTAAGAGAAGTTAATTTGACCATTCAGATCAGTAAAGCTACAATCTAGTGACTTTATGAATAAATTTTATATCACCACCGCCATTCCTTACGTTAACGGTAAACCGCACATTGGCCATGCTTTAGAGTATTTCCAAGCAGATTGTGTTAGGCGCTACCATGATTTACTGGGAGAAGAAACCTTACTCCTCTCTGGAGCTGACGAGAACGCTTTAAAAAATGTTCAAGCAGCCGAAAAAGAAGGAATGCCAGTTCAGGAGTTTCTGGACAAAAACTCGGAGATTTTTAAGGAGACTTTTGCCAAATTAGGAATAAAATTAGATGTTTTTCAAAGAGGCTCTGATAAAGAAAAGCACTATCCCGGGGTTCAAAAATTCTGGCAGTTATGTCAGGAATCAGGAGATATCTACAAAAAAACTTACTCCGGGCTATATTGTATAGGTTGTGAATCTTTTAAAGCTGAGGGTGAGCTCGTTGACGGTCTTTGTCCAGATCATCAGAAAGCCCCGGAAAAAGTCGAGGAAGAGAATTACTTTTTTAGACTTTCTAAGTACCAGGAAAGGTTGGTTGAACTGATAGAAAGTAATCAACTTAAAATCACTCCAGAGAATAAAAGGCAAGAAACGCTCCACTTTATTAAAAGTGGACTGGAAGATTTTTCTGTTTCCAGATCTAAAGAGAGAGCTCGCGGAGTTGGTGTTCCCGTGCCAGAAGACCCGGATCAAGTTGTCTATGTTTGGTTTGATGCTTTAAATATCTACAACACCGGGGTGGGGTTTGGAGTAGATGAAGATAAGTGGCATAAATGGTGGCCAGCAGACTTACATATAATTGGCAAGGATATAAACCGCTTCCACACCGTCTACTGGCCAGCGATGTTGCTTTCGGCTAATTTGCCACTGCCAAAACAGGTTCTAATCCATAGCTTCATCCTAACTGACGGACAAAAAATGAGCAAAACTTTGGGGAATGTCATAGATCCATTTGAGATGGTTGAAAGTTATGGACTGGAACCGTTTAGGTATTATTTACTCTCTCAAATCCCGATTGATGAAGACGGAGATTTTACTGTTGAAAGATTCAAGGAGGTTTTTATTTCCAACCTTTCTAACGGGTTAGGAAATCTTGTCGGAAGAGTTGCTAAGCTTGCAGAAAATAATAATCAGAGCGCCCCAACCCATCCAACTGAATTTGATCCTGAAATGACAAAACATTTAGATGTGTACAAATTTAATGAGGCCCTCTCGTATATTTGGAAGGAGATATCGAAAGCAGATAAATATGTTAACGATAATAAGCCTTGGGAGTTAGATTCTGACCAAGCAAAACCAATCTTAGAAGAACTAATTAAAAAAATCCAACATATCGCTTTTAATCTCCAGCCTTTCTTACCAGAAACAGCTCTGAAGATCTTAAAACAATTCTCCGGACAGATTAAAGCTGAGCCGCCTTTGTTTCCTCGGATATGATCTTGAGCCAATTCCCTGAAATTTTAGTAGCCACTTCCACCAAAGATGATGGTAATATGTCACTAGTCAAAGGTGATCCAAAACAGGCTTTAAAAAATAGAAAACAATTCCTAAAACAACTTGGGGTGTCTTTAGACGAGATAGTCTCGATGCAAGCTGTTCATGGAACAGATTTGTTATTTGTTCGGAAAAATGAAAAAGGCCGAGGGAGCAAATCAAACAGCAATGCCCCAGAAATTGACGGTTTAATTACCAAAGAGTCAGGAGTCTATCTATTTTTACTAACCGCTGATTGTCTACCAGTAGCTTTATTTGATCCTCAAAAACAAGTGATTGGATTGATCCACGCTGGAAGGGCGGGACTAGTTAAAGGAATTCTATCCAGCACCATATCGAAATTTATTAAAGACTTCAAATCTGACCCCAAAGATATTTTAGTGTATATTGCTCCTTCAATTGGACCTTGTTGCTACGGCCCGGCTGATCCTCAAAATTCCCCAGAAGTTTTAAAAAAATATATCCGGGAAAATAACGGCCAATTAACTATCGATCTTTGGCAGCTTACCCAAGATCAGCTAGTTGAGACAGGAGTATTGCCTGAGAATATAGAAAATTCTAAAATTTGTTCCTATCATAACGATTATTTTTCAAACCGAAAGTTTAAAGCGGAGAACTTAGAAGATGATTTTAGGTTTGCCACAGTTTTGGGGTTAAAACCATGATCTTACAAGTAGGGGTTAAAGCCTTGCTTAAAAATAAAAAAGGAGAGTATCTTCTTTTAAAAAGATCTCTCGAGAAATATCCGGATGTCGGAAATCTTTGGGATATTCCAGGCGGAAGAATTAATCCTGGAACTCCACTTTTAGACAACCTGGCAAGAGAGATTAAAGAGGAGACCGGTCTTGATCTTACCTCAACTCCCACATTAATCGCAGCGCAAGATATCTTAAAGGTTGTAGATAAACATATCGTCAGATTGACTTATACTGCAGAAATAGAGGGAGACCCTGCGTTAAACGGAGAAGAACATCAGGAATTTAGATGGATCAGTTTAGAAGATCTTAAATCTCTGACGGGCTTAGATAGATATACAAAAGAGTTGATCGAAAAGTTTTAAGCCATGCTTGTTGATACTCACGCACATCTATATTGGGATTCATATCAAACTGACTTAGATCAGGTTTTAAACAGAGCCAAACAAAATGGTTTGGGATTGATAATTAATATTGGGACTGATTTACCTACTAGTCTTCGAGCCATCACTCAAGCCAAATCTATTACTGAGATTCCGACCTACGCCACCGTTGGCCTCCATCCTCATGAAGGCGCCACCCTAAACACCGAACAACAGATTGAGGAAGAGGTAAAAAAGTTGGAGCAACTTTATATAGAAAACAAAGAAAAGGTGGTAGCTATCGGCGAGTGCGGCCTGGATTTTTTCTTTAGAGAAAACGCCGGATTTAACCATTCAGAGCTTTCCCAAGATGAACAAAAAACTAACCAAAGAAAACTTTTTAAATCTCAAATTCAGTTGGCTAAAAAATTAGATTTACCATTGGTAATTCACTGCCGGGACGGTCATTCGACAGGCTCAGACCTTTCAGCCTGGAGTGAGATATTTATTTCAGAGCTTGAGGGAACTATCGGAGTTTTCCATAATTTTAGCGGCACGCTAGAAGATGCAAAAAAAGCATTGAGCTTGGGATATTATCTTTCCTTTTCTTGTGTCGTAACTTACCCCAAAAACCAATATTTGCGGGATTTAATCAAAGATTTGCCTTTAGATAAAATTGTCACTGAAACAGATTGCCCATTTTTACCGCCTCAACAAATCCGAGGCCAAAGAAACGAGCCCTTTAATGTAGCTGAAGTAGTTAAAACAATCTCTGAGATTAAACAACTTCCATTTACCGAAACAGCCAAAGTTATTACAGAAAACGCTCAAAGGTTATTTGGGATATAATCTGCTTATGGAAATTCACAAGCTTGGACACTGTTGTTTAAAGATCGAAGAGCAAGGAGTGGTAATTTTAACCGATCCTGGGGCTTGGACAACCCTTCCTGAAATGGCTGAAGGCGTTGACGTCGTTTTAATAACCCACGAGCATCTTGACCACCTTCATATCCCTTCTTTAAAACAGGTTTTAGTACAGAGCCCTAAAGCTTTGGTAATAACTAACTCCTCAGTTGGAAAAATCCTAAACCAAGAGGGTATTAAACATGAGCTATTAGCAGATAACCAAAACAGAACTATTAATGGTGTCCTCCTTGAGGGATTTGGGGATAAGCACGCTCAGATTTACCCTAGCGTAAGCCCTGTTGAAAATACAGGTTATCTTATAGCTAACAGGTTTTTTTATCCTGGCGACGCTTTTTATAATCCTGGCAAACAAGTAGAGATATTGGCTCTCCCAGTCTCGGGACCATGGATGAAACTGGCTGAAGCCATAGACTTTGCTAAAAAATTAGCTCCTAAATTCTGCTTTCCGGTCCACGATGGAATGTTAAAGTTTTTAGGATCAGTTCACCTCTTGCCGGAAAAGGAGCTTAAAGCGGCAGGAATAAACTTCTCTGTTATCAAAGAAGGCGAATCTCAGCAATTTTAAAATTACCTAGCTTGCAATTTTAAGCTATACTTATTTATACTCAACTCGTTATGCGGATACTTTTAGCTCTGATCTTAGGCTTTGCTTTAACTTTTTTCCTTTGTGAAGGGGTTAGGCGACTAACCTTAAGATTTCCCTCTTTTAAAAAATATAGCTTTAGATACAGCCTGCCGGGATTTGTTTTACTTTTGGGAGGAATTATCGTGGGATTTATAAACTATAACTCCTCTAATGAGTTTCTGGTGGGACTATTCTTCTCAGGCGCAGGCTTTGGACTGATCACCTACCATTTACTGGCTCGCCAGTATGTTTTAAGAGAAGAAACAGAAAGAAGGTTTATCGTTGGCCACCAAAAACAACTGGCCCGGTTTATGGAGGCTTTACCAGGACTAACCATGTGGACCGCTATCACCTCCCCACTTTGGCTATCTTTTACCCTCCCTTTTGCTGTGGCCTATTTGATTATCTTAGCTGATATTTATTGGTTAATCAGTGGCATCAAAGTAGCCGTTATGATCTTTCTGGGCTACAAAAAAATGGAGTGGGCCAAATCCCAAGACTGGATTACCAAATTAAAAACTGATTTTCCAGATGAGTGGAAAGAATACTACCACCTAATAGTCATTCCTTCATATAAAGAGAGTCTCGAGGTTTTAAATCCGGTCTTTGAGGCGATCGCAAACTCTGATTATCCCAAAGATAAAATCTTTCTGGCGGTCGGTTTTGAGGCTTGGGCTGACCCTGACCAAGTAACTGCCAATATCAAAGCCCTCAAGGACTATGAGAATACAATCGGCGGAGTTTTAACTACCATCCATCAACTTGGGACAGGTGAGGTCAAGGGTCCAGCCACCAACCGTAACTATATCATCCGCCAGGCGGTAAAATATCTTCAACACAAAACCGTCCCCCAAGATAAAGTTATTGTCACAACTTTGGACGCCGACTTTGTAATTCACCCCAGATTTCTGGCTGGAGCCCTGCACAAATACCTCTCTACCCCTATTCAAATCCGAGATAAAAGAACTTATACCGGAGTTTTCCTCTATTACAACAACTATTGGCAAGCTCCAACTCCGATGCGGCTGATCGCCGCCGGAACCAGCTTTTGGCAGTTGGCGGAGATGTATGGCAGCGATAAATACCGAAATTTCGCTTCGATGTCAATTAATCTAAAACCCTTACTTGAGATTGGGTTATGGATGATCGACAAGGTCAACGATGACTCCGGGTTTTACTGGAAGGCCTACTATCATTTTAACGGCGATTATAAAGTTATTCCCCATTTTATGCCTATCAACGGAGACACCGTCTTAGATGTTAACTTAGCTAAAACTTTTCAAAACCAATATTTACAACAAAAAAGGTGGGCCTACGGGGCCGAACATATCCCTTACGCCGTCCAGCAATATTTTAATAGCCCGGAAACTGATTTTTGGGATAAAACCGATAAACTGTTTTTTGCAATTTGGGGGTATGTTAAGTGGGGCATGTTGGCCTTGTTTGTCAGTTTTGCCGGACTTCTAATTCCGATTATAAACCCCAGTTTTTCCCAGTCAGTTGTTGCCTATAACTTACCGGTTATCTCCTCCTGGATACTAACAGTTGCCTTCCTTGGGATGTTTGCCACTATCTATGTCCACGAAAAAACCGTTCCCAAAAGACCAGCCAACTGGTCGAAAGTCCAAAAGCTCTGGTCTTATATCCAATGGGTACTGGTACCAATTATTATGGTAACTATCTCAGCTCTGCCGGTGATCGATGCCTTAACTACCCTAATGTTGGGCAAACGTTTGGAGTTTCGCGTTACCAATAAAGCAAGAATCAACTAATTCTGCTTTGAGTTTTATGAATAAATTCCTCCTTTTTTTTAAAAACCAAGATATCTACTACAGTTTTCCGATCCTGTTTTCCCTCCTTAGTATTTTCTTTATCGTCAGTTCCCTGGCTGTTTCTTTTACGAGCCTTCCTCCTAAATTACCTCTCTTTTATTCGCTTCCCTGGGGCGAATCTCAATTAACTAACAAAAACCAGATAATAATCCTCCCCGCATTAATTATCCTGGTGACTCTTGTTCACAGTTTTATCACCTTTCACCTCCACAACATCCATTTTGTGTTAAAAAGAATCTTGATGCTCAGTGTAATTTTTATAGACTTAATTGTTCTGGTAACGACTGTTAAAATTATTTTAGTCTCAATTTAATATGACAGATGCAATTTCTGCTTTAGTTACAGCCTTCTTAATTACAATCATCGCAGTCCCAGCAACTATTAAATTGGCTACCAAATTTGGTTTAGTGGATGACCCAAAGCTCCGTCCTCATCCAGCTCATGTCCACAAAACTATAATTCCCCGAGCCGGCGGATTACCCATTTATCTGGGGATTATACTGGCGGCTGCAATTTTCCTGCCGATCGAAAAACACCTGATTGGAATATTCCTTGGAATAACTATTCTTCTATCACTAGGACTGGCTGATGATAAGCTAACTACCTTCAATCCTTATCTGCGACTTTTTTTATTATTTTTGGCCGCGTTTTGTGCAGTTGGCTCAGGAATAGGAGTAGCTTTTATCACCAACCCCCTGTCTCACTTCAATCTACCCGGGCTCCTTAGCACCAACATCATTCGCCTAGACCAAATTATTATCCCATTTAACTTTTTAGGGGACCACAGCATCGTCTTGATCGCTGATATTTTTGCTTTCTTTTGGATCGTTACTTTAACTCAAGTCATTAATTGGTCCAAAGGTGTTGACGGCCAGATGCCGGGAATAACTTTGGTCGCAGCTATAACTTTGGGACTTTTTTCCTTAAAACTTGTTAGCCAGGGTGATTCTAATCAATTGGGGGTGGCCACCCTCTCCTTTATCACCGCAGGATCGGCCTTAGCCTTTTTAATCTTTAATTGGTACCCGGCAAAAATCCTACCTGGCTTTTCCGGCTCAACCATCTTAGCCTTTATGTTGGCTACTTTATCTATCCTCTCCGGGGCAAAGCTTGCAACCGCTCTCCTCGTTTTAGCCATCCCATCCATCGATTTTATCTATACCTTCTTAAGAAGAGTCCTCCAGGGAAAATCTCCGGTTTGGGGAGACAGGGGACACCTCCACCACAAATTGCTCGATTTAGGCTGGACTCCCGTCCAA
>JAUSKZ010000034.1 GCA_030646805.1 Candidatus Daviesbacteria bacterium
AAGCTCAAAAAATCGCTGTCAAAAGATTTGAAAGATTAAAAGAAGAAGGATCATCGCAGCTAGCAGAGGTAGCAGCAGTTTTAGCTGAGCAAAAGTTGGCAGCCTTGAGAAGAGAACATATTGAAGTTGAGGGTGCACCTAGAACTTACTCAAGATTTGAGATTATGGCCAATCAAATTATTGACCAGGAAGGGTTAAATGAACAAAACGAAAGTGTTGAGGCTATTCGAGAAGCCAAGATGGAAAAAGCTCGGGAAGCGGTACTATCAATATTAGTTCGTAAAAGAGGGACAGAGAGACTTTTGTCTATGATTGAATCCGATGAGTTATTTTGCCGAGCAATTGCCAATAGACAGCGGATGACTAGCGAAGAACTTTTAACCGCTGAAAGTTCGGCCAAACGCCATGCCTTAAACGGAGTTTTATTTATGAAGCAACTTGTTTTATCTGAAGTTGATCGCCGAGTTTTTAATGGCCAAAAAGTGCTAAACGAAGAAAGAGAACGATTGCTTTCTGGTATGGCTAAAGACCCAATGGTTTTTATTACTGGTTTGTCTGATGAAGAGATTCAGACTATTCGGGCAGGAATTCCTAAACCCTCCAACTCGCGATCAATCTTTGATTTGGCTAAGGAGCGATTAAAATCTAAGTTGGTAGATTCAGCTACTGATGAAGAGTTAATTGGGGTAATGACTCAAACTGTTGTAGGAGAGTTATTGACGACTCGAAGTTCAATAGCTGTGGACCTAGCTTTGAGAGATTTGGGAATTGATCCAATGAGTGTTTTAACTGATCCGGAAAATTTGACTGAGACGGTTCAGCAAATTATTGACAAATCCCTGCCATATATCAGAATAGACAGTACAGTTGAACTAAATCAGTTAAAGTTAGAGAGAAAAGGTCAGAGGCCAAAGGGTCAAGTCAATCAGCAGACAGTTTTCCGACTTCTGCAAGATGAATTATTGCGACCTAACCCAGACCAGCCTTTAATTGTAGGAAAGTCAGAGGTGGTTGCTGTTGAGCCGTCTACCAGAGGTGCTCGAAAAGTTATAGGAGTATTGGACAGGCTAGCCGACCTAGGTGTATTGCAACCTCGATCTCAGGAAGTAACTAGAGCCATAGTCCATAAAGCTAATACGGCAATTTTCGTCGAACTCCCGCTTTCTACCCAAAGAGGGCGCTTTGTCCACACTCGGGTTTTAGCTGAAGACGCAAAAGGCAAATACGGATGGGGCGATGCGCAAAATATTAAAGAAATAACTCGTTGCCGGGTTTTAACTGGTTTATGTCTTTTTAGCTCATCAGCTGTGACAGCTGTAAGCGAGGGCGGGGTAAAATATGCCCTAACCAATCCGTATGTTAATAGAGAAATCGATCAACCAGTAATTAGAATTGATATTGATCAGCGGATCCAACCTTACGAGGCAGATTCGGTACTGCGTTTATCAGAAATGATCGGGTGTTTAAATCCGGAAAAAGTTTCTTCAGTGGCTCTGGCTGTTCCGAGAATTGAGTACTGGTTATATGCTATGGATGCTTACGAGAAGGGTTTAATCGATTCTGGTTTAATGCTTGAATGGTTTAATCAAGTTGATCTTCGGGCTGGAAGAATGATTGATATGGTAACAAAGAGGATTGCCAAGCCTGGTTTAAAAATCAACCAGGTGGACCCTTTGGGCTCTATAGCCTTGAATTTAGTGCAGGATGTACAAAACGATAAGAGAGGCTTATTGCCTAAACTGGTTGAGCAATTAAAAGAGAAGAGTAGTCTAGTTAGTCAAACTGAGATTGTGAGCTACTCTGATTTAAGCTACTTAAGCTATGTCTTAGGATACTTAGATCAATTGGACGCTGAAACAGAGATGTTAATTGCTGTGGAGAATCCTGAAGAGACGGGTATTTTAAATAGGATTCGAAGCTTGATTGGCCAAGTGGTTTCGGGTAAAACTATTGTTGGGTTGTATCCACATACTAATTTAGTTATGAGTCAAGACCCTGAAACTGTTGGCGGTAGGTCATTGTACTTCTTTGATCCAAAAAGTAGACTAAGGACAGCCTTGAGGGAGGTAGTTAGAGCTAATAGGATATGAAAATAATTAACCAACATTTAGCCAAACAGCTAATCAAAGGGGCTTCGATCCTCACTACCGGTGGTGGAGTTCCTCCAGTGGAACAACGGAAGGCCTTAAAAATATTTACCAATCTCCAGGTGAAATTGGTAAGTTTGGATGAATTACCAGCTGATGGTTACTTGTGTATGGCCGGGGAGCTTGGGCCATCTGAAGTTCCACCTCTGGACAAAAGAAAAATTATCAATAAAATGATCAAGCTACTTTCGGAGATTAGTGCTAAAAAAATTGTTGGTTTTTATCCACCAGAAATTGGACAAGAAAGTGTCACTTTAGAGTCAGCCCATCTTACAGGATTACCGGTTGTTGATCTTGATCCTGTGGGTGGGAGAGCAGTGCCATTTCTTGATCTAAGTGTTTTCAATCTAAGAAAGATCCCATATTCGCTGACTCCTTTAGTGGTGAGTACAGATAAGGAAGAGTTATTAACTATCAATGGTACTTTGAAGTTAGAGCGGGTGGAGCAGATGGTCCGAGAGTTAACGAAACTGTCCAGCTCTGGCTTGGTTTTTTTAATTGGGGGGTTAATATCTGTAGAACAATTAAAAAAAGCTAAGATCGAAAATAACTCCTATAGTTTAGCTCTTCAGCTCGGTACGATTAAAACCATTGAAGAGTTGAAGACACACTTAAAACCACGATTGATAATTGAGGCAGTGGTTCAAAAAATTACTAGACTAGATAAGCAGGGTTTTTCTGCTTCAAAGGTGATCGTCTTAGACCGAATAAAAAATAGCTATCAACTAACCATTCTTAATGAGGCTCTTTTTATTCATAATCAACAAGGAGATATTATTGCTTCAGTTCCAGAGAGGATTTTGCTGGTTAATCCTCAGACCTTAGGTGGTTTTCCCAGCTCTGAACTGGACAAAGGACAAGCTGTTATAATATTGGTGGTTAGACCAGATAAGCTTTGGCAAACAGCCAGGGCTAAAAAAATATTTGGAAAGGAGCGTTTTAGTTTTCTTCTATCCCCGACGAAGCACGGGGAGAAGATACCCAGGGCGTAAGCCCGAGGGAGATTCATGATTAATAAACAACGGTTAGTAGAAACTTTTCTTAAGCTTGTTCAGATTGACAGTCCTTCAGGGGATGAGGAGTTAGTTTCTCAGGAATTAACCAGAAGATTAAAAGTCTTAGGTGGGAAAGTTGAACCTGATAGTTATGGCAATATAATCTGTCATTTCAAAGGACAAGGTGAAAGCTTATTACTCAATGCTCATATGGATACTGTGGAGCCGGGCAGAGGGATCAATCCATCTATTAAAAAGGATCGGATTATCTCAGACGGAAGAACTATTCTTGGTGCTGATCCCAAAGCTGGGGTAGCTATTATTTTGGAAGCCTTAACCTCTCTCAAAGAAGATCAGAAATCTTCAGTACCTGTGGAAGTAGTGTTTACCCGAGAGGAGGAATCTACCTTAGGTGGAGCGATGAGTTTGGATTATAAAAAGATTCGATCAAAACATGGGATTATCTTTGATGGCGACGAGGGGGTTCATCGGATCTTTGTCTCGTCACCTTGGTATCTAAGTGTGTTGATTGAGGTAACAGGTCGTGCTTCTCACGCTGCCGAACCGGAAAAAGGTTTATCAGCTATTGAAATTGGAGCAAAAATTATTGCTCAACTGGAGCTGGGACGGAGTGATTTTGAAACCACTGGCACTGTTGGTCTGGTGAAAGGTGGAAGTGCCGTCAATGCTGTAGCTGAATTGATGGAGATTAAAGCTGAGTTGCGCAGTAGAGATAAAAAGAAGCTTTTAAAGGAAGCGAAAAAAGTTGAAAAGGTAGTTTTACAGTTAGCCAAACAATATCCTGAAGCGAAAATTAAACTGAAAATGCAAGAGGAATTTCAGGGTTTTAAGTTGCCACCGACTCATCCAGCTATCCAAAGAGCAACGGCTGCTTTGAAGGCTATGTCATTGGAGCCACAACTAATTGATACCAATGGTGGCTCAGATGCCAATATCTTTCATAAGCACGGTATCGAGGTAGTAGTGGTGGGTACGGGGGCTGCCAATGGTCACACTACTCGAGAATATGTAGTCATTGATCAGATGGTAGAAGCCGCACATTTCTGCGAAAAACTGTTACAATAAAGCCATGAAAAAGAGAATTATGACAGGGGACCGGCCAACCGGTAAGTTGCACTTGGGTCATTATGTAGGATCGTTAAAAGATCGGGTTGCCCTTCAGGATGAATATGATCAGTTTGTGATGCTTGCTGATGTTCAGGCCTTAACAGATAACTTTGAAAACCCACAAAAAGTTAGGGATAATATTAAGGAGGTAGCCCTAGATTATTTATCAGTTGGGATTGATCCCACTAAAACCACTATTTATATCCAGTCCCAAATCCCCCAAACAGCTGAGTTAACAATCTACTTTTTGAATTTAGTCACTTTAGCCAGATTAGAAAGAAACCCTACTGTTAAAGAAGAGATGAAGCAAAAAGGGTTTGGGTCTGAAGTGCCGGTTGGATTTTTGGCATATCCGATCTCCCAAGCTGCAGATATTTTGATTCTTAAGGCTAATTTAGTGCCGGTAGGAGAAGACCAGAGACCAATGGTTGAACAAACCCGGGAGATCGCTCGAAAATTTAACTTACTTTATGGTGGAGACCTGCCTGCCGGCAGGCAGGTTTTTCCGGAACCGGAGATTAAAGTTGGCGCCGTGGCTAGACTAGTGGGAACAGATGGCAACTCAAAGATGAGTAAAAGTCTGGGAAACACTATTAATTTATCTGATTCGGAAGAAGAAGTAGAGAAAAAAGTTATGGGAATGTACACAGACCCTAAAAGAATTCATCCAACCGATCCTGGAACTGTTGAAGGAAATCCAGTTTTTATCTATCTAGATGCTTTTGGAACGGACGCAGACCAGGAGCAAGTAAACAAGTTTAAAGAGTCCTATAGGAAAGGCCAAATAGGGGATGTTGAGGTTAAAAAGTACTTAGTGGAAGTTTTGAATAAATTTCTAGACCCAATCAGAGCTAGACGGGCGGAGTTTGAGAAAAACCCGGAGTTGGTTGAAGAGATTTTAAAAGAAGGCACTAAAAAAGCCAGGGGTGAGGCAGAAAAAACCATGATAGAGGTTAAAAAAGCTATGAAGCTTAACTACTTTGATTAGCCCCCCTCTTTTTCTGGTAATCTGAATCTAAAAGTGCTAGAATTTCCCAGTTGTGGCACAAGGCACCAAAAAAAAATTAACCCCAAATAAAATCATTGAGACTTTAAAGAGTGTTGGTACTTACGCCTTAATTGGTTTAGTAGCTCTATTTTTCTTTGTTAATCTTTCCGGCGACCCAACTCCTCAAGATGAAATTCCCCTCTCTCAGCTCATAAACGAGATCAAGCAGGAAAAAATAGCCAAAGTTATCGTTGATGGGGAAAAGCTGCTTATTTCTTATAAAGAGGAGGATAAAAAAGCTGTCAGCCGTAAAGAAGCGGCTGAATCGATCTTCCAAATCTTAAAATCTTCCGATGTTGATCCTAAATCTGTCACTATTGAGGTTAAGGATAACTCTTTAACCCAAGCTTTGTATGGAGTTTTGGGCTCAATCTTGCCGCTATTACTTTTAGCTGGATTGATGTTTTTTGTGCTTAGGCACGCCAAGGATGCCGGCCAAGGAATCTTTTCTTTTGGTCAATCCAGAGCCAAAATTTTTACCAAAGACGCACCCCAGATTAAATTTGCTGATGTGGCTGGAGTTGAGGAGGCTAAAAAAGAGCTCTCGGAGATAGTTGAGTTTTTAAAGACTCCCGAGAAATTTACGGCCCTTGGTGCCAGAACTCCTAAAGGGGTGCTTTTAGTGGGGCCAGCAGGAACTGGAAAAACCCTCTTATCAAGGGCGGTAGCCGGTGAAGCTGGAGTTCCTTTTTTCTCAATTGCCGGATCTGAGTTTATGGAGATGTTGGTAGGAGTGGGAGCAGCCCGGGTCAGGGATATGTTTGGAACCGCCAAAAAGAGTGCTCCATCGATCATTTTTATCGATGAGATAGAATCGATCGGCCGGGCTCGAGGGATGGGGGGAATGGGTGGAGGTCATGACGAAAGGGAGCAGACCTTAAACCAGATCTTGGTTGAGATGGATGGATTTGCCCCGAATGATCATGTCATAGTTATTGGAGCTACAAATCGCCCAGATATGCTTGATGCGGCTTTGGTCAGGCCCGGTAGATTTGACCGAAGAGTGACCTTAGGTTTGCCAGATTTAAATGAAAGAAAAGCCATTATTTCAATTCATATGAAGGGGAAGCCGATAACCCCAGATGTCGATTTGGAGAAGCTGGCGAGAAGAACTGTGGGTTTTTCTGGGGCCGATATCGCCAACATGTTAAATGAAGCAGCCATTTTGGCAGCCCGAGAGGATAAAAAAGCTATTGATCCCAAAGACTTTGAGGAGGCGGCGACCAAAGTAAAGATGGGTCCCCAAAGAAAACGGATGTCAACCGATGAAGACCGGAAACTGGCGGCCTATCATGAAGCTGGCCACGCCGTCGTGGGGCATTTCCTAAAAAATGTTGATCCTTTGCACCGGGTAACAATTGTGGCTCGGGCTGAGTCTGGGGGGCATACCCAATTTACCCCTCTTCAGGACAGATCTAATGAGTCAAAGTCCAGGCTAATGGATCAGATAACTATGGCCTTGGGAGCTCAGGCTGCAGAGAAGATGTTTTTAGATGATATCTCAACCGGGGCAGCTGCAGACTTGAGTGTCGCCACCCGAATCGCTCGAGCGATGGTGACTGAGTATGGAATGTCGGACTTGGGTCCAATTGCGGTCGGTCCGCGCAGCATCTTTGGTTCCTGGATGAGAATGGGGGAGGGAGAAGATCAAGTTTCAGAACAACTTCAAAGTAAGATCGATCTGGAGATTAAAAAAATCCTGGATTTAGGCTATAAGAAAGCCAGTGAGATCCTCAAAATTCATAAAAAAGAGCTTCAGGCAGTCACTAAGGCACTTCTGGAAACAGAAACCTTGGAGTCTGAAGAGTTTGAAAAAATTGTCGGCAAGAAAAAATAAGTCCTCAACGTACTGATTTAAGATCTTAAGTTTGCTACAATTCACCAAAGTCATAATATGAAGAAGTTAGTTTTAATTGACGGAAATGCTCTTTTGCACCGGGCCTATCACGCCACCCCGCTTTTTACTACCTCAAAAGGAGAGCTTATCAACGCCGCCTTTGGCTTTTCCAGTATGCTACTTAAAGTCTTGGAGGACCTTTTGCCGGACTATATCGCGGTAGCTTGGGATTTACGGGCGCCGACCTTTCGCCATAGCCAATTTGCAAACTACAAGGCTCATAGGATTCCGATGGCCGATGGGTTAGCTTCCCAATACGATAGGGTCCATCAAATTGTTAAATCTTTTAACATCCCTGAATTTAAATTACCCGGCTTTGAAGCTGATGATTTAGTTGGGACTTTGGCTAAACAAGCAGTTAGGAAAGATAAATCTTTAGAGGTAGTTATTGTTACTGGTGATCGGGATATTATGCAGTTGATCGAAGATCGGATTAAGGTTTTGATGCCAAAAAAGACCATCACAGATGTTGGGCTCTATGGTACAGAGGAGTTTACGGCCAAATACGGTTTTTTACCAATAAATATGGTGGATTATAAAGGTTTGGCGGGAGATCAATCAGACAATATTCCGGGAGTCAAAGGGATCGGGGAGGTAACGGCCACTAAATTAATTCAAAAATACGCCACAGTTGAGAACGTCTATAAACACTTGGATGAACTTCCCGAAAGGACAAAAGTCTTATTGGAGGCAGACTCAGAAAACGCTTTGATGAGTAAGAAGTTAGCTACCATTGAAACCGAGATTCCCATTAAATTGGATTTAAGCAAGTGCGCAGTTCATGACTTTAAAAAAGAGCAGGTAATTAAACTTTTTACTGAGCTAGAATTTAAAAGTCTAATGCCAAGGATTCCGGGAGTAAAGGGGGTAGGAGGTAAAGAGTCTAAATCTCGAGCGCCGAATCCCAAACCTTCAGGGGTTACTGTTAATCTAGATCTTCAAGTAGAACCAATTTTAAAGAAGATGTCTGAGACGGGAATTTATATTGATTGCCAGTTTCTGGAACAGTTTGGGACTGGTTTAAAAGGTAGATTAGTTAAACTAGAACAGCAGATATACTCAACTATCGGACATGAGTTCAATATTAACAGTCCAAAGCAGCTGCAAGATATTCTGTTTGATGAGCTGGGATTACCAGTAATTAAAAAAACTAAAACTGGGCGTTCCACCGACGAAGAAACTCTACAACAACTTCGAGATGCTCATCCCGCGATTCCTTTACTTTTGGAGTATCGCCAACTTTTTAAAATTGTTTCAACCTATATTGATGCATTGCCGAAGTCAGTAGGTATTGATGGCCGGATTCATTCAACCTTTAATGTAGAGGGAGCGGCAACCGGGCGACTTTCATCTAAGGATCCAAACCTTCAGAATATCCCGATCAAAGGTGGTTTAGGATCGGAGATGAGGAAGGCTTTTGTGGCACCCCAAGGTAAAGTTTTACTGGGAGCTGACTACTCTCAAGTTGAACTGCGGATCCTGGCTCATTTAGCTGATGATCCGGGACTTAAAAAAGCCTTCCAAGAGGGGATAGATATCCACGCCTTAACTGCCTCCAAGATATTTAGAGTATCAGTAGGTGAGGTCACTCGGGAGCAAAGGACAGTTGGTAAAACCATGAACTTTGCCACTTTGTATGGCCAGGGGCCACACGCGCTGTCTCGGCAACTTGGGGTAGATTATAAAACAGCTCAAAGTTATATCGCTGAATATTTTGCCCAGTTTTCGAACGTCCGCGATTGGATGTCCAAAATTGTAGAGGAGGCCCGGAAAAGTGGCTACTCTGAAACTATCTGGGGCAGACGAAGATACTTGCCTGAGTTAAACGCTCCCAATAAGATGCTCCAAGCCTTTGGGGAGAGGGCAGCGGTCAATCATCCTATACAAGGTTCGAGCGCTGATATGATTAAAAAAGCGATGGTGGAAATTGATAAGGAGTTAGAGATTACTTCGTTGCTACTCGAAGGCCATTTGGCCTTCTCCTCTCGCAATGACGTCGTTGCGAACAAAGTGAAGCAATCTCAGTCTTGCCAGCTCATACTCCAAATTCACGATGAGCTTTTATTTGAATGTGATCCTGATAGTGTAACTGAGGTTGGAAAGATGGTTAAAGAGAAGATGGAGGATGCTCTAAAACTTTCTGTTCCTGTGGTAGTTGAAGTAAAATCTGGCCCAAACTGGGGCGAGATGAGTCCCTTAGAGATTTAAACGAGAGAAGCAGTGGGAGCGCCATTTACTAACGACCTTTTAATTACGAACTAAAGAAGTTTGACTTACTAATCCTATAGTGGTAGAATCAGCGTGATATGTTTCAAATAGATCAGAGGAGCACGTCAAATGAGGGAATGGCCTTTTCTACAGGGGTTTTGTTGGGAGCTTTGCTTGGTGGTGTTGCTATAGCTACTCTCTCGAGTCGGACTGAACCAGTCTCACATCTGCTTTTACGTAGGACAGGCATGAGTGTTGCAAACGAAGGCCATAACCTTTTAGAATTAAGAGGCGGCAATAGACTCCAATATTTCGGTTCTCCAGATGAAGCCCAAGCAGAGGCAAGAAGGTTCACTGCTCAATGTGAAGCTGAGGTTACAGTATTAGATCATAAACAGGAGAGAACTTTAGTTAGAGTGAATCAAGAGAGTTGTGTAATTAATCCCTCCCCAGAAAGAAGATAAGATTATCTTAAATTATTAGCTTTTTAACCTCTCTTGTTTCTATTTGATATTTTGTAAAGCCTGATTTTTCCAAAAGATAAAAGATTAATAAAATAAGAGGAGATAGGATCAGGGAGAGGATGGAGACAACAGATTTTAAGCTGAAGAAAAATAATAATCCGATAGTTGGAGCAACGTAGGCAGTATAGGGTTTAACAATTGATTCCAGTTGAGATTTTAATAATCTAGTATAAAGAGGTTCTTGGGTATTAGGCTTGTCTGCAACCCCTTTAACATCTTTGTTGATGAGTGAATCTAGGATTCCAGGGTCCAGTCCATATTGTTTTAAAGCTTCGGGATTTTGTTTTAGTAAATTAAGCTGTTCCGCAGTGATCTGGGTAAAGGATGCCTCTTTTGGAGAAGTTGTTGATTGATCGTCTTCAAACGAAGGCAACTTTGGGGTAAATGATTTTAAATAAGAATTAATTAAACTATCAGGAAGAGCAAAACCGTTTTGTTTAATTTGCTGATCTAGAGCTAGATAAACTCCCAAAGAGATGACTAAAGCCAAAAGGGTGGAGAGGGTTTTAACAGAGGGAGATAAAAGGACGGTTGGTTGAAAATTAAGGTAAGTTGTTAAAGTCCGCTTCAGTAAAAAATAAATTAAGATTATCGCTAAAAATAAACCCAAGGTAAGATAAAAAGCTAGCGGTGTAGAGATTAAAAGTAGGGGAACTAAAGATAAAACCCCAGCCCCTCCTAAAACATAAACCCAACTATCTTGAAAGCTTAAAAATATGACTACCAGTAATGAAGAGAGAAGCAAGAATCCTGAAGTCAGGACTATTTTTAGTAAAATATTTCCATCAATTGATAGGATTAAATAAGGATCCAAATAAAAAGCTCGACTCTGCCAAAAAAGCAGCAGTAAAAGATAAAACGAGGGAATAATAAAAATTAACTTTTTAATATATTGCACTGCAAAATATCATAACATTTTAAGTAAATGTTAAAATACAACTTAAATGAAAAGATTTGCCGAAGTTAGTCGTGCCGAAAGAATAAAAAAAATTCTCTCCCAAAGAAGAGTAGATCTTGTCTTGGTTTTGGAAAATTTAGCTGAGGACCAGAACATCTCGGCGATTTTGCGGACTGCTGAAGGGTTTGGGGTTGGCAGAATTTTTATTATCTATCCGGAAGGTAAGAAACCAAGATTATCTAATAATATCTCCTCCGGAGCCATTAAGTGGTTAGAGATAAAGTTTTATACTTCAACAGAGGTGTGCCTTGAGGAGTTAAAAAAAGAAGGGTTTAAGATATATGCTACCTATGTTAATCCAGAGGCTAAAAGTTTATGGAAGACAAAATTTCCCGGCAAGGTGGCCTTGGTAGTTGGTAATGAGGCCCAAGGAATCTCAGAAGAGGTGATAAAATTTGCCGATAAAACAATTTATTTGCCGATGATGGGGATGACGGAAAGTTTTAACGTCTCGGTAGCTGCCGCGATTTTTTTATATGAGGTAGTCAGGCAAAAAGAAGGTTAGCGATGAATTCTTTTGTTTTCTAGGTTACAATAAGATCAAGTCTTGACGTTCTCGCAGACTCGAACAATTATGTCAATTATGTCAGTGAAAACAGTTTTACAACCGAAAGTTGCGATTGTCCACGATTACTTAAGAGAATATGGGGGAGCAGAGAGAGTTTTGGAAGCTCTTCATGAGATCTATCCTGAGGCACCAATATATACAGCCTATTTAAATTTGGAGGGACTTGGATTGCACCGAGAAAGAATTAAAGATTGGAATATTAAGACCTCGTGGCTTCAGAACTTGCCTTTGGCAAATTATTTAATCTCTCCACTTAGAATCCTCGCGCCGATGATCTTTGAAGGCTTTGATTTAAAAGAATATGACCTGGTGATCTCTTCTTGTAATACCTACTTTTCTAAAGCGGTTATTACTAAGCCAAATTCCTTACATATTAGTTATATCCATACCCCTCCGCGGTATTTATACGGCTATGCCACTTCATTTAACTACAAAAAAAATCCCTTGACTCGGATATTAGGTGAGATCGCCAATCATTTTTTAAGGCTCTATGACTTTGAAGTCTCAGAGCGCCCGGATGTTTTAGTGGCTAATTCAAAAAATGTGGCCTCCCGGATTCAAAAGTTTTATCGCCGAGATTCGGTGGTGATTTATCCGCCGGTCGATATTGAAAAGTTTAAAAAAGCCCAAACGGCAGCCCGAGGGGATTATTTTTTATCGGTGGGTCGTTTAGTCCGAGGTAAGGGGGTGGATATTATCGTTAGAGCTTGTTCGGAGTTGGGGGTACCCTTAAAAGTGGTGGGGAGTGGGCCGGAGCTTGCAGTATTAAGAAGATTGGCTGGCAGGAGCGTTGAGTTTATAGGGTCAGTTGCTGATACCGATCTGCCGTCCTTTTACGCCAACGCTCAGGCGACAATTGTGGCCTCAGTTGATGAGGATTTTGGGATAGTTCCTGTTGAATCAATGGCCTCTGGTACTCCGGTGATAGCTTTTGCCGGTGGAGGGTTTTTAGAAACAGTAATCAGTGGCAAAACCGGAGAGTTTTTTAAGGAGGCAACTGCTGAGTCTTTAATCCGGGTGCTCGAAAATTTTGAAGGGTCGAGATACGAATCCGAAGACTGTCAAAAGCAAGCTGAAAAATTCTCTGAGGATATTTTTAAAAGGCAGATTTTGAAATTAGTTGCAGATCACTTAAAGATTAATTAGAATACTTAAATAAAGATGCGTGAGTTTCATAATTCTAATGGAATAGTTCCGTCTCCAGAAGATATGGTGATTTTGGAAGCTTCTCGCTTGGCTGAAGGAAAAACCAGAGGAGTGGGTGGTAAGCCAAATCCAATTTCAGAGGCAGAATCTCGCCGGGCCTTTCCGGATATATATGATGATTTAGAGTCAAGAGCTCCTTTTTATCCTGAATGGATGTATGCCTTAGGTAATCGCTGGACTACTTTAAAAGGTCGGGTCAGTAAAATATTTAATCCTAGGCAGTAAATAATCCGTCCTCTGTTATGCCAGAACTTCCTGAGGTTGAAACAATTAAATTAGGGTTACAAGGCCAAGTGGTAGGTCAAACTATCAAAAAAATTGAGGTTTTAACCCCTAAATCTTTTCAGGGTGATCCTCGGAACGTTAATGGCCAGAAGATTAGTAATGTTTTTAGAAGAGCCAAGATGTTAGGCGTTGAGCTGGGGAACAGTTGGATCGTTTTGTTCCATCTTAAGATGACTGGTCAAATTATATTAGTAAGTAATAGGGCAAGATTTGTCGGTGGACACCCGACCAGCGATATTCAAGGAGAGATGCCAAATAACTCAACCAGAGTAATTTTTGAGTTAGATAACGGATCAAAGATTTATTTTAATGATCAGAGAAAATTTGGCTGGGTAAAAGCTATCAGCTCAAAGCTAATAGCTAATAGCTTTAATAGTTTGGGGCCTGAACCGCTAGAAGAAACTTTTACCCTGGATGTTTTTAAATCGCAACTTCAAAAGAGAAAAAATACTCCAGTGAAAGTGGTAATTATGGATCAAACAGTCGTGGCTGGAGTTGGGAACATTTATGCTTGCGAGGCCTTGTTTATGGCCAATATTTTACCTACCAGACGGATCAAGGACTTAACTCCAAAAGAGGTCAGTAAGTTGCATCAAGCCATCGTTGACGTTTTAACTTTAGGGATCAAGCACGGCGGATCAAGTAGGAGCCATTATGTGAACTCAGAGGGCAAAAAGGGTCACTTTTTAGACTTTGCTTTTGTTTATAACCGATCCGGAGAGAGTTGTCGAACCTGTCAGGAGGTTATTAATAAAACAGTAGTTGGAGGCAGGGGAACATTCTTTTGTAGGTTTTGCCAACGGTAGCCTCAAGCTATTTCAGGTGATATACTTCACTAATCGGTTATATGAGTGACAACCCCACCTATTCCTCTGTCCTTTCCAACCGAGGCTTTCGGTTTTTATGGTTTAACCAGATTTTGGTTCAACTAGCCTACAACACCCTAAACTTTGCCCTGATCTTGTGGGTTTTTAAGCTGACCGATACTAATTTAGCTTTATCGGCCTTAATGTTGGCTATTTTTATCCCCAACGTCCTTTTTGGAATGTTTGCTGGAGTCTTTGTTGATATCTTTGATCGCCGGAAAATAATTATTTTAATAGATCTATTTTTAATTATCGCCTTTGTTATATTTCTATTTGTTAAACACTCATTTCCTTTGATTCTACTCAATACCTTTTTGGTAAACTCTCTAGCAACTTTTTTCATGCCGTCTGAGAGCTCGTCGATCCCAATGTTAATCCCTAAAAAGCTGCTCTTTTTAGCCAATTCACTCTTCTCTTTAACTTTATATGGATCGTTTATGCTAGGTTTTACAATCGGCGGGCCGGTTCTTAATAACTGGGGGATCAACGCTTTATTTATGATGGGAATATTGATGATGATATTGGCCTTATTTACTGCCACCCGTTTGCCAAAGATAAAATCTGAAAGACGGGATGAGAAGTATCAAAACCTATTATCTTTTGATGGGGTGGGGAGGTTGGCAAAACTGGTGACCGAGGAGTCTCGGGAAGCCTTAATGTTTATTAAGGGAAAGCTGACAATCTCTGTATCAATCGGCCTTTTATCGGTAGTCCAGGGAATAGTTGGAATTTTAGCAGTCATGCTCCCCTCATACCTCGAAAGAATTTTAAAAATCCACGCTACGGATTCCTCTTATTTTGTGATGTTGCCCCTGGGGTTAGGGATGGTCTCAGGAGCCTTTTTGATGGGACGCGTGTTTCACCGTATACCTCGGCGGTCTTTGGTCATTCCGGCGGTTATCGGAGTTGGGATACTGTTTATCTTGGTGGGGACAGTTCCAACTATTGCTGATTATTTAAAATCTTCAGAGTTAACCCAAAATATCTCCCGACCCCGTTATTTTTTCCGGGCTCCTTCCCTGGTCTCATTTTTTGCATTGGGAGCTTTTATTTTAGGACTTTTAACTGTCTCAATTATTATCCCTTGTCAGACAGTTTTACAAGAGAGTGCCAATCAAAAAAACCGAGGAAAGATCTTTGCCGTTTTATCGGTTTTTATGACCGCCTTTTCGGCCATTCCGGTTCTTTTATCGGGGTTTTTATCTGATCTCTTTGGAGTAACCCCAATATTTTTGGGGTTAGGAGTATTAATTTTAGCCGGTGGTCTCTTGGCCCTTCGCCCGAATTTATTTTTTCCTCAAGCATATCTGCCAATCAAATTAAAAGAGTTTTTGGGACTCGGCCACTGGCAGGAGAATTTTAATACCAAAGGTTGATTAATCGCCTCGCTTTAGATACGATCGCCCCATGTTTTTGCAAACTTTAAATTTAAGCAATTTTCGAAATTTTAGTAAAGCTCAGGTGGAGTTTGAGGAACTAACTCTCTTTATTGGAGACAACGCTCAAGGCAAATCAAATATCTTAGAGGCAATCTATTTTTTAGCCACCACTAAATCTTATAAAGCCGATAAAGATTCCAATCTAATCTCCTCTCAGCAAGAAGTTTGCCGGGTTGAGGGAGAGTTAAAAGAGAATAGTATGGATCTGACTCAGCTTGAGATAGTCATGCAGGCCGCAGGTACTGGAAGTATTGTAAATACTGGAGGTACTGGAAACGTTGACGAGCCGAGTTTTTTAAAGAGGGTAAAAGTTAATGGAGTTTCAAAAAGAGTCGTCGATTATATTGGTAATTTAGTGGTGATATTTTTCTCCCCGGAAGATATGAACTTAATAATAGGTTCACCCTCAACGAGGCGTTGGCACATTGACCTAACTTTAGCCCAGGTGGACAGGGTTTATAAAAAAGCTATCTCAGTTTATAGTGAAGCCATAACTTCCCGTAACCGGGTTTTAAAAAGGATCAGGGAAGAGGTTGCCAGAGCCGGTGAACTTGAATATTGGACCAAGCAGATTTTGGAAAATGGGTTAATTATCCAACAAAAAAGGACTGAATTTTTTAATAACTTAAACCTCCAAATCCCTAAATTAGGTTTGGAGGCTGGATTTTTAAAAGATTTAACTTTGATTTATAAGGAGAGCTTAATTAGCCAGGAACGCTTAGAGACTTACCAGAGCCGGGAGATCGCCGCCGCCACTACTTTAATTGGGCCTCACAGGGACGATTTTGCGATGTTTGCAGGGGAAAGAAACCTATTTTTATTTGGTTCCAGGGGCGAGATCAGGACGGCCATCTTAGATTTAAAATTGGCTGAGCTGGAATATGTCAGTCAAATAAAGGGTTCCCGGGCTGTTTTACTGTTGGATGATATCTTTTCGGAGCTTGACGAAAAACACCGGGAGTATGTTGTTTCCTTGGTCTCCGGCCAGCAAACTATCATTACTGCTATAGAAAAAGGTGAGGTTCCGCAGTCGTTACTTAAAAAAGCTAAGATAATTACTGTGAGTCTCGGAGAGTTAGTCTGACTGGTGTCGGTGCAGTTTGGCAGCCAATTTTGACAGTTGATAGATCACAAGAACCACCAATATTGTCAATAAGATTGCATAAAAAAACCTAAAGATCACTCCCGAGGAAACCGGGAAAAACTTTTCAATATACTCTTTGACAAAGCTTTGGATCGCTTCGTTCCAAGCTAACGCTGCCACAAGTCCAAAGCCGGAGGTCGCCAGGTTTAACATCTGGGAGACGAGCTCTTCCTTAAAAGATTTTTCTTTTTGAACCTTTGATTTTTTGGAAATAGCCATCAAATCATTCTAAATTATCTCCTATGTGATCTCAAGAGGTATTTAGATGAGGTAATTTTGCGGTAATTATGCAATAATTCTCCAAGAGAGAATTATTGGGCGGTGAAACCGACCTACCTTTCTAAAAAGATTAGTAATTGTCGGGCAGCCTTAGCTGACCTACCTCTGTAAAAGGAACGAGAATCATCGGGCGGTGAAACCGACCTACCTTGTAGCAGTAAACATATGAACAATTTCAGCCAGTTTATCTTTAAAATTTTAAAAAGTGATACTCTGATCCCAATTATTTTAATCATAACCTATCTGATATTTGTTATCGTGGCCCGGGGAACTCTACCTCCTCCAGAGGAACTTCTTAAAACTTTTGCCAGATTTTATGAGCAGTATGGTTATGAGATTATCTTTGTAAGCGCCCTGCTTGAGAGTTTAATCTTGATAAATTTACTGGTTCCGGGAACAGTTGCCCTCGGAATGGGAGCAGTTTTTGCAAGTACCGGTCAAGTTGAGCTAACTCTGGTAATTTTAACAGCTTTTGCTGGAGCAATTTTAGGATACGCAATTGATTACCTACTAGGCTATTTGGGGATAGGGGAGATCTTAGATAAGGTTGGTCAAAGGCAGATTTTGGTTCTGGCTAAGAAACAGTTAAAGGTTTTGGGGACTCGGGGTTTAATTTTAGGATTTATTAGTCCCAACGTTGGAGCTTACTTATCACTGGCCGCCGGAGCTTTGAAACTAAGCTTAAAAGAGTTTCTCCCGATTGCCTTAATTTCCAGTCTAGTTTGGCTAACTCTTTGGGGTTTACTTTTCTACTTTGTGGGTGAGGCAATATTGACCATAGTTATAAAATATTGGCTAGGGGTCTTTGTTGTAGTTTTTGGGGGCATGATCTTAGTTAAATTTTGGAATAGACAGGAGAGTGACTAATGTTTGTCCCTAAATATACCATCACCAATAAAACCTTAAAAAATATTGGGGTGATTGACGCCTCGCGGGAGGTAATTTTAAACGCCCCGTTAATTCCGGCTTGGGAAGCTAAATTTAGAAGAGAGGCCCTGGAGAGAACGGTTCACCACGGAACTCACCTTGAAGGAAATCAATTATCTTTTGAACAAGCTCAGGAAGTTTTGGATGGCAGGACAGTTACGGCTCGAGAGAGGGATATTCAAGAGGTAATTAACCTTCGGAACGTCTTAAAGTTTATTGACTCCATCTTCGATAAAATTGGTTCTGGTAAATCCTATATTTTAACCCTGGACACGATTTTTGAAATTCACCGGATAACCATGGAGAAGCTTTTAGGAGAGGGACAAACTGGCAAAGTTAGAGGGCGCCAGGTAGTAATTAGAAATACTCAAACTGGACAAATTACTTATACCCCTCCTCCGGCGGTTGAAGTTCCGTTTTTAATGGAAGATTTGATTAATTGGGTTAACTCTGAATCCTCTTCAGATTTCCATCCAGTAATCAAAGCCGCTATCATCCATTATGAGGTTGCCAGAATCCACCCTTTTGTTGATGGAAACGGCCGGGTAGCCCGGGCCTTGGCCACGCTAATCCTATTTTTAGAAGGCTATGATATTAAAAAGTTCTTTTCACTTGAGGAGTATTTTGACGCTGATCAGATGAATTATTACTTAACTTTACAGGCAATCTCCAATCAATTGGTTTTAGATAACCACGAGCGGGACTTAACACCTTGGTTGGATTATTTTGTGGAAGGGGTAGCGATTGAGTTAAATAGAATTAAAGAACGGGTCAGGCGAATCTCGGTGGATTCCCGGGTTAAAGATAAATTAGGATCACAGCTGACCTTAAATGAGAGGCAGATGATGATTATGGAGTACTTACACCGCAATAAAGAGATGCGCAATAAAGATTTTAGAAAAATCTTTCCAGATCACTCCGACGATACGGTATTACGGGAGATAAGGTTTTTAAAACAAAAGGGACTGGTTAAAAAAACTGGTGGGACTAAAAATGCAGTCTATGTTTTACGCTAGGAAAACTCAAGCTTTGGTACGACAAAGCGAGTGCCGCTTATGTTTTACGCTAGGAAAACTGAAGCAATTTTTTTCTTTGTCTCCAGGCGCCTAAGTTAATTATTGGGGTATCGGTGTATTTATTATCAATGGGCAGCTCGGGATTTTTGGTTGAGTTTTCCAGAAGTATGGATATCAAGGCTTGCAGGTCTTCTAGTCCTTGGCGGGAGTTGGTGTCCACTTGTTTTGAAAAACGCTCTCTATCTTCTGGGGAAGCGTTGGGGTCGTTTGCCAACTCACTCATGCCGGGAACCGTCTGAAGGGTTTGGTAGGGTCCTTCGCGGATTGTATAGGCCACTATCTTTATTAGTTCAGCAGGGTCGATTTTTTTCCATTCAACCGTAGGTGGTGAACCTTTTTCAGCAGTTGTGTCTGACATATCTGCATTTTACAACCACCATTTGATCTATTACAATCCTTAAGATGAGATTTTCAAAATTAGCTGAATATTTAGAGAAGTTGGAAGCCACCCCCTCCAGGCTATCTTTAATTAATATTTTATCCGAGTTGTTTTTAGTGGTAGAAGAAAAAGAGATCGCCAAGGTGGTTTATTTGATTTCCGGCCGGGTGGCCCCTTTTTATCTGCCAATCGAGATGGGGATGGCGGAGAAAAATATCGCGGCCTCCATAGCCCGGGCATATGGGGTAGAGCGTGAAGAAGTTTTAAGAAGATATGGTCAGGTAGGGGATTTAGGTAAAGTGGCAGAGGAGTTGAGTTCAAAGTTAAAAATTCAAAGTTCAAAATTGGAAGTCAGTGATGTATTTAATACTTTGCTGGAGATCGCGAAATCAACCGGAGAGGGAACGGTGGAGAAAAAAGTCTCAGCTTTATCAGGTTTGCTCATAAAGGTTGATCCAATCTCGGTCAAACATTTAGTTAGGATTCCCCTGGGGACCTCTAGGCTGGGGATTGGAGACCCAACTATTTTAGACGGTTTTGCCCAAAGTAAACTCGGGGACCGTAAAAACCGCAAAGTCTTAGAGGGTGCTTACAATAAAACCTCAGATCTAGGATTAATCGGTGAGACTTTATGGCGGGAGGGTCAAAAAGGGGTTGAGAAGCTAGATGTTACGGTTGGTAGGCCGATCAGGTCGCAGCTGGCTGAAAGGTTGCCGGACCCTAAAACAATCTTGGAAAAATTTGCGGGAGTAGCTCACGTTCAATTTAAATATGACGGCTTTAGAGTCCAAATTCACAAGCAAGGCAAAACAGTCAGGTTGTTTTCCCGGAATTTAGAGGAGACAACCTTGATGTTTCCGGAGTTAATCGAAGGGACGTTGAATCAGATTAAAGCCAACGAGGTAATTTTAGATTCGGAAGCCCTGGCTTTTAATCCGGAATCGGAGGAGTTTTTACCCTTTCAAGAAACCACTAAAAGAAGGAGGAAGTATGGGATAGAGGAGATGCAAAAAAAGCTGCCTCTTAAAGCCTTTGTTTTTGACATTATGTATTTAGATGGTAAGTCCTTAATTAATACACCTCTTAAAACTCGGATGGAGTTGTTAAAGAAGACCATCGCCGGGGACGAGATCCTCAAGATCGAAGATCGCAAGGATGTAATCCTTATCCCTCAACCTGGTGAAATTACTGACTCCGTGGAGAGAGTGGACTTGCTGTTTAATGATGCTTTATCAAAAGGTTTGGAAGGGTTGATTGTCAAACGGCCGGACTCAGTTTATGAGGCTGGAGCCAGAAACTTTAATTGGGTAAAGCTCAAGAGGCACTCCTCAGGCGAGCTCCAGGATACTATCGATTGTGTAATTTTGGGATACGTTTTTGGCCGAGGCAAAAGAGCTGATTTTGGTGCCGGAGCTTTATTGGTCGGTGTTTACGATCAGGAAAAAGATGAATTCGTGACGGTTTCCAAGATTGGGACGGGGTTAACTGATGAAGAGTGGCGGGAGATTCACAAAAGGGCTGATAAAATAAAAGTTGATAAAAAACCAGCTCGGGTTAACTCAATTTTGGAGCCCTCTGTTTGGGTTAAGCCTGAGATTGTGATTGAGGTCTTGGCAGATGAGATCACCAGGTCCCCAGTTCATACAGCTGGGAAAAGCGAGACTGAGCCTGGCTATGCCTTGCGATTTCCCAGGTTAGTCAGATTTAGAGAAGGGGATAAGCGACCGGAAGATAGTACTACAGTAGATGAGCTTGTTAAACTATTTGGACAGCAGTTTAAAAAATAAGAATTTGACAAGGTCTTGTGCTTGGAGTAGACTCACCTCAAATGTTACGAATAGAAGGTTCAACCATAACAACTGAACTAGGGGTGCTCCAGTCTCTTGGAGCTGTTGTTGCTTTGGAACGCGCCGAGAGAATAGCCATAAGGAGAGGTGATCTTACTGTTGCCACTACTCATCTACTAAGGGCTTTGGTGAGTGGGGATTGTGTAGGATTCGATAGATTAAGTTTGTTGGAGAGTTGTGGAGGGAAAAGAGATGTAGAAATGGTGGGATTACTTTATCTTGTTCATTTTTTACCAGAGATTAGGATTCCTAGATTAGACTTTACTCCAGAACTTTATCGAACTTTTAAAACTGCTGCTTGTGAGGCAACTCAAAATGAGCTGGGTTATCTATACAGTGATCATCTACTGAGGGCAATTGCTTTAAATACTGGTTGCGAGGCAAATTCTGTTTTGGCCAAATTAGGGGTTGATAGGGAACGCTTGGCGCAAGCAGCAGCTCCTCCGGAATTAAAATTAAAGTGGGGATATACTTACTCCCCAAAGAAAGATGTTTTAGATAAGTTCGAACGTGTTTTAACTGGACCTGGAAGTAATTAACTTTCATAGACTTCTTCGGATAAACTGTTTCTAAGTTTAAACTCTCACTAATTTGTAACATCTATTTTACTTAAAGTCTTCTATCAGATAATATGATGTTTAAAGATGAAATTAATTATCGGACTTGGTAATCCGGGAGAAAAATATATCTTCACCCGTCATAACTTAGGCTTTATGGCCTTGGATGAGTATGTTAAAAAACACTCTGGTCCAAAATATGAATGGAAGTTAGAAAAAAAGTTTAAATCAGAAGTTTTTAAATTGGGGGAGCTACTTTTAGTAAAACCCCAAACTCATATGAACGCCTCCGGGGTAGCTGCTG
The DNA here is from genome assembly GCA_030646805.1 of Candidatus Daviesbacteria bacterium. Lineage (GTDB taxonomy): Bacteria > Patescibacteriota > Microgenomatia > Daviesbacterales > UBA10151 > JAUSKZ01. The sequence goes on from JAUSKZ010000034.1 coordinate 21,783, forward strand.
GCTTACTTAAGAGTTTTTTCAAAATAAAAGTGGAAGATATTATTGTCATCCACGATGATTTGGATCTGCCTTTAGGCAAGATTAGGCTGCGGGTTGGAGGATCAGGGGGAGGGCATCACGGAGTGGAGGACATAATTTTTACTTTAGGTGAAGATAACTTCACCAGAATACGCTTAGGTATTGGTAATATCAAAAGTAAAAGTGGAGAACACAATCAGATTAGTTTTGAGGCGGAGAAGTTCGTAGTTGATAATTTTATCTCTAGTGAAAAATCAAAAGTAAAACAGATGTTAAAAAAAACAACCGAAGCCTTGGATTTAATTTTAGAAAAGGGGATTGAAGTTGCTCAAAATCAATTGAACCAATAATCAGTTGCAAATTGACAAGGGTAGTAAAAGCTAGTATTCTCAGTTAGTCATGTCGTCCCAAGAAAAATCTCTCTCTGTCCCGGTAGCTGTGGTCATCGGCAGTTTGGTTATAAGCGCCTCGATCCTTTTATCCGGCGGGATAATTAGTATTAAAGGGGTTGGCGGGAAGGCGGACACAACTGCCTCAGCTACCGCCCCGGTTGCTCAACCTCAAGTTGGCTCTGACACTAGAAAATCATCAGATCAAATTACCCAAGGACTAAAAAGTTTAGCCGTCAAAGCGGGGGTGCAACAGCTAAAGTTTGACAGCTGTCTGGATTCGGGAGAAAAAGCAACAAAGGTTAAAGCTGACTTTGACGAAGGGGCAAGTCTGGGTGTCCAGGGAACTCCGGCGTTTTTTGTTAACGGCAAACCGTTATTTATTGGTGCCTCACCCTTTACTGAATTTAAAAAAGTTATCGATGATGAAATCGCGGGTCTCACCAAGGCTGAAGATAAAAAAGAGGTTGGAGTTGGGGACTTGCCGATATTGGGCAATGAGAGCGCTAAGGTGACCTTGATTGAGTTTTCCGATTATGAGTGTCCGTTTTGTTCCAGGTTTCACACCGATGCTTTTAAACAGATTAAGAGTGAGTATATTGATACCGGAAAAGTTAAGTTCTATTACCGGGATTATCCTTTAGCCCAAATTCACCCCGGCGCCCAAAAAGCGGCTGAGGCAACCAGGTGTGCAGCTGATCAAGGAAAGTTCTGGGAGTACCACAGTCTAGTTTTTGAAAACCAAACAGCTATTTTCTAACCTTGTAGATTTGGGTTTCCCCACTTTGGAAGACCAGCTCCCCAATTTCCAGAAACTTTTGAATAAATATTTGCGGAAGTTTTTGTTTTTCCAAACTGCCAACAATGATATATTCGATCTTATATTTATTAATTAGACTCAAGGTTGATTTTAAATCTTTTGATTCATAGATAGTTTTGATATCGGATCCGCGAGCGTTGACCTCGTCAGGCTTACCCCGCCAAAGCCACTCATGAACTGGCCAGCCAGCTACGGTCGGTAAGCCAGTATTTGAAGAGATTCTCTCGTAATCTGTGTAAGAATCTCCTTGGGCTTCTAAGATAATTGGTTGGTTTGAAACGTTTTGGTTTAACCAATGGATAGCCTCAAAATCTCCAGGGTGAAGATTCTTTAGATACTCTAAGCCGTCCAATCCTTGAGGATTTTTTAAATTTCCATAATAAGAGCTGATGGCAAAATAAGGATAGATGGCGACCAAGATAAATAGGCCATAAATAAAAAGCCAAAAAACTCTAGGGATATTTTTTAGTAAAAAAATTCTGACTAACATATAGGCACTGCTGACCCCCAAGATCATAAAAGCCTGATAGCCAAATTTAAAAACGGTATTGGCCCGGTAGTGGGCTGGATAAATGTCTTTAACATAAACCATCTCGGGGATTAAAATTAATAGGAATGAGAAAATAGCCGTGATGGTAACAAACAAGTCAGTCCGATTTTTGGGTTCAGTACGGAGCTTTTTTAAAGCCAGTAGAAAAACTGTAAAAATTGTTAGGGGAAATCCCCACAAAATTCCCAACATCCATAAAGGGGAGCGGGCGCAGTGATTTGACTCAAAAAGGAATGGACCAATCTTGCCTATCTCAGTCAAAAATCCAGGTGCACAAATAACCCCTATTCCGGAGCCAAAGGGTTTAAAGTTTAACCAAAAAGGCAGTGAGATCAGGATGGCAAAAAAGATGACTAGAAAGACTTTGGATAAAGATCCTAGTAATGTCTTCTTAAGTGAGCTCGAGGTTTCCCCAAAGCCCAAAAAGATTAAGAGCGCCAAAAGATATATCGGACCGTCCAAGATATTGGTCATTAAAAATAGCCCCACTAAAAATCCTAAGATACCCAAATCTAAAAGCTTAACTTTTTGGTGAAAGATTTTAATCAAAAAGGCCAGGTATAGTAGAACCTGGGGGATATTTAAAACATGGCCGTGTAGATCTGAGACCACAAATGAGTAGATCGGAAACTCGTGAATAGTTAAGGGGATAAACCGAGTAGCGTTAGGATACCAGTAACCGTTGAAGTTAAACTCGAGCGGTAGTTGCCAAAAAGGCACCGGTAGGTCAGGATTGTAACTTTGAAAGAAGATATAGATTGGGTGCAGGTTGCCTCCTAAAGCCACCAAAAAAGCACCTAATAGGCCTGCTGCTATCCCAAGCCTCAAGTTAGGTGAAATCTTCCCAACCAGGTTTAAGCTTAAGCTGAACGAGCCGACAAAAGTTATAGCAAAAAGGGTGGCCACCATCAGGTTATAACCGACAAAGGTTGAAACCCCGGAAAGTAAGATTAAAACCGCTGTTGAGAGATGTCCAAAATAGTAATAATTTATGGGGTAGGGAGGTAGCCAAAGATCAGTTGGCGGAAAGTAGGAACTCCGGAGTATTGAGTTAATAAAACCAAAGTCCATGAACTTTTCAAGGCCATGAATTGAAGGCTCAAAGGAGCGGACAAAAGCCCAAGAGGCGAGAGCCACGAAAAAAAGTATCTCTTCGAATATTATAAGTGATAAGGTTTGGCGGTTTATCTCAATTGGAAAACGGTAAAGGAGAAAAAGGTTCGAGGCAAGCAGTAAAAAAACGATCCCAAATATGAGGGTTGGATTAAAGGGCAGAAGTCCTAAGCTAGGGATAAGCCAGGTTAAATAGGAAGTTAAAACCAGTCCGATAATTTTTGAAAAGATATATCCCCGGTCTGAAAAACTTCTAAATAACCAAAAAGTTAAAGGTAAGACCGTAATTCCAGTTAGGAAAAGGACCCCCCAAAAAGTAAAAAGCGATAATATATCTTGGGTAATCATTTCTTTAAGTAAAGTCTAATATCCGACACACTTGCCAAGACTGGAATTCCGAATTTGGTCTGGCCCTTAAATTTTGGGTTGTACCAAAGAAGTTTAGTTTTTATATCTTTGCTCTTTAAGTACTTTAAAAGCCTTAAATCATCATCTAAATAAATATCTAAATTTAACTCTTTGATTTTTTGTTCTTTAAATTTGTGAGGTTGCAGGTCTTTATTGTTTAAGTAAATTGCAGTAAAGGGAGTAATCAAATCGTATTTCCCCAAAATCTTGAGAGTTAAATTTTCTAAAAATTTATAGCGGCTGGAGATTAAATAAAGAGAGTGACCTCCGAGGCTGCTTAAAAACATCGCGTTTGAGGTAATCTTGGGGCGTAAAAAATCTAGGTGGGACAATCTTCTAATCAATCTCTCCAGACCTGGTTTGGGGATATGGTATGAAAGTTGAGAATTAGTGTTTTTCCGGAATAAGTCTTTTGGACTGTGTCTATATAACCAATCGATAGTTTGGGTTGGGATAAAAGGGGGATAATCAATAAAGATCTTATCAAGATCAAAGCCAATCCGCATAATTAGGGTTAATCAAAAGCGTATCGGGTTTGGTTTAAAAAAACAACCATCAGACACTACTTAAAAGGATTGGAAAAAATGTCCCCAATCAGTTTTTAAAAATTCTCCAACTTTACCCTTACCAACCAAATTCCACCAATAATAATCACGGTAGAGCTTTTGAATAACAGATCCACGGATAATCGGTGACCGAAGGAGAAGTTTTTCGATCCAGAAGGGGCTCCTGGACATTAGTCTGATTGACCTGGAAGCAAAATTGTCACGTCTTCGAAAGTGCCAATTAATTTTGGAGATATCAAGTCCTACTACTTTGATTTTTTTGGGGCTAGCTTTTCCTAAACCTTGATCCTCGGCCAGACTTAAATAGTCGGTTTTTAAAGGATTAAAGCCCATCATTTTAACAGCGGTAGAATCTAAAGCGACTGGATCAACACTTCCTAAAATATAATTTTTAATCTCCCAGTCACCAGAAGGTAGGTAAGCCTCCTTGCCAACTATGGTTGCATCCATCACCGAAAAACTTCCTGGGTGAACCTCTCTTTGAATTACCAAGAGATCAATTAAAATCTGATTTAGAACCCGGAAGTTATAATCTTTTTTAGAATCTAAAATTCCAAAATAATTTTTAACCGCCCCATTAATAGTTGTTCTTGCGCTCATCCCGAGAGTTGAAAGAGTGATCAGATTTTTCCCGACAATGATTTTTGGTAACTTAATTTTATTACCTAAAACCGAAAGTTCAGAGCTTATTTTTACGTCGACATATTTCTCCTGTGAAAGATGATGCAATTTAACGCCGTATTTTTTTAAAATACTGGACCACTTATTATTAATTGAAATTTTAAGACTTTGACTTGAGCTATCTTCGATAGCAATAATATCTTTAGGTTTTATCCCGTCTGAAATTAAAGTTTTGATTACCCCTTCAAGTTGCCAAGGTGGGGTAGAGGAAGCAGGATAAAATCTCTCACCAGCTTGGTTGAGTTTTAAAACTATCGGCAGACCCTTTTTTAACCCTTTTAAATATTGGGCTTTTTGTAAAAGCTTTTGGTAGTCAGTAATAACTTTTTTAGGACTGGTTGTCGCAATATATACTCTTGACATAAATTTCAAGCAGTTTATCAGGATTTATTAAAAAATCAAATGGTAGGAGAGGTTATTTTTTTAAAAATGATTACTTTGGGGTGATCATAAACTGTAAAAGATTCATCAGCGGAAAAGTCATTTATCGGAATATTTAAAATTGGGACTTTGGGAAGACTCGAAAATTCGGCGACTTTAATAAAACCTAAACTGCCATCAAATAGTTTTTGATAATACTGGGCAGCTGATTTAGGACATCGGTGAGAAGCTATTTTCCAGGCCTCACAATTCAAAGCGATTCTTTGTAGTGGGACGTAGAGCCGGTGACTTGCAACAACTAAATAATCGGCAGTTTTTAAGGCGTTATAAACTTGTTTCTCAATAAAAGGATTTTGGAGGTCATAGATCGGTAAATCAATCAGCTTAAAGTTTTTTGGGCCTGAAAGAGGTAAGCCGTCGTCCCAATGTTCTCGGGCGATGGTTGAATTTGCTGGAACGTTTCGATGAATCCACTCTGAACCTTCGATCCGAGTATTAGGTTTTGTATAAATTGAGATAAAAGATAAAGGCCAGATTAGTAAAAGAATTGAGAATGTAGAATTGAGAATGTAGAATTTAAAGTGAGAAACCTTGGTCATATGCAAAACTTTACTAATTGAGATAGCTGCGAATAAACAAAGTAGTGGGTAGATAGGCAGGAGATAGCGCATAAAACCAATGGCAAATCTGCCAACTACCAAAAAGTAACTAATAAAAAAGATCAAAATTAATAAGGTTCCAAAGTTAATTCTTTTAATATTTATTAAAGTGAGCAGTAGTCCTAAAAACGAAGCGGTTGAGATAATTGGTCCTAAACCCCAAAAGAAGATATTTTTAAGTTCATAAAAGTAGGGGATTTTACCAACATATTGCAAGGTAAAAGGAAAGGTAAATGCATCAGAAGTCATTCTTTGTTGTTCTCCAATTTGCTTGAAAAAGGTCGGGTAATCTATTAAGGAGTAGGGGTTAGTTAAGGCAAATACTCCGAGGGCAAAAAGCCCAACTAAAATTATTTTAGACAACAAAGAAACGAAAGCGTTTAAGGTTTTTTGGGGGTTACTTAAATGAATTTGGATAAGTGATAACCCCAATGGAATAAAAAGTAAAATTGCACTAACCTTGGTGGAGATTGCCAAACCAAAGGTCAATCCTAAAAGGGCGCTATTTTTAAACTGCGGTTTTTCTTTAAAAATTACTATCCGGTAGAGGCTCAAAAGTATAAAAAAAGTTAAGGGGGTATCGACAGCCCAAAAATGGGCCAGTTGAATCGGTAAAACAGAAACGGAGTAAAAGAGTGAGGCGAGCAGTCCAACCGAATTTGAAAAAACTTTTTTACCCAAAAGATAAAGTAGGAGGATGCTTCCCACATCAAATAAGACTGACAGAAAACGCCCCAGCAAAGTAATTCCGTCATACTCTGACAAGGTTGGATTGAGCAAACTGCCGACCCCTCCAGCTATTTTAAGTAAATAAATTGGCAGACTGCCGTAAGCAAAGAAGTTTGGATTAAGAGTACTTTGGGGCGTTTGGAGGTTCTCCCATTCCAAGGGTGTCTCGGGAATTTGAATTTTTAGGGCTACCATGACTATCATCCGTTCATCGGGGTGAAAATGATTATTCGAATCCCAATTTAAGCCAAAAATCCGGAAAAATAATCCTAAAACTAAAATTCCATAAAGAAATAATTTAGAGTTGTTGGTTAAAAGACTGAACATAGAAGCTTTCTGAAAGTTTAACATTTTTTTGATAGACCCGGATTACCGGGTGATCAAAAACACTCCAGGTTTCTTCGGCTTGTTCATCTGGAATTTTAATATTTAAAAAAGGGATAGTAGGGTATGAATCAAACTGGGCAACTTTAACAAACCCTAATTTATCTTCAAAAAGATTGTCATAAAAGTTGGCTGTTTTAGGGTACATCTCCGGTAATCTTTGGTGGTTTGAAAATACCCTTCGGCTTTGAACTATAAAATAATCGGATTTTGCAAGGGCTAGAGCTACTTTTAAACGGGCGCTTGGATCGGTATCAAGCGAGTAAAAATCAAGGCTAATTTTAGTAAATTGTCCACTAGTTGGAACTTCAACCATATTGCCTCCTTCTACCAAAACTACAGAATTTTTAGGCAAGTTTAAAAGTAACCAATCTTGGGCCTGGACTCTAACATCAGGCTGAATATAGATTGAGAAAAAGGCTACAGTCCACAAAAGATGTAAAAAAATTGGGATCAGCAGTAATTTTTTAGGAAAATATTTGACCAAAAAGCAGCTTGAGAATATAGCAAAGAACGGGAAAGTTGGCGATATAAACCTGGTCCATTTAGCAAACAACAAACTGTTAAATAAAAAGAGCGATAAAAATCCGGAGAGTAAAATTAACAACCCAAGACCACTCCTTTTAAAACTTTCTTTTAAAAGGAGTAAAAATCCTAATACTCCAAAAGTCAATAAAACTGGGCCCAAAGCATAGGGGAGAATATCGGTTAATTGAAATAAAATTCCCGAAGTTTGGATAAATTGGCGGGTATAAAAAACTGGGATAACTCCTCTGGCGAGACTTCCTTCATATTGGAGGTTACTTAAAAAAGCTGGAAAATCTAAAAAAATAAATGGGGCAACGATAAGAAGTGTTAAAAAAGCAGAAATTAAGAAAATTAAAAAGAATTGGAAGAGTTTTAGTATTTGGTTTTTGTGAGTTAATATTGCACATACAAGAACTGCTAAGATAAAAACTAGACTGCTGGCCTTGACTCCGAGGGCCAAGCCAAAGGAAATCCCCGAAAAAATTAAACTTAAAGCTGTGGGTTTAGTGTAGTATTTCAGTAAAAAAAATAGACAGAGCAGAAGGCAAAAAATTAAAGTTGATTCCGGAGTAGCAAAGTGAGCTTGTTGAACCGCACCGGGCGTGGTGGCTGTGAGCAAGGCCGCAAGAAGAGACAGTTTAGAGCTTCCAAAATAAGAGGTTATTTTAAAGACTAAAAATATCGAAGCGGTTGAAAAAAGAGCGGAGTAAAAACGGCCGATGAGAAAAAAGTTAAAAGTTAAAAATTCAAAGTTAAAAATTGAGTTTAGGAGAGAGAGAATCTCTTTAGTAAAATAGATTAGATAGATAGAGACGGTGCCATATGAGAAGAAGTTGGGGTGCATTTGGGTAGGAAAGGACAATTGGCTTGCCGAGATAACAATATGGTACTCGTCTGGGTGAGTAAAAAATCCTTGCCCAAAGTCTAGTTTATAAAATCTTAAGAAAGCCCCGATTATCAGGATAATTAAAAGTGCAAAGTTAAAAGTTAAAAGTTTTGGTTTTGAGTGGTAACTTTGCATTTTGAACTTTGAATTTTAAACTAATTCTGGTCTACTAACCTCGCTATCTCTTCTCCCATTTTGACAGCATAGTTGGTGCCGCGATCCCAAGGATAAACCATGTCCATATTAGCTACATAAACATTCGGTAAAGGCGACTTAAAAGTTGGGATGAGTTTCGAATAATTTGGAGTAACAACCGGTTGGGCAAAAGGGGCGGCAAACAGTTGATATGAAAGGAGTGATCCGTCGTATGTTGGATTAATTTTTTTTAAATATGGATCAAAAATCTTAAGTAGCTCTGAACCTTTCATCTTTAAATAAGGGTGGTTAGAAGGTAGGTAATTACCGATATAAAGAATATGTTGATTACCATAATGTTTGGAATCCATAAAATTAGTGTGTTCGGCCAAAACGAGGTATGGAAAGTTGGAGTCTGAGATATTTAACCAATAAGTCCCTCCCATAAAAGGTTTATCTAAGATTAGAATTAAGTTTAAAGCGTGAAGGTGAGGAATTTTGGAGACTCGCTCAATATAGTCTGAAGGTAACCCCCGGGTTATTTTAGTGAATATTGGTGAAGGTAAAGTCGAGATTGCTTTATCAAAAAGATATTTTTTTCCTTGCGCTTTAATATAAACTTTCCCCGCTTCTTGTCCTAACTCTGCAACTTCCATATTAAGGAAGATCTTCCCTCCTAAATTTTTAACTTCTTGGGCGACCCTATCAGCGAAGGATTTAAAACCGCCTTCTGGATAGGCCAACGAGGGGGTTCTCTTTTTAATCCTGGCCCAAAACCAACTTAAGGTAATCTCATTTTTATACTCTCCGAATTTACCGGTAAAAAGTGGCTCCCAGATTTTTTTGGTAATATCTTCTCCCATATATTTTTTGAGCCACGGTAAGGCATGGATATTTTCAAATTGAGAATAGTTGTTAGTGGATCTTAGGTAAAATAAAACCAAGCCGGCCCGGAGTCTATCTAAAAAAGATAGGTAAGGAAATTTTAAGAGAGCGAGAGGTGAATCAAGGGCCAAAACCTCACCGTTTATATAGACGTTTGTTTGTGGCCTTTTGATAATTACTGGGTAATTTAGTTCCTGCGCTAGGTTTAAAACCGAGTCGTCGTTTGTAAACCAATGGTGGTAAGCTTTCTCCAGAGTCCAGTCCCAGTTTGGAAGTTTAAATCCTCCAGCTAAGCCGCCAAAACTATCCTCTTTTTCAAAGATAGTAACCTGATGGCCTTTTTGTAGAAGCCTTAAGGCGGCCGACAGGCCGGTAAAGCCGGCTCCTAAAATTAAAAGATGCATTTTAAATCTCGCTCCAGATGGATTGGTCCCGGGAAAAGATATCTTTTAAGATCACTAAAAACTTTGGCTGATAATTTATAACTTCAGCCGGGGGAACGTTTTGTTGGGATCTAGTTTCCCGGTGAAATTTGGGCCGAGCTTCTGTGCCGGTTTTGAGAAAAATTACTGAGCCGTTAATCACGAGCTGCAGGGAGCTGGTACTGGGTGGGTTACAACTAATGGTTGAAGGATTGCTCGTTAGAACTCCAGTTGAGGTAGAGCAAAATCCGCCGTGGGCAATTAAAAAGGCATCAACTTGGGTGACGTCTTTATTAATAAAAATTGTCCCTTTGACGATAAAAACTAAGCCCCCCTGATCATGGTTATATTCAAGTTTGTTTCCTTGAGGGGCAAAGAGTAGATCGCCATCAACAAATATCACCCCAACTTTATCCCCGACAATATCATTAGTAATATCACTAACATTATTATTTTTTTTCAAGATGTTTAAGTTTCCGACGATATGATAAAGACTACCATCCGGATGATTCACGTTAATTTTATTACTCGAAGAGAGAACTCCATTTAATGATGTGGTGATGGTTGTTTTCTGATTACTCTTTGATTGGTCAAAGTAAATAGATAGCATCTCTTCATAAGTAGGTATAGAAAATTGAGGTAACTTAGCAGCTTGGCCAATCAGGCAAGACCCTAGTTTTCCAGTTATAGGAGTTGGTCCCAGAGAAAAGTTTTCGATACTGTCAGAGTTTCCGACCTCAAGCAGGGCGTTGGAATCAACGATCACTAAATTACTGCCTCTGGTTGGACAATTTTGAGCTAAGGTCCTGGATCCTGGAAAAAGATAAAAGGAGAGAATAAGCAAGCCTAAGGATAGGAAGCTAAATTTTAGATAGATCACTGTAACTTTAAGCTGGATAGTATTTGATCCATCTCCAAAAGTACGGCAGTGTTAATTTTTTCTTCCAGAATATTTTTATTGGAGAAGTCTTTGGAGTAATAAGTAATTTTAACTTTGGTTTTCTTTTCAGGACTCTCAAAGCAGTATTTTAAAGCAAAAGGTGCCTCAGTCTCGCTCCCCAGTTGAGGTAACTCACCTTGAAGGCGGCGGAAATAAATTGGAACAGGATGAGGGTCTTGTTGGGTTGTTCCAATAGATGGTGAGCTACCCTTTTCAATATTACCCCGGAGCGCTTCTCGGCCTAAAGCTTGAATTTTAGTAAATGTGGTCGGGAAGCCAGTTTTCCAGGTACTGGAGACAGTTCCGGCACAGGAATCGATGCTAAACTCTTTTTGAACTTCCAGCCAAATCAACCAGTTATTTTCCCGGTTTAATTTTATAAGAGTTGTATCAGCTCCGGTTGAGGTAGTGATGAGTCCGGCTTCTTCGTGTTTTTCACCCCGCTTTAAAACAACTTCACTAATTTGCCAATTGCCGGGATGGGTAAATGCTAGTCCAAGCTTAGGGTTGGAGTAGGTTTGAGGTTTACTCAGATCCGGCTTGGAGTCTCCCAACATCGGGGTAATTTTGGAGATTAAGCCAATATTTTTTTGGCTGAGATTTTTAGGAGCAGATAGTTTGCCCGAGGCAATCAAGGTTACCACGATAATCAAGATAGCCCCTAGAAAGCAAAATATCAACAGAGTTTTTTTAGAAAGAAAACTATTCATTTTTCTATCGTACTACCCTCAAACACCCTCCGCAAGTCTACTCTTAACGATTCGTGTAGACATCGCCACCGGTTGTCTTAAGTTTAGGCCGGAGGGTCGGGGTGATAATTAGGCTACTACAGGTGGCGCTGACGCCGGGAATTGCGACATCAGCACTTAAGTTGATAGTGGCGCCTTTACTCGTAGCTGTATCTTCATCACGGTAGGTATGGGTCACATTTTGAGCACTGCTGGTAATGCCATCAAAACTCCAAGCATAGTCATAGATGACCTCAGGTCCGCCAACTCCGTTTAAATCTCCGCCGGAAGGTTGTGAGACCCAGGTCATCGGATCACCCCGAATAATCGGCGAAGGAGTGGGGTAGCAAGAGACTCCGAGAGCAGTATAAACATCTATCCCAGTAGCCCCACCTGCGCCGGTACAAGTCCCGGTGGCAATTTCTCCGAGGGAGTAAACGCTGACGGTGGCCTGCTTGCAGGATTTTGGGGTGGTGTAGGTAACTTGTTTGGGGTTATATAAGGAGCTTGGTTGAGGAGCAGGAGTAATCTCATCCCCGCTCCAGTTAGAGGCATAAGAGCCGCTACCACCTTGGGCGGCGGCGGTCCAGGTAGCAGTTCCGGTTAATCCAGTAACTGTCGGATCGGGAGTGCCGATACAAGACAAAACTTGGGGAGGATCAAAAACTCTAATTTGATCGACAGGTGGTAACCCTGGAGGAAATCCTTCCGGAGGAGCCGAAGGAGGATCGGCAATTCCGTCCCCATTACTGTCAAATCTACAAGAAGCAACAGGAGTAGTCACTCCTAGGTTGGTATTGGAAACAGTAACGGTTTTTGAACCGGTGGAGTTGTAAGTTGTGATATAAGTATCAGTATTATTGGGTGGGGGGGAGTTGGGATCAGTGTTGGCTCCGGTAGCCTTGTTCCAATTATAGACATAGCTCCCATTGCCCCCGGTAGCCCAGGCTTTATAAGTAAATTCGGTAAATCCAGTGATTCCGAGGTTTGTCCCTGAACCCGAGGTATAAGTACATCTAACAGTTGGGGGATCATAGACATCAACTGCTGGACAAACGGTAGTTGAGGTGTCGTTAGCTGAGGTTAGTTGAATCGTGGCAGTTTTACTTACCGGGGTAGTTGAGCCAACTGTGGGATAAGTAACCGATTTGGTACTCGTGGTGTTGGAAGTTGGGCCTACGGACGAGGAAGTCATATTAGTCCCACTCCAAGTGTAGGTATAGCTGCCGTTGCCTCCTGCCGCGGTAGCATTCCAATTTCTGCTGACTCCTGAAAAAACTGGCGCGGTGGGCGGGGTACAACTAACTACTAACTCTCCGTAGATATTGGTATAACAGGTGGCGGTGGCTGTCTCGTTTGGTGAGGTCCGGCTGGCGGTAACCGTCACTGACTTTGATGTGGGATTGGCACTAGAGTAACTTTTAGTATAGGTAGAACCACTCCCAAGACCCCCATCCCAGCTATAAGTTACCCCGGTTTTGGAAGCAGTGGCGGTATAGGTGACGTCTTTATTTATGACATAAGGATCAGGACTATCGGAACAGGTGATTGAGAGGGGGAAGGCAAAAGGAAAAGTGGTAGTGGCGGTATTACCAACGTTATCGGTGCTGGTGGCGACGATTGTATGGTCGGCGTTATCCGAATTAACGCTTCCGGTGTAGGTAAAATTAGTGGTTGAGTTATGAACTGAGGCTCCATCTAGAGTAACGACCAGTTGTTTACAACCTGAATTGGCATCGGTACAGGAGGCAGTTAGGGAAACATAACCACTACTACAAATAGCTCCACTAGCCAAAGCCAATGCCGAGCCTCCACAGGTAGCGGTGACGTTGGCTTCAGGCGGCGCTAAATCTATATCTATAGTGGCTTCAGCAGAGTTAAGCTTAAATACTATCAAAAATATAAATACCGGAAGGATGAAAAAAACCAGCTTTCTAGGAATATTCACTGCATCTTCTATTAAAAGCTTTTATGAGTACTTCAGTCAAGTTTAAAAGTGCGCATCACTTCTTTATACTTCATTAATTTTCTCTAGAAATTCCGGATACCAAACATCAAATTTATTTTCTGGTAAAATTAATGCTTTGTCTGGCTGAAGTTCTTTAATAAACTCTTCAGTGTGACTAACTATTAGTATCGTACCTTTATACTCCTTAAGCACTTCAAGAATGATCCGCTGAGACATAACATCAAGGTAAGTTGTAGGTTCGTCAAGTATCAGGAGATTGTAATCATGAAGTAATAATTTTGCCATGGATAGACGAGTTTTTTCGCCTCCAGATAATGAACCTATTGTTTGAAAGACCTTTTCCCCGGGGAAAAGAAATTTCGCGAGCATTGATCGAACCATATTTTCTGGCAAGTTAAACTCCTCTCGAGTTGCTTCAATTAAGGTTTTATTTAAATCAAATGTCTCAAGTTCTTGAGAGTAATATCCTAGTTTAAGATTATTATCTCTTTGAATTTCACCAGAGTCGGGAGTAATTAAACCCACTAGTATCTTGATCAAGGTGCTTTTACCAGCTCCATTTGGTCCAATTAAGGCTATCCGTTCGCCACGTACTATTGAAAAGTTAATATTACTCAGTACTTCCTTCTCGCCATAAGATTTGCCAAGGTTAGTAACCCTAATTGGTAACTCTCCTACCCAAGAAGGGGTAGGTAAGTTTATTTTTATTTTTTTAACCTCTTGCGGCAGATCTGGTAAATTAATTTTTACTCTCTCTATTCTTCGTTGAAGCATAACTCTTTGCCTAACTCCTTTCTCGGATCTGTTTTTTCTCAAAATTTTCAGGCTTTCTTCCATCCTCTTAATATGTTTTTGCTCAACAACGATATGACGAGTTAGTAAAGCGTCTTTCTCCGCCTTAAGTTTAAGATATTTACTGTAGTTCACTTTATATTCTTCAATTTTTCTATACTGAGTATTGATAGCTAATACTTTGTCAATATAACGGTCTAAAAGACTTATGTCATGTGAGATCAAAATTAGAGTCTTGGGATAAGAACTTAATAGATTCATTACCCACTTTTTTCCTTTTACATCAAGAAAATTTGTTGGTTCATCTAAAAGAAGTATGTCGGGTTCAACCAAAAGCGCTCTTGCCAAAGCCAACTTGGTTTTTTGTCCACCACTTAGGATCTTCGGCGAGGAGGTTAGATCGAGGTAGGAAAGTTCTAATCCCTCAAGCATTTTCCTAAGTTCGTAATCTCCTTTGGTATTATTTACATCTAAGTATTCCCTCACAGTTGCGCTCGCGTCCAATACTGGATCGTTTTTTACTTCTTGTGGAACTAATTCAATATTGCCAGTAATCTCAATCCTTCCTGCATTAGGCGTTTCTTTTCCAGTAAGTAAATTTAAAAGGGTGGTTTTACCAGATCCGTTAGGGCCAACCAACCCAACTTTTTGGTTTTTCTCCACAGAAAAGACTACTTCGTTAAAAATAAGATTAGATCCGTGAGAAAATGATAGATTTTTAGCATTAATCATTCACGTATTATCTATTTTTTAAGATAGGAGATCAAATAGTGTCTAGTCTCCGATGCATCTAGAATGGTTTAAGTTAAAATCAAAGATACATGCGCACTTTGGTGACGCGAGCAGTACTTCGCTTCGCCCAACCAGCGCTATTAGTTGATAACTCTAGGTTTTTTTGTAGTATACTCTCAAATTATGCTGAAGAAATCCCAAGAAAAACTAGTTTTTGTTACTAGGAACTTAAATAAGGTTGATGATGCTCAAAAATTAATGCCGAGGAACACTTGTTAAATGGCCTCCTGAATACTTTTATTTAACATTGATATTGCTTCCTCGAATTCATCGACGCTCATAAAAAAACTTGGAGATAATTTAATGTAATCACCTTTAATGCCAGCTGTTTGAATTATAAGATGATTATCAAAAGCTTTTTCTCTAACTTTTTGAGCCAAGCCCTTATTTTTTTGAGGGTCTTGGTTATCATAACCAAGTTTGAATCTTAAAGCCATCCCATTTCCATCAATACTACTTACTACTGGAAAATGGCCTAATTTATTTAGAATATGAAGCATTATATCTCCATTTGATTTGACAGTTTTCTCTAAACTTATTTTTTGAGCATATTCCAATGTTCGATTAGCAATATATATACCAAATAAATTGCCGGAGAATGTAGAGTCAAATCCTGGCGCGGATAAATCTATTGACTCAAAAAAATTTTGAGTAGCGATTAGCGCACCTAAAGGGTAATATCCCCCAGCTAAAGATTTGCCCACTAAAACTATGTCCGGTTGTAATTGTGACTGTGTATGATTGTAGAAAGTTCCAGTTCTATATACAGCGGTTTGAATCTCATCACAAATTGAGACAACCCTATACCTATTTATTAGAGATATTAAATCTTTTAAGAACCCATCTGGAGGTGAGATAAAACCAGCTGCTCCCTGTATAGGTTCAAATATGACAGCTGCAGTATCTTCTTGGTGTGACCTTAGATAATCATCTAGGGATGATAATGCAGAACTTGCATCAAGTTTAGATTGGGTTGACTTGCGATCAGGGAAAGGAAAAGATATAGACTCTCCTGGTAATGGTTTAAATTGTTTTTTATTAACAAAATGTTCATCAGTAGATAGCATAGCTCCAAAACTATATCCATGAAAGCCACCTTTAAAGGAAATAATTCCTGATTTTTTTGTATGTGCACGAGCTAATTTAACTGCCGCATCGACTGTTTTAGAACCGCCAATTGGATAGTAGACAAGCCTATTAGGGCCAGGCTCTAAATAAGTAATAAGCTGACGATCTAAGTGGTCTCTAGAAGTAGAAGTAAACGCAACGACGTTATCATATAACGATGCTGCCTCAATAACAAAATTCTGAATATTTGGATTCGCGTGTCCAAAGTTTGCAGAACTATACCCCATTATCAAATCAATGTAAGGCTTACTATCATCTTCGAACCAAACCTTATGTCCACTTGCTAAAGCTACCCTTTTGTGAGGGTCATAGTTGGCTGTTTCCTCAATAGGATTATGCGTAAGTTCCGTCTCTGGCCTTTTAAGCATAGCTTTAGTTACTTACAAATATCGTATAGTATAGCACTCAGATAATCATATCTAGATTTGTAAAATTAAAGTTAGTTACATTTTTGTCTATAATCTCAACAATGGAAATTTTAATTCTTTTTAATATTGCTAAAGAGCTCAAAAAAGGCAAGCCATCTGATTTGGACTGTGAACAAGAGATAGGTATAATTGTTCCCCTTGTAAGTGAAATACTCAGGGGTAAAGGTTATCAAGTTAGCACCTTAGAAACGACCTATGATCTATGGGAGGATTTAAAACTATATAAAAAGAGAACAGACTTAGTATTAAATCTGGCAGAAGGGTTTGGAGGCACCAATGCAAATGAACCACTAGTTCCGGCAATGCTAGAAGCTCTAGAGATCCCTTTTACAGGCGCCTCTTCTCGCAACATGCACTTTACTATGGATAAAGAGAAAACAAAATTAGTTCTCGCAAGTCACGGAGTTCCTGTGGCACCCCATCAGTTAGTTAGAAGTGATAAAGAGGTGATAAGAGATGATCTAAGATTTCCTTTGATTGTTAAGCCCGTAAGAGAGGAGGCAAGTGTTGGAGTTTATGCAGATAATGTTGTTTCATCTCAGGAGGACTTAGATAGGAAGGTTAGGGAAAGTTTGAGTTTATATAGTCAACCTGCATTAGTCGAGAAATTTATTACAGGAAGAGAGATCTCTGTAGGTATAGTTGGTAATGTTCCTAGTCTGCATATATTTCCTCCCTTAGAGTTTTTATTTATAGGTGCAAAATCGCCTCTAGAGAAAATAAGATCTTACGAATATAAGTGGGGAGGTAAAAAAGAACAGATGGTAAAAGCAGAATTACCTGAGATACTTGTTAATCAACTCAAAAGATACACAGAGATAGCATTCAGGGAAACTGATTGTAGAGACTATGCAAGGATGGATTTTAGACTAGATAAGAATGATAATCCCTACTTATTAGAAGTGAACTACAATCCGGGAATAGGTCCTAATACTCATGGTTTAAATAATACCTTAACAAGGATGGCTAGTTTTGAAGGTTTTGGGTTTGAGGATTTTATTGAATCAATAGTCCAATCTGCTGCCAGAAGATATGGCTTACTCTGAAAGATACAAGACGCTTATTGTGGCTAATACTGCTGAAGCTTTTTCAGGGCCGATAAGCTGTATTGCCAATACCAAACAGCGGGAAGATAGAATCCGAATAGAGAATATTTTATCTCAAAGAGCTATATTCTGGGAGGAAGACAATAAAGTAGTCATCACTCCTCAATCAATACCGCAAGGGTTATTTGAGTATAATCGAAGAGTTCTAGGGTTAAAGAACACTCTTAATATCTCTCCTGAATATCAAAGTCATAGCTTAAGCCAAAACATCCTCAATGACAAAGTATTGTTAAGAAATCTTAGTGATCTAATCCGTTCAAATCCAGGCATTCGGGTTACAGCGTATGCTTATACCAGAGAACTGAGAGATTTAATTAACTATTTAAGGAAACAAGAACTTGAATTCATTACTACTGAAGAACCGCAAAGTAATCTAGATTTAGTTTTGTATTTAGACTCTAAGTCTGGATTTAGATCTGTGCTGACTAATTTAGAAGGGGTAATGTTGCCTGAAGGATCAATATGTCAGGATGAGGAATCAACAATTAAAAAAGCTGAGAAGTTTTTAAGAGACGGTAAATCATGCGTAATTAAGGCAAATACGGGAGAATCCGGCTGGGGTTTATTAATACTTAAGAAAGACGATCCTTTGGTCGAAAAAGATGTCAAAGGCTTAGCTCGATCAGAGTTTAGGAATGATGGTATTTGGAACAGTAGACCATTCGTAGTGGAAGAATATATTGATATTGATACAGCTATAGGTGGTGGCTCACCATCAACAGAACTGTTTATTTCTGATACTAATATAAAATTCGGGTATCATTGCGGTCAACTTTTTGGAAAAGAAGGCGAATTTAGTGGAATAATTATGGGTAAAGATGTCCTAGACAAATACATTACAAAAGAGATGACGAAGATGTCTCTGCTAATTGCAAAAAAATATCAGCAACTTGGTTATAGAGGATTTTTTGATATTGACTTTGCAGTTTCGAGAAGTGGTTTAATTTATGTACTCGAAACAAATACAAGAAGAACAGGTGGTACTCATATTTTTGATCTAGCCAAAAGAATTTTACAAGATAAATGGAAAGATTATACGATCTTGTCAAATGATTCATTTCGGTACGGAAAAGAAAAATCTCAGCCTGAGTTTATACTTCGACACATGGAGCCTTTTCTGTATTCTTTAGATAAAAGAGAAGGGGGCGTCGTCGTTACTCTTGTAGATAATATAGAACCGATTATGGGTTATGCTATTCTAGCAAGATCCCAATCTGAGGCCGAAACAATCCAAAATGCTTTATTCGACTCATTTCCCCTCAAATAGTATAATACTTGAGATAATTTAAAATTTTGGAATTTTAAAAATGGATAATAAAATTATGTTAGATATAAAACCTTTTCAGGAGACCCTTCATACAGGATATTGTGGTCCTGCCAGCCTCAAAATAGCCCTTTCTTATTATAATGTTGAAAAAGAGGAGAAAGAGTTAGCTGAGCTTTGCAATGTTTCAAAGGAGTTGGGTACAAATGATAAATCATTAAAAAAGGCTGCAGAGGAGTTAGGGTTTAAAGTAGAGATCCAAAACTTTTGCGAATATAGTGACCTTGAAAGATGGCTTAGAAAAGGTGTGCCAGTAATAGTTGATTGGTTTACCAGAGGCAGATCAGACTATAGTGATTCTGAGGTGGCTGATGGTCATTACTCGGTTGTTATAGGAATTGATGAAAAAAATATCTATTTACAGGATCCTGAAATAGGGAGAACGCGAGCCATAAATAGAAAAGATTTTATGAGAGTCTGGTTCGATTTTGCTGGTGAGTGTATTGAATCCTGGAATAAAATGATTATTAGACAGCTGATTGCTATTTATAAGTAAGGAGGTTAAGCGCTGTCTTTATGAATGAAAAAGTCACCCCTTATCTAAGGGATCTTGCTTTAAATAATCCTGCAATACAGCTTCAGTTTCATAGAAGCCCAGAAGAAGACGCGCTAAAAAGGTTTCAACTTGAGGACCCTTTAGAAGAGGATAAAAATGAGGTTGTAAAAGGATTAGTCCATAAGTATTCAAATAGAGCGTTAATAAAAGTCTCCCTTCGTTGTGCAGCCCATTGTCGATTTTGTACCCGCTACAGACAGATAGGTTCAGCAGAGGGCGATTTAGAAGAGACAGATATTGATAATATGGCCACTTATCTTTCAAGTAACCCACAAATAGATGATGTCATCTTGTCAGGCGGAGATCCTTTGTATGCTCCAAAAACAACAATCAATATTCTTAAAAAGATAAGAGATATAAGTTCAATTAAAGTTTTTAGAGTTGGGACTAGATTACCGGTACACAATCCTAGCTCCTTTGAATCCCCGCTTTTAAAAAGGACGGTTAATTTAATCGATGAGATTGGAGAAAAAAAACCTTTCTTTATGCTTATTAATTTTCAACATCCGAATGAACTTACAGAAGAAACTTTAAAAGTTGTTAGATCTCTTAGACGAAGAAATATAACTTTACTTTCTCAAACGGTATTTCTAAAAGGAGTAAACAATTCTGTAGATAATTTGATGGAACTTTTCCAAGGACTATATCATAACGGAGTAATCCCTTATTATATTTTCCGATGTGATTATGTAAAAGGAGTTGAACGTTTTGTATGTGACATCAAAGAGGAGCAAGAAATTATGACGCTATTGAGGAGTAGATTAAGTGGTATCGCCTGTCCAACATATGTGGTAGATGTTCCAGGACATGGTAAAATTCCCGTACCTTTAAGTTATTGGGATAACGTTGATCTAAGCCATTGCAGAGATTTTAAAGGGCAAGAAATTCCTTTAGATTACAGTTAGACTACAGTTTTTAACAATAGAAAGAATAATCGTTACTCATGGTCTAAACCCTAAAAAATCGCTGTATCATATAGAGGGATTGCCGGATGCTAATGTTTATAGACAGGTTATAGCTCAGAATAGTATTGGAAGATGATTTTATGAAACTTAGTTTAAAAGGTAATTATGCAGGTAACCCAATAAGGATTAGCATAAGAAAGTCTCGCAGAAAGACCAATAATGTGGCGTTGTTTATCCATGGCTCTTATGGGCTAAGCGGTGATAAAGGCTCGAAGTCACTAATGTTAGGCAAGCAAATCTTGCACGAAGGTTTAGCTCATGTAGCATACTACTCATCATCAAGAGACTGGAATACTTATTTTAAAAAAGAAGACGATGCTTTTTCAAGAGCTTTTTCTCATAAAACTTTTTATGAAGAATTGGATGACTTATCGGATACTCTGAAATTTTTGATAGCAAATTCTGAATCCTTATTTAGCGCTCAAGAAGACAGATTCAAAATATATGTAATTGCCAATTCTCTAGGAGGGACTTTGATTAGTATGTTAGCTTCTAAATTTTCACATATTGAAAAAATGGCCCTATGTGGCTCTGGTTTGGCAGTCCGAGAGGAAGCCCAAAAGAAACCCATCATGTCAACATTTCCTGGCAAAAAAGATATTCTAAAAGAAACGGTCAAATATACTAAAAGTGTTTTTTTACTACAAGGAAGTAGGGATAGTATTGTTCCGCAAATATTTCAGGATGAGTTATTAGATGGTTTTAAAAACGCAAAAACTAAGAAGAAAGTGGTTGAAGGTGCTAACCATAATTTCTCGAATATTCACGGTGAAAACAAGGACTTAGCATACAATATCTACTGTAATTCAATACTAGACTATTTAAAGAGTCATGATTAAAGTGCTCAGAATCAGTCTGTACTTTCTCTACTAGATTTCGTTTAACAGGATTAAGAAAAATTTGACAAGAGGGAGGCTAAAATTATATAATACCCAGACAACTATAGGTTAAATGTTGCCAGATATGAATGAAAATCTAAAGCCGACACCTGAATCTGAAATTACCATCCAACAACCAATACGCCTGCCCTCACACCCTTTAGTTTCCCGGCTTAAAAACGCTGCCAGAACTGCCATATTTGTTTTAGGTAGTGTCGGTGCGGCTGTCCTGGGAGCAAATAGTCTGGATAACTCGGCTTTGGGTCAGGTTAGAGTTTCTAAAGTTTCGGCCTCAGAGAAGGGGACACCTAAACCACAACTCACTTCTACTCCAACTAGGTCAGAAGAAGTGAGAGTAGCCGAAGTCCCACCTCAAGAAAAACTTTTTACAGATTCTTTGGGCAGATCAAGAAGGTGGGTAGTAGAGCAGCTTTCTAGTGGTATAGCTCCTAATAATCCCAGTGCTCAAAGGGCCACTATTAATGATCATATTGACGGAACCCTAACAAACTTTATTCAACCTCAAGAGACTTTATATAGACGTTCAGACAATAGTATACCAGGAACCCTAGCTTTGGCGGGTATGGATGCTAAGGTTGATGACAACCGGGGATATATGCTCATCTATGCAAGCTTGCAAACAGATGGTAATAACTACGACCCGCATTTTG
>JAUSKZ010000041.1 GCA_030646805.1 Candidatus Daviesbacteria bacterium
AACTCTTAAATTTCCAATTTTAAATGAGCGGGAGTTAACGATTGCGGCTTCCATTCTTAAAGAGATTATCTCCAGATTGCAGTTTTTAGTTGATGTTGGTCTTGATTATCTAACACTCGATCGGGCCTCAATGACTTTAGCTGGTGGCGAGACTCAAAGAATAAGACTCGCATCCCAAATAGGTTCAGGGTTATCCGGAGTCCTCTATGTTTTGGATGAGCCTTCGATTGGTTTACACCAAAGGGATAACAATAAATTGATAGGAACTTTAAAAAGACTTCGAGATTTGGGAAATACTGTGGTTGTGGTGGAACACGATCAAGAAACGATGGAAGCGGCGGATTACTTAATAGATTTTGGCCCGGGAGCGGGAGAACACGGAGGTGAAGTAGTATCGCAAGGTACACCTGATCAAGTTAAAAAAGACCCCAAATCTTTAACCGGCAGATACCTTTCCGGAAAAAAATCAGTGGTGGTAGATCCTAGTTTAGATCGGCCAAAAGTTGAAGTCGGCAGTTTAAAAGTTATTGGAGCTACTGAACACAACCTAAAAGGGGTTAATGTTGAGTTTCCGCTCGGTCAGTTTATCGCAGTCACCGGAGTTTCGGGTTCTGGAAAATCAACTCTGATACACGATGTTTTATACAAAGCTTTGGCCACCAAGCTTTATCACACCAGAGAAAGGGCCGGGGCCCATAAAGAAATTTTGGGAGCTGAAAAAGTCGATAAAGTAGTGCTAGTAGATCAATCACCAATCGGACGAACACCTCGGTCTAATCCGGCCACATATACTGGGGCATTCACCCATATCCGTGAGCTTTATGCTAACTCTCCGGATTCAAAAATAAGGGGTTATGGACCGGGAAGGTTTAGTTTTAACGTTAAAGGTGGTAGGTGTGAGGTTTGTGAGGGTGAAGGTCAGATTAAAATTGAGATGCAATTTTTAGCTGATGTTTATGTAACTTGTGAATCTTGTCAGGGGAAACGATATAACCGTGAAGCTTTGGAGATTCTTTTTAAAGAAAAAAATATCGGTGAAGTTTTAGAGTTGACCGTTGAGGAATCTTTAACTTTCTTTAACAACATCCCCCAAATTAAGAATAAGCTAGCAGTTTTAAACGAGGTTGGGCTAAGTTATATTAGACTCGGTCAACCGGCTCCAACTTTATCAGGAGGCGAAGCTCAGAGGGTCAAGTTAGCCACTGAGCTATCAAAGCGTCAAACCGGACAGACGATCTATATCTTAGACGAGCCAACCACCGGGTTACATTTTGCAGATATTGAAAGACTGTTGGGGATCCTTCGGAAATTGGTTAATTTTGGAAATACAGTTATTGTAATTGAACACAATTTGGATGTGGTTAAAAACTCAGATTGGGTTATTGACCTTGGACCGGAAGGTGGAGATGGTGGAGGTCGGATTATTGCTGAAGGCACACCTTTACAAATTTCGGAGAACTCAGCCTCTGAAACCGGTAAATATTTAGCGAGAGTAATTTAGCTTATTCTACACGCTGAGGTCGATTCTTTGCGAGACTGAACTAACGAATTACCTGGCCTGTTTCTTCAAGATAATCTAGTAATAGAGAAACTAGACTTTGCTGTCCAATTTGTATCATCCAAGGATTGGTGCCTTTTTTTGTCCTCCAACCATAAGTATCACTTGCTAAATCCTCAAATATTCTGTCAAAAAGATCTCTTTTTCTGCTAATTCCTTTAGCAACGTACTGTAACATGATATCTAGAGTGGTTTCTGTGATAGTATTAGGTCTTTTTGTTCGACCTTCACCCTTAACTATTCCTTGCAGCTCTAACTCTTCAAGGTAAACATCAAGTACTGTCCTACCATCGTTTGTTCTTACTAAACAATCTTCTCTATCGACTGATGGGAATTTAGAACTCAGCACATAGTTCCTAACTGCGTCAGAGGTATTTAATCCGCGAGCAACTATACTTTCAACGTAATAACTTACCAAGCGCACTACGTTGCTGCTAACGCCCAATTTTTCCGCCGAAACTATTCCTTCAAGTGATCCCGAATCCTTACCTAGTTGAGGAACTTCTATTCTTGTACCTTCATTTATTATTCCAAATGCTTTAAAAAAGTCAGAATCACTGAATTTTTGAGAACTATCGTATGGAGGGATTCTTGTACCTAGGATATTTGCATACTCAAGCGAGAACTTACCAAAACTAACCCAATCAATAGTATCTGCGATGCGTGCAAACGAACTACAGCTACCTACCATAATATCCTGAACTACTTGTTGTACATCTGTTAAGTTTTTCCTTGCAACCAGGCTAAATAACTCCTTAAGATTTTTTACAAATTCCACCTGGTCACTTACAACATCAATTGCGCGTTCTATCCCTCCTTCCGATATCGATCGAGTAAACGCAAGATCAAAAAGAATAATTCTGGGAGGATAAGCAAAAGGTCGTGGATCTTTAGGGTCAAATTCTCTACGATAAAAAGCATTCTTACCTACATCTGCAGGACTTACTCCATTCTCATGAAAACGCTCGTAAACTAGTGCTTGTTGATAGAATATTCTATTAACATCTTCTCGTGTTAACCTAGACGCATCCTCAGGTTTAGTAATATCAAAGCCTTCAGCTTTCTCAATTAACATGGTCGTTCCTAGAGGGATGGAGCATGCAACAGCAAACGGTTGGATGTAGGGATCAACTAACATGCTGAAGTCTCTTTTTAAGAGTTGCGCGTTGAGTATGCCGGGTTTAGCAACTTTTAATAAAACCTCAGGAGAGGGAAAACGGCCTAGTAATAAACTAGCCTTCTCACGTTCGTGTTGTTCAAGTCTTAATGGTGATAGATAAACATTGGCACTTGCTCCAAAACCAAAAGGAGTAGGATTATGATCTGCAAAGAACTGCTCACGCCTCTTTGTAGATAAGACTGAATCTTCTAGTATCGGTTCCCTGCTAAATCGTGCTTCAGAAAAAATCATAAGGAGAATTATACAATGATTACGAGGGAATTTCAAACTATAGGGTTTTTTGGTTGATAAAACCTTATGGGGTTAAAATAATAAAATAGCATTCTATGTCATTCACCTGGTAAAATATAATTATGTTTAAAGTCTTTTTTGGATTATTCCTATTTCTTTTAGCAATTTTACCTTCCCCAGTTTTTGCTGATAACGAGTTTGCCACTACCTATAATGTGACATATGACTTTGAGGAAGATGGTACAGCCAGTGTTACCCAGAAAATTAATATCCGAAACTTGACTAGTCAATATTACGTTTCAGATTTTAATTTAACCATCGGTTCGACTGAAGTTACAGAAGTTTCGGCAGTTGATTCTAAAGGGCCGATGGAAGCCAAGGTTGAACAAAAGGATAATCAAGGAAAGGCATCTACAAATAAAACCTCGATCACAGTCAAATTTAATCAACAAGTTGTGGGAGTAGATAAATCTCAAGCTTTTACTCTAAAACTTAAGTCCCGTGATTTTGCTCAAGCTATTGGAAAGACTTGGGAGATTAATCTACCTAAAATCCCGGCAGCTTCCAATTTAGAAAATTATAATTTGGTCTTATCCGTACCGATCAGTTTTGGAGAACCAACTTCTATTTCACCAAAACCAAAAGAGGAGTCTCAAACCTTTAATAGGTTATTTTTTACCTTTGAAAAGGACCAATTGGAGAGAAATGGCGTTTCAATTAACTTTGGAACAACTCAATTTTTTGACTATAATTTAAAATATCAGCTTCAAAACGACTCTCTATTTCCGGTTGTGACCTCGATAACTTTACCCCCTGATACCCAATACCAGGATGTTTTGGTAAATAAAATCAATCCTGAACCGGTTAATGTTACCGTTGATCCTGATGGAAATTATTTAGCTTGGTATAAGATGCCTAGAGGATCTTCACAGGAGGTAAATGTATTTGGTTCGGCTAAATTATATATAAATCCTAAAAAAGATAACCCACCCGGAGCTCGAAAAATTCCGACCCTAACTGAAAGCCAAAGGCAAGATCTAACCAAATCAGATACCTTCTGGGATACCACCAACCCAGCTGTCACGGCTGTTTTGGATTCAATTTTTGAAGGAGATTATCCCCAAGACTCAACCGAAAAGGCTAGGAGAATCTATGACTATGTAGTTAACAACCTACAATACGACGAGAGTCGGTTAAGCGAGAGCAGTATCGAACGTTTGGGAGCGGTAACCGTACTTAATAATCCCAGTAAAGCAATTTGTATGGAATTTACCGATCTGTTTATAACCTTAGCGAGAGGTGCTGGGATTCCCGCCAGAGAGTTGGATGGCTTTGCTTATAGTCAAAATCAGAATTTGCGTCCCCTCTCACTTTCACGGGATTTACTTCATGCTTGGCCTGAGTATTACGATGATAATCGGGGGTGGGTAATGGTTGACCCAACTTGGGAGAATACCTCTGGAGGAGTTGATTATTTTAATAAATTTGACCTTAATCATTTTGTATTGGCGATCAAAGGTAGCTCTTCTGAGACCCCATATACCAGTGATGACGTTAAGGTGACAGTTGCTGATAAAGAGTTTGCTGCGTCTTTCGAGCTAGGTGTTCAGATAGATATTCCCGAACGTTTGTGGGCAGGGTTTCCGGCCAAAGGTAAGATTAAGGTTATAAATAGCGGTCAATCGGTGAGTCTACCTGGGACTTTAACCATCGCCAGTGACAAGATTAAGATATTGGGTGAAAAAACTATTAAATTAGGTTCTATACCACCTTTTGGTCACGCCTCATATGAGTTTAATCTTCGAACACCCTCGGTAGTCGAAAGCTTTGAAGAAGCGGTTGAAGTAAGTTTAAATAATCAAGTTTTTAGTAAATTGGTTTCAGTTAAACCATTTTATATTTTTAAACCTTTCCCTTACTTATTTATTGGCATAGCCGTTTTTATAATACTTCTTTATTTAGGAGTACTCGCTTTCCATATATTTAGAAAGCGATCTAAATCCCCAAGGAGTGTCTAGTGTTGCCAACATTCATTGACCCGAGTAAGGTTCCCCACCGGAGCGGTGTTTATATATTTCGGAACACTGAGAACAAAACTATCTATGTCGGTAAGGCGATTGATCTTTATCATCGGGTATCTTCATATTTTTCAGGGAAGTTGGATAGCCCTAAAACTGTCTCTCTTGTCGAGAATATCGCCGGTTGTGAAACTATTGTTGTTGAATCAGAGATAGAGGCTCTAATTTTAGAAGCCAATTTAATTAAAAAATATCGCCCGGTTTTTAATATCCGGTTGATGGATGATAAAGATTATCTTTATATTAAAGTTACTGCAGAGAGTTTTCCAAAAATTATTACAGCCAGAAAGACTGAGCTTCGTGACTCTTTGGAGTATTTTGGACCTTTTCCGTCATCCCGAGTTGTTAAAGAGACTCTTAAAAAATTAAGAAGATTATTTCCTTGGTGTGCTAATCCGCCAAAGGAAACTCAAAGCTTAAAGCTAAAGGTACGGCATCGACCGTGCTTTTACTATCATCTAGGGCTTTGTCCGGGTGCTTGTGTTGGAAAAATCTCAGTCCGGGATTATAAAAAGATAATTAATCGGTTTATTAAATTTATGGAGGGTAAAAAAGTAGATTTGGTTAAGAGTTTAGAGGCAGAGATGGATGCAAGTTCGAAGGTCCTTGAGTTTGAAAAGGCAAACTATATTAAAAGGATAATTACTGGTGTCGACTACTTAACCCAAATTAATAAAGCTGAGAGCTATTTAGAAAACCCCAATTTTTTAGAGTTGCAAAATAAAAAATCCTTAGAGGAGTTAAAGTTAGTTTTAAATTTGGCAGAAATTCCGGAAAGAATTGAGTGTTTTGATGTCTCCAATATTGGCGGTAAAAATGCAGTGGGGTCATTGGTTGTTTTAACCGATGGAGATATTGATAAAAAATGGTATCGTCGGTTTAAAGTCCAAGAAACGGGTAAACCTAATGATTTTGCCATGATGGCTGAAATTGTCAGACGTCGTTTAAATCACCCAGAGTGGCCAAAGCCTAACTTAATCTTAATCGATGGCGGAAAAGGTCAAGTCGGGGCGGCCTTAAAGGAAATTAGATCTCGGGATAAGGATGTTCCGGTTTTTGGGCTAGCTAAAAAAATGGAGTGGCTTTATAGAGAAGATTTTTCGGTAATTAAGCTGCCTCGAACCTCTTTGGCTTTAAGGCTTCTACAAAAGACTCGCGACGAAGCTCACCGTTTTGCAATTAGTTATCATCGTAAAGTCAGGATGCGGGAAGCCGTGTATAATAGATAGTAGATGAAATCGTTGCTGCGAAATTTTTTAATTAATATGTCTGCTCTTTGGATTACTTCCCAACTAATCCCCAGTTTAATTATAAACGATGGAATGAAAGGTCTAGCACTCGGAGCGTTGGCCTTTATGTTAAGTAACATCTTATTGGTTCCTCTCATGAAAATCTTATTCTTACCATTAAATTTGTTAACATTGGGAATATTTGCCTGGCTGGTTAATGTTTTGGCTTTATATTTTTTAGTGATTAAAGTTCCCAGTTTCCAAGTTTTCCCCTACTCTTTTCCAGGCGCAACCTTCGGTGGATTTATAATTATGCCTGCTGAGTTAACCACTTTTCAAGTCGCCATAGTTGCATCG
>JAUSKZ010000047.1 GCA_030646805.1 Candidatus Daviesbacteria bacterium
CTTTTCAAATTCGGCTCAAAATCTTCTTAAGTTTTACCAGGAGTCAAAGGGTGTCAAGGCGAACGGAGTGATTATTTTAGATGGCCAAGGGTTAAGTAGACTTTTAGTCAATTTGGGCAATATTGAACCGACGGACAAAAAAGAGACGAAGGGCAAAGAGAGTCTAAAAGAAGCTTTAGATAAGTTAATTTATGGCTCATCGAAAAATTTACCTAAGGTCGTGGCCAATTTAGAAACACCTTTTCGCGAAAAACACCTGATGATCTATATGCGGGATCCGGTCTTGGCTTCGTTCATCGACTCAGAAAACTACGGTGGGGGATTTGCTAAAACTTTAAAAGGGGAGCGGGATGAGTTTTTAGGGGTTTTGGAATTTGTGACTGGAGGTAAATTTTCTGAGATAAAAAGGGATTGGGAGTTTGAATCAACGATTGATAAAAACTTCCTGGTTAAAAATAAACTAACTTTAACCTACGCTAATCAAAACCTCAGTAACCCAAGTAGTTATAGTAGCCGGTTGAGGATCTATTTGCCACCAACCACCAATGTCACCAAAGTTTAATGGGGCGGCCAAGAGATTACTAGAGCCTCTACCCAGCTTAGTGATTATGGAAAAGCGGTCTATATCATTGAGATTAATTTACTCAGCAAGCAAGAAAAAGCTTTGATTTTAGAGTACTCAGGTAGTAGTGCTTTACAATTTAGCGACAAGACATCAACTGTTGTCTATAATTTTTTTAAACAACCAGGGACCTCAAGCGAGGAATTAAGTCTAAAGGTTAAATACCCGCCATCTCTAAGACTTATTGAACCCAAAGATCAGAAAACTGATGGGGTAGTAGTGATAAGTTCAACCACCGGGACAGATCAACAATTTAAACTAAACTTCCAGAAAAAGTGAAGCTCCCTTGTCTTTTGAGAGGGAAACGCTTAAAATAGCATCGGTTCGAAAACCAAAAGATATATGCAAACAATTCCGTTGGACGCTCAAGATAGAACTATACTCGGTAAAAAAGTCAAAACCTTAAGGGTAGTGGGCTTGGTTCCGGCGCATGTTTTTGGCAATAAGATCGCCACTGAAAATGTGACGGTTAATAGTAGAGACTTTTTAAAAGTCTTTGCCAAGAGTGGGGAGTCAGGTTTAATCGATTTAAAGATTGGGGCAGATAAAATTAGGCCGGTTTTGGTTCGGGATGTCCAAGTCCACGCTGTCAGTAGTGAACCGCTCCACATTGATTTTTACCAGGTTAACTTAAAAGAGTCAGTTCGGGTTACTGTTCCGGTTGTTTTAAAAGGGGATCAGCCGGAGATAGTTCGCTCTGGTGAGGCAGTAGTTATCCAACCAATGAGTGAGATTGAAGTTGAAGCGTTGCCAACTGAATTGCCGGAGAATATTGAAGTTGATATTACTTCACTTCTTGCCATCGGAGATTCGATCATAGTTTCAAGTTTGGTAGTACCGGAGGGGGTAACCATACACGCTGACCTTGAAGCTGTGGTAGTTAAGCTTGATAACGCTGTTACTGAAGAGATGCAAAAATTACTTGAAGAACAAGCGGCTGAGCAAGCTGCGACTCAAGAAGCTGCCGCGGCTGAAGCAGTGACTACCGAAGGTGGTGAGGTTGCAGTTGAAGGTGAAGCAGTAACTGCGGGCGCAGAAGGTGCAGTAGCCGAGGTTGCTGAAGGGGAACAAGCTAAAACTGAAACTCCGTCTGAAGAAAAACCTCAAGAATAAGCTAAACCCAGCAAAAACTAGACACTTCTTTGCTCCAGAAACTTTTTGAATAGTCCTTCTTGTTGGGACAGATCCTTAAAATTACCTTCCTGGACTATTAAGCCTTTATCAAAAACTAAGATCCGATGGCAGTTTTTTAAGGTGGTCAATCTATGAGCTATCATAATAATGGTTTTATCTTTAAATATTTCTTCTAAGTTTTTTAAAACAATCGCTTCGTTGGTGTTATCCAGTGCCGAGGTTGCTTCATCAAAAATAAGAATCTCAGGTGATTGTAGAATTAATCTTGCCAACGCTAGTCGTTGTCTTTGGCCACCACTTAAGTTAGAGCCCCGCTCTGATACTTTACCATCTAAACCTCCTAAACTTTTTAGGGTCTCATCCCAAATATTGGCTAATTTAGCAGCTTTGGCAATCTCCCGATCATCAGACGCTTCGTTCCCATAAACAATATTTTCTCTGATAGTTCCCGAAAATAGATAGGTGCTTTGGGGGATGTACGCAATTTTTGCAGATAACTCCTGCCGGGAGATGGTTTTTAGATCTTTGCCAAATATCAACACTTCACCGTTGAAGCCATGAATTAAGCGCAGTAAAATTTTAATAAAAGTTGATTTGCCACAACCGGAGGCTCCGGCGATGCCAATTTTCTGACCCTTTTCAATAGCTAGATTAATATTTTTTAAAACTTCCTCCCCGCCAGGATAAGTAAAGGACAGGTTCCGGGTAACAATTATTCTTGATGAATCATCAACAGTTGATTCCAAAGTTGCTTTAAACGATTCGTCTTGAGGTTTTTCCAATAACTCAGTTAGATCGTTTATTCTAATCGAGCTTTCGTGAGCATGATCAATTATCCGGTGGATCTCCCGCAGGGGACCGGTGATGCTGGTAAATAAAACTGCGTAAACTAAAATATCACCTTTGGTAATTACCCCTAAGGAGGCTAGGAAAATGGCTAAAGCGATTACCAAGATATAGAAGAAGCCGTCATTTAAGTATTTAGCACCATCATATAAAGACATATCCAGGTGGTGCTTAATCTCTTTTTGTCTTAAATCCTCTGATATCTTCTCAATCCTTAAAGTCTCGAAATGAGCCGTATTTAGACTTCTAATAGTTTCAATTCCACCGAGCATCTCAACTACTGCACCATCGATCTTTTCTTTGCCGCGGATTAAAAAAACTCGGATCCCTTTTTGGGAAGAGATTTGTTTGAAGATAATAAAAACTCCAACCGGGATGACCAGAAGCATCGCAAATCCCAAAAGTGGTTTTTGAGTCAAGGCAATTACGACTGCTCCTAAAGCTGCGGCGGTTGTTGGCAGTAAGTCCATAAAAGTCAGTTTGATTATCTGGATAAATCCCGCAATGGAGCGGAAAACTCGGCCATGCAAAGAGCCGATTTGGTGGGCGCTCAGTTCGGTTATATCAGTTTGAAGAAGATGAGAGATGACCTTAACTGTTTGTTTTTTTTCAGTTTGGGTAGTGACATCATGGACTAAATACTTCCTGCCGATGGTTAGCCCTTCTTTAATGAGTATAATAAATAGAATAAGTAACAGGTAGGGCAGGACGGTTATAAAAGAGAAGCTATCGGTGACGATTACTTGGTCAACTAACTTGCCTAAAATTAATGCCGGGATATTGGTTAAAAATCCAACCGCTAAAGTTAAAAGTGAGGAGAGGGTCAGTAGGACTTTCTCGGATCTATCTAATAGTTTCCAGGCATGTTTAAAACCATTAGCAATTTCCAGGATCTCTTTATTCATATCAACTCCTATTCAAGTTATTATCTCGCAATCGGCCATTTAGCAAGCATAATGGATTTTTCGGTATGAGGTATTTTTTGCCACAGTTCCTCGGTTGTAAAGGGCATGAAAGGGTGAAGGAGTTTAAGACAGATTTCTAAGACCTGTTCTAAACAGGGTTGAGCCTGCGCCCGCCTTGCTTTGCTTTTCTCAATATAAACATCAGCAAGTTGATGCCAAATAAATTCATAGATCTCGTCTAAAGCTAGGTGAAGATTAAAGTCCTCTAAGTTTTTAGTCACCCCCAGGACGACATTATTTAGTTGGTTGAGGATAAGTTTATCATCAGCGTGAGATTGCTTCTCCGCCAGCTGGCTCCTCGCAATGACGTCACTTTGAGGAGCTGAAGTGGGCATGCCAAGCACTTCTGGTTTTAATTCCATGGTAAAACGATAGATATTTTTAAGTTTGGTGCCAAAGTTGCGGAAGTTTTTACATCTTTCATCCATTGTTTGACGGGAGGCTTTGGCGTCTCTGCCGGGAACTGAGTAAGAGTACAAGGCCATCCGGGTACTATCAGTTCCCCATTGATCCCGAAGTTCTCCCGGATTGATGCCATTGCCTAAAGATTTAGAAAACTTCCGGCCTTGTAAATCCCGGAGCATCCCATGAAAAAACATATTTTTAAAAGGTATTTTATCTTCAAACCATAAGCTCAACATAATCATCCTAGCGATCCAGAGGAACTTAATTTCAGGAGAGGTTAACTCAAAGTCCCATGGGTAGTACCTTTGGAGTTCCGGGGTATTCTCAGGCCACCCCAGGGTTGCCAGTGGCCACATCCCGGAGGAGAACCAAGCGTCAAAGATCTGCTCGTCTTGAACCCAGTGTTTCTCGGAACAACTCTGGCAGGTTTTGCCTGGTTCTTCTTTTGAAACTACCATATCTTTGTCCTTGCCGACTAAATGATTAGGATTGCACTTTTGACAATACCAAACCGGAATCCTGATACCCCACCAAAGGGATCTGGAGATACACCAATCGTGGATATTTTCCAGCCAATCGGAAAGAATTTTATTATAATTACCGGGATAGAATTTAATCTGACCGATATGTTTTAAAGCTTTCTTGGCCAAAGGCTCCATTTTTATAAACCATTCTTCTGAGATTAAAGGCTCAACAGTAGTTTTACACCTTTCGCAAACAGGTACTGAATGAGCAAACTCTTTTGATTCGGCGATGGCTGTTTTAGTTTCAAGTAGTTGGACTGTTTTCTCCCTGGCTTCGTCTATTTTTAATCCTTCGAGTAAAGGAGCAAGATTGGTCATCCGGCCTTTCTTGTCGATAACATGAAGAATTGGTAAGCTGTGCTCTTTGCCGATTTCATAATCCAAAAGATCGTGTCCCGGAGTAATCTTTAAAGCTCCGGTCCCAAACTCTTTATCAACTCTCGGGTCTTCAAAGATGGGAATTAAATTACCAGTTAAAGGGTTGATAGCCGTTTTGCCAACCAGTTTTGAAAACTTTGGATGCTTGGGGTAAATAGCGATCCCGGTATCAGCATAAATAGTTTCCGGTCTGGCGGTGGCGACTGTTATATATTCTTGATCGTCATCGTCATCGCGAGCGCTAGCGTGGCGATCTACATCCTTCGCAATGACGCGATATTTAACAAAGTATAATTTCTCTTTTCTTTCCTGATATTCCATCTCCAGATCTTCAATGGCAGTGCCACACTTGGGACACCACTGAACAATGTATGCTCCCTTGTATAGGAGATCTTGCTCCCAAAAAGTTTCAAATTCAGCAAAAACCGCTTTTTGGACTTTGGGCTCCAGGGTATAAACTTCTTTGGACCAATCAGCCGAGAGGCCAAAAACTGTCCAAGTTTTATGGAAAGATTGATAGTTCTCTTCTCGGAACACCTCTGCTCTTTTTAACCACTCTTCCCGGCCCAACTTTTGTTTACTTAAATCTTCCTTGGCCAACAGTTTATTAAAGGTGCCCTCAAATTGAATCCCGGCGTGATCAACCCCCGGTAAAAGTAGAACATCAAACCCTTGCATCCTTTTAAAGCGGGCGATAGCATCCATGATGGCGTGTTGCATAGCGTGACCTAAATGTAACTCACCGGTTAAATTTGGTGGTGGCATGAGGAGTGAATAGGAAGGCTTAGTAGAGTCTGGGTCAGTTTTAAATAATCCCTGCTTTTCCCATAATTGGTAGATTGTGCTCTCAGTAGATTTATCTTGGGTGTCTGTCATGTCTGTCATATTGTAAAGCTTCCTCTTAAATTCTTAAAGTAATATTCGGATCAGCCTGAAGAGTTAAAGGCGACACCTCTTTAAAGTTAAATAAGGCGCAAACTGCGGTGACTGCTCCGTTATCAGTACACAAACTAACCGGTGGAATTGACAACTCGACACGTGACTGTGCTTTGGATAGTTCTATCTGAAGTATTTCCCGGAGCTGGGAATTCGCAGCGACTCCGCCTGCAATCATAACTTGTTCAATTTTATTTCTTTGGACTGCTAGAATTGTTTTTTTGACTAACACGTCAACGATCGATTTTTCAATCGAGGCAGCGATATTTGACAGATTATCGTTAAAATTTGGGTCTTTTTGGGTTAAATTTAAGACCGCGGTCTTAAGTCCGGAAAAAGAGAAGTCCAAGTCACCGCTGTTTAACATTGGCTTTGGTAGGGTAATTTGACTAGGGTCCCCACCTCTTGCGAGCTCAGCCAGTTTGACTCCGCCAGGATATGAGGCAATCCCCAAAATTCGGGCACATTTATCAAAGCACTCTCCGGCTGCGTCGTCCCTGGTCCCACCTAAGTACTCATAGACTCCATGGTTTTTCATTAAAATTAAATCGGTATGGCCCCCGGAAACCAGTAAGCCGATGGCTGGGAAGATCGGTGGTTGGAAAGATGGTTGTCCTTCAATCTCAATCCAGTTAGCATAAAAGTGAGCAATCAGATGATTGACGGGGATGAGTGGCTTATCCCAAATAAGGCTTAAGGTTTTAGCTGTTTCAACCCCGACTAGGAGTGATCCGATAAGTCCTGGTCCTTGGGTAACTGAGATAGCATCTAAATCCTGAGGTTTACACTGAGCACTGCGAAGTGATTCGGTAATAACTGCAATGATCGCTTTAAGTTGTTCCCTGGCTGCCTGTTCCGGCACTATTCCTCCATACTTTGTTTGAATCTCAATTGATGAGGAGATAATATTGGACAAGAGTCTTACTCGGTCTCCGTTTTTCTCAATCACCGCTACTGAAGTTTCATCACAGCTACTTTCAATCCCTAAGATTATTTTTGATTTCATGAAGCTATTTTAACAGAGTTAAATTGAAAGATTATATAGGATGGGTTATGGTTAGGTTATGATTGATAAGGAACGAGGCAGAGCTTTACAACGTAGATTTACTTCCTTGCTGCAGGTATTAAGACTAAAACCTCCTTCTGAAGCAGAGAGGAAGAGTCCAGTCCCAATAGAAGTAATCGATGAAAATTACCCAGGAAATATCTTAAGTGATAAGACAAGACCGATATCCTACGATTCTTTTGCTTCGCTAGCTGTTCCTTTTTCTTCCGAAGGATTTGCTGAAAACCCCGAGAAACAAACAGAGTTGGCTAGATTTTTAATTGATAGATTCAAGTTAGCTTCCAGAGGGATTTTTTTAGATGTAGGTTTTGGAGCAAATATCCATATCGCTAATACTTTTGCAGCGTCCGGAGTTGATTCTTTTGCGATTGATCAGCAGCAAGGTAAGTATGACTCTGATGAGGGGATTTGGCATTCACCAAGAGTTGTAACCACAAACAAGCAGGGAGTAACTATTTTAAATGGAGATATAGCAGATATTAACAAAGGAGACTCTGCCTTAAGAGATAAGAATTTTGGAACAATACTCTTCAACGGTTCTTGGGATGCTTCAGGCAATAACTGGACTGTTGGAGGTGAGGTAGCAGAGGCTAAATATCATAATAAGGGAGATAAAACTATCTCGAGCGCTGAATTTGTGGATCGGGAAAGAAGTCAGGTTTTAAAACAGTGCACCAGTCGTCTCAAGCCCGGTGGAGCGGTTGGGTTCGTTTCGGCTCGCTATGCCTTTCATGGATCGGGTTTTAGTTTTAATCTTTTGCCTGAGGAGAAGTTAGTATTCTTGGATCTTTATACAAGGCTGACTAAACTCGGGGCTAAGAGAGTATGTCTAGTAGGAGTTACTCAGAAAGGTTTTGATGAGATGCTTGCAGCTTCCCCGTTGCCTGACCTATCAGAGATCAGGGAGTCGTTCCGAGGAAGCGGTATGAAATTTCCTGAAGTGACTGTCGAGAAAGTTGAGCAGGTTCGAGATCAACTTCGGAGAATAGACAATCTACCCAGAGAAACTACCAGCGTAAAGTATGGGGGCAATCCCGATTTTTCCAAAAAGCAGGTTGAGGAAAGTATCGAGCTTGTAAAGGGGATCCCAGAATTTGAAGGCTTGGCTAGAATTGATGCTTTGTTTGCTGAGATTTAAGATATTTTGAGGCAGAAAATCTCTGTTGTCATCGTTGCCCAGAAAGGATTACGGTAAAGAATATGACCTGGAATAACCAACAGTCTGCTAAAAAAGTAAATATCTCGAGAACCCATTGTTTCTCTCTGTCTGATTTTCATGATTTTGATAAATGTTTATTTAAGTTCTTTGTGGGGCATCATTTAGAAAAAAAATATGAGCTGGCTGAGGGGACTCCTAACCAAGCTTTGGGTTGTCTGCTCGATTTGGCCATAAAAAACATCCACCGCCGCAAGTCTTACGGCCAACCCTTTGAAAATATCCGGCCCTATATTAGTTTGGGCCAACTGGAGATGCAGTCTCATTTTGAGCGTAACGGTGAGCGTTCTTATTATGGTCAACAAGTTAAATTTTTAACCCCGGATTTAGTAGATAAAGCGAGAAATGTTTTTGAACAGTATTACCAGCAGTTAAAAGGTCAGGTTAAACCCTCGGTTTTAATTAAAGAGTTTTGGGAAAGAACCCTTCCTGGTGATGAACCAACTAAAGTTTGGGGAGGACCGGATGGGGTGGAGATGGGGGAAGACGGGGTGCCTGAGGTGGTGGATTATAAATACTTTGAGGATTTGGAAAAAGGTAAAAGTTATTTAGATATGGATCTAATGCCTAAAATTTATGTCTATTTGGCCTCGGAAGATCTACTTAAGATGGGATATTCCAAAGCCCGGTTTATGGTAAGACTTTGGGGAGATGCTCGAGACGAGAGTAAGTCTTGCGACTTTGATTTAAATTCAATGTTAGGTGTTGAAGAAGACTTAAAAGAGAGAATAGAGAAGATCTTGGCAACCCTTGATTTTAACTTCTGTGAAAAGCCATATTGTCCGGCTTGTAAATCTCCCCAAAGAGATGAGTGGGTGAGTACTTGTAAGTTAAAGCTCGGGTTGTCACCGAAGTTTGATCTCGGCTAAGGTGTTATGGTCGTGAAAGCCTTCTTGAGGGATTGATTCAAAGAGTTTAATGGAGTCGATAGTAAAGGGTTGTAAGGGTTTGAGCATTAGCTCCTGCAAGCTTGCCTCTTCTGAGTCGGTCATTTGAAAATCAGCCGCTTTGGCGATAGCGATATGGGGAATATACCTTCTCTCGTCAATCTCCAAATGAAGTCTTTTTAATCCGTCCTTAATTCTTTCCCGGAGAATCATTAGCTTATCAATATCCCCTTTAACTCCCAGCCAAAAAACCTTGGCGGAGTGTAAGCTCGGAAAGCCGTCAAGATAGGCTGGGCTGACTTCAAACGGAGGGATATTAGCTGTACTTTCCTTAATAAGGTTGATTAAAGCATCTTTACACTCCTCATCCTGGTCACCGATAAAAGCAATGGTGAGGTGAAACTTATGAGAACCAGTTAGTTTAAGATGGGGGATAATTTTTTGAATCTGCCTTTGAATATTCTCAATATCTTGACGGGACTCCTCGGGTATTTCTAAAGCGATAAAAAAGCGCATAATATTCTATATTCTAAGGTAGCTTTCTTGCGATGCAAGCATCTTGAAGAATCTCGTTATTGTATTATAGCCGAGATTCTTCTTTTTCTCGCTAACGCTCCAAAAATAAAAAATCTCATATTTTAAAACTACTCAACTGTAATCTCACCTAAATTTCTATCGTTTAAATTACAAAGATTGGTTTTAATCGGATAAGTTCCGTTGGAGTTAAAGGCTAGAGAGACGATTTGGTTGGTAATTGGATATTTATCAGCACCGATATAAAGACAGGTATCTTGAGGGATATTGATAAACTTTAAGTTATAACTTGAGCCCCGGCTGATTTTAATTTTTAACAGGGTTTCTTGAGACAGGTCAACCGCGGTAATATCTTCTGGTTTTAAAGTACTCTCCGCAACTATCTTAACAGTTGGAGCACTAGATTCAACTTTTTTATCAAAAGCTGTATTCAGGCTTTGTTGGGCTTGTTGGAACAGCTCCTCTTTGGCGGCCTCTTTTAACTCCCGAGGTTTTGTTTCGATTGTGTCAGTAAAAGTTCCCAGGACACTTTTAGGGAGATTAGATAGATCTTTTGAAAAGTTATCTGGTAAAGCCGAAGAATTGAGCTCTTCTTCAATCTTTGGGTGATCTCTTTGTAAAGATAGCAGCCAATTATAAAAGAAGGCCGGTTGTTTGGTGGCGATAGTTGCCAAAGGGATTAAAATTAATATTAAAATGATTGTTAGTAATATTTTCATCCTTCACGAGTGCCAACAAGATAAGATAGGTTCTTCTTCAGCAAGCTGAAGTGAGCATTCCTTCTTGACTTGTTGTCACTGCGTTCCAACAAGATAAACAGATTGCCAAGGGCGGTAGTTTGATCTCCAGGTCTCTTTTTTTGTCTCACCGTTTTTTGTAATAGATCGGTCAAAAACCACATTGGCTCCCCAAGCAGCCCAATCAACCTGCTTGATCTCACCCTTTGGCAAGGTCGGATCGTCTTGGCGAAGCTCTGGCAGCGGTGGGGTTTGACTTAAAACTTTGGAAGTGGTGAGACTAGTAGTTCTTCCATCGGGTGTGCCGTAGAGATCAACATAAAGTGAGGTCCCTTTAACATAAGTCTGGACTAAGATATGGGCACCAGTATCGTTTTTAAATTTAAAATCAACGGATGGATGAAAGACAGTGGCGTCAAGTCCGGGTGGGGAGTCTTGTTCGTAGTAACCAACCCTATAAGCGTGGGCGGTTCTTTCGACGATCGGCAGTCCGGCCTTTAAAGAGGCTCTAAAGATTGTAGTTGAGACCTGGCAAACACCTCCGCCATCGTCTAAAACCGTTCGTCCGGATTTAATAACATAAGCTGGTTTATAACCGGAAGAGCCCGAAATATCACCAACTGTTGCGTTAAACGAGAAGTTGTCTCCCGGTGGGATCAAGACTCCGTTAATCCGGGAGGCGGCTAAGCCTAAGTTGTAAATTCGATTGGTAATCGAGCCTTGGAAATGGGAAACTCCTTGAGCCAAAAGTTCGTTTATACCAAGGTTGTTAACATCCTCGTTGCTAATCTTAGGCTTTAAGATCTCAACAGGTAAAACTAAATCCGGCGTGTCGTTTATTAGGTTTTGGGTTAACAAGAGAGTTGTTTGGTTTTGATTGAGCTTCCGGCCCTCTTGGGAGTTCTGAAACTCCCGGACCCGGGCATTTTTACCGGCTGAAGGTTCGAATTGAAATTTAGCGTCAAGGGCTGGGCGATCAATTTCATTGCCAATTTGTAAGATAAAATAATCCAACCTCTCTTTATTTAGATAATAATTACCGTTTTGGGTTTGAATCTCTAAAACATCTTCATTTTTAGGATCAAAGCTAATCAAGCTATAGAGGGCTTTTTGATCAATCTGCCAACTTTTTTCTTGGTAGGTTAAAGTTAATGGTTTTTGAAAGATTTTTTCGAGAGCCGTCTTGGTAGAGTTGGCGGTTGTGGTTGTAAAGGAAGGCTCGATTACTTTTAAGGGAACTGCTGAGGGTGGGCCGCTTTCCAAACTCAAGTAATCTTTAATTTGGGATTTTAATTTCTCCTCATCGATTTGTTTTCCGGCTTCTGAAGGTTCAACCACAATTGGGTCTCCTAACTTAACTTTGGCGTTGACAACGGTTGTATCGAGGGTCCGGTTGATATAGGCAATCTGGAAATTTAAAAGATGTTCTTTTTTAAAAGAAATATTAGGAGTTACTTTTGTTTTTGAGATTAGGGAGATGACTTGCTCTCTTAAATCTTTTAGGTAATCCCCAGACCGACCAATTTGGTAAGCTTCCAGAGCTACTTTTTCTGCATCAATCTCGGGCTGTGACTCATCTAACTCAAGAGGAAAGAGTTGTGAGTTGTAACTTAAAGATAAAGGAGTATCTTGACGTTTTTTAAACTCTGCAAGAAGGGCTGATTTAGTTTGGGCGGGAGCAATTCCCGAAGCATCAAAGGCTCCGACCATTATTCCCGGGAAGTTTTTGCCTTGATAGTAAGCCAGATATGCACAGTATCCGACGAGCAGGGTGGTAAAAAAAGCCAAGATGTAGATAATCGGCAAGAGCAGTTTTTTACGTTTCACTGGCGATATTGTAGTTTTTTGCCCGTTTTAAAGCAAGTTAAAGGACGACTCAAGTAGTTTTGGGATATAATTAAGAAATGAAGATCGCGGGACTGTCAGTTTTAATATTTTCGGTAATCTTAGGAATAGTTTTTTGGAGCTTTGGGTCACAAATTTTTAACCTCTCGGCTCCGGACCAAGATATCGAGCTAACTTACTGGAGCGTTGACGAGGATGAGCGGGTGATGAAAGCTATTATCACCTCCTACTTAAGTTCCAGACCCAAAATTAAGATTAATTTCGTTAAACAATCGCGGATTAATTATCGGACCAGATTGCAAACTCAACTTCGGGCTGGAAGCGGTCCAGACATCTTCCGTTTTCACCATTCTTGGTTGTCAAGTTTTTCAAGCGATCTACAACCTGCTCCAACTTCGCTGATTTCAGCTGAAGAATTCGAGAAAACTTTTTATCCTCTCGTTTCAGAACGCTTAGTAGTCAACAAGCGGATTTATGGGATACCTTTGGAGATAGATGGAATAGCGATGTTAGTAAATACAGATATCTTAAAAGCAGCAGCGGTTGAGACGCCCTCGGATTGGCAGCAGTTTGTTGTAGCTACGAGGAAAGTCACAGTTAGGAATACGGCGGGGCAGATCCAAACTGCCGGGGCAGCCATCGGGTCAACGAGTAATATAGATTATTGGCCAGAGATTTTGGCGACTCTGTTTTTTCAACAACCATCCACTTCTTTGGGCGATCCGGCGGTGGGCGGTGGAGCCGAGGCTTTAACTTTTTATACCAGTTTTATCCTTGATCCTCGGAATAAGGTTTGGGATACTACCTTAGCACCTGCGGCTCAGATGTTCAAAGAGGGTAGGCTAGCTTTTTATTTTGCTCCCTATAAAATCGCGGCCCAAATAAAGCGAGAGAATCCAACCTTAAACTTTGGAGTTTATGCTATCCCTCAACTTCCCGGTGGTCAGATTAGTTATGGTAGTTTTTGGGCTGAGGGAGTCTCGTCCAAGTCGTTACATCAAAAAGAGGCATGGGAGTTTTTAACCTATCTTGCTACCAAGCCGGTTTTAGAGTTTCGGGCTAACTCTTACGCCCAAATAGGGGCCGAGATTAGATTATCTCCGAGAATTGATATGGCAAGTCTTTATTTATTTGATCCTCTGGCAACAACTTATATCAAGACCGCTCCTAATTTTAAAAGCTGGTATTTAAACTCAGATGTTGCCGATAGTGGCATTAACGATGAACTAATAGCGATCTACAAACAAACGGTAGATAAAACCTTACAAGGCCAGGAATCAGAGCTTTCTCTTCAAGATATTTCGGGAGAAGTCAAGCAAATTCTGAGTAAGCATCAAGTAATCGAGTAAGGTAGCTTAAGTGAGTGGAGATAGGTTAATTAGTTTATCAAAAATCTAGTATGATAGTTGCTAAAAATTAGTAATCTTTTCTTTCTCTAATTTTCCCATCAGAACGATGTATAAAGAGTGCTGTCCCGTTATTTTGTGCTACTAGTTTTCCATAATTAGCGGCTTCCTTCTGTGTGCTA
The DNA here is from genome assembly GCA_030646805.1 of Candidatus Daviesbacteria bacterium. GTDB lineage: Bacteria > Patescibacteriota > Microgenomatia > Daviesbacterales > UBA10151 > JAUSKZ01. The sequence goes on from JAUSKZ010000047.1 coordinate 13,624, forward strand.
AAAACTTGACTAGCTCTGGATGAACCAGCCTTTTTTACTATCCACTCATCACCTCTGGGTAAAACATGATGATTCTGCATGCCTTTTTCGATGGCTTCTTTGTATGCCTTGATTGTAGGATTATTCTGATTGGTTTTATATAGTATTTTTTTCATTTTATAAAGTCTTTTCTACTTGAGAAATTATACCAGTTTCTGTCGTTTGTAAACCAGTCAAATAATTAATTAACTGTTGCCTGCTCTCGAATTCAATTTTTGCAAACTGGAGCTTTTGGTCAGAAGTGTAAGAGCTCTCTACGAGATTAATCTCTATATCTTTAAAATTTGTTGCTATCCAGAGCAACGCCCTCCTTGAACCGGAGTGAGTTCTATAAAAATGAGTATCACTAAACTTTCTTTCTCTACTAAGGAAGGCAATAAACGCCCTGCCGAGATTATCTGGTATTACAGCAAAAATTACAGGCACTTTCTTTGCTCTTAGAATATTTCTAATCTTGATCTCTGCCCCTTTTTCTGTAGAAAGAGTAGCGTCAAAGATTAGACAATCTTTATCAATAAGTTGGGTGTCTAAAAACTCAGTCTTGCCGGAAGCTGTACCACCACACAATAAAACTACTTCTTTGCAAGGATTTTCTTTGAGAGCTTTATCGAAGTCTCTGTCAGCTATTCTTGCGGATTGAGTATGGAACAATTCAGATTTTTCTGGAGAATATCCAGGCAGAGTTTTCTTAATTTCATCGGCTGAAATAACTTGGGCCACGAGTTCTCATATTATGTCCTAGATCATATATAATCTTTCTCCATGAAAGAAAATTGTTTTTATTCAGGAGTGAGAAAAGTTGTAGCTGATCGAATAGTCTCAGGCAGTAATCCTGATAAAAGAGATGATCCTTATAAATTAGGTTTAGTGGTTGAAGGTGGAGCAATGAGAGGAGTTATTACCGGCGCGCAATGTGCTGCACTTCAAGCACTTAATGCTTTTGACGTTTTCGATGGAATATATTCAATATCAGCAGGTAGCTATGCTGCTTTATATTTTGCTTCCGGTAATCCTGAATGGGGAACCTCAATCTACTATGACTACTTAGATGACAAGAAGTTTGTTAATTTTGGTAGTCTACTGAAAGGGAGAGATCTTTTAGACATTGATTATCTGGTAGACGTGACTAAAACTGCTGTGGTCTTAAATAGAGATAAAGTTACTGAACGAGCTTTTTTATTGAAGAATTATATTTTGTCAGCAAATGACGGGGAGATGCACGAGGTAAGCCCTGTTAATGATGGGAGAATAGATCTAATTTTAAACTGCGCGCCTCGAATGGCTCTGTTGACGACTCCTGTAAGAGCAAATGGGCGATCATTTCTTGATGGAGCGGTCGTAGAAGGGAGTTTAGCTCTAAATCAAGCGATAGCAGATGAATGTACGCACGTTTTAGTGTTACTTTCCAAGCCAGAGGGTCAACAGTTTAAATCTCCTAGAATGTCTGACTGGTTTACCTATCAACTTCTAAAAAGAAAGTTTCCTGAACTGGCAGACAAATGCAGGTATTCAGGGGAGAACTACAATAAAATACTGCATAAGCTTTACCTATCTCAAAATGATTTGAATTATCATCCAAGAATAGATTCCGTTAGTATACCGGGCAGTAAAAAAACTATCTCAAGATGGGAAACCAGAAGGAATATATTACTTCAAGGGGCTAAAGACGGTTTTGAATCAGTGATGGATGCATTTTATCCGTATAGACTCCCGATTAATCCTGAAGTAAAGATAGTAGAGTAAACTAACTTAAAGGAGGTAAATTAATTAGTTGAACCTCAGGTTCAAGTTGAACTTGATATTTTTCCTTAACCTTTTCTGAGTACTCCCAAGCCAATTGCCAAAAATCAGCAGCGGTCCCATCACCTTGGTTTATAAATAAGTTAGCATGAAAGTCAGCAATTTTAATTTTACCTAAACTGGCGCCTTTACCGCCAACTCCTTCCAAAAATAACCAGGCTGGAATTTTTCCAAAGGTATCCTTATAAGGAGGAAGTAGATTTTTTGTTTCAGCTGATAAATTTTCAGTTAAAACATTTTTAAAAAAACTGCCGGGACACTTAATACCTGGTTTATATTTTTTTAATCGGAGCTCCAGTGTTTTTTCGGCTTCAGACTGCAAAAGCTCTCTGGAGCCTTTAGGTAAGGTAAATTTAATATCCAAGATGATTAGTTTGCTTTGTTTGAAAGCGCTTTCCCGGTAAGTAAAATGACAATTCTCTCGAGTTTTAGTTATTTTTTGTGATCCGTCAAAGCAGCTAACTTCAGTCAGGTAATCACTAATAGTTTGTCCATATGCTCCAGCATTTCCGTAAACTGCTCCACCTACAGTTCCCGGAATCCCGGTTAGTTTTTGAAGACCCGGGAAGCCTTGTTCTAAGGTAAAGTTAACTAAATCTTGTAGAGGCGTCCCCGATTTGACGGTTATAGAGTTGTCGTCTTTTTCAATTGCCGAGATGGAATTTTGAATAACTAAACCATCAAATCCTTGGTCTGAAACTAACAAGTTACTGCCAGAAGCGACAATAAGGTAGGGAATATTACCTTTGGCGGCAATTTTAACTATTTCTAGTAACTCTTTTTCAGTTTGGACTTTTAAAAAGTACTTGGCTGGACCGCCAATTTGAAGAGTAGTTAGTTCTTTAAAACTTATATCTGTTTTAACTCTACTACCAAAATGTTTGATTATCTCGTCCATCAGGTTTATATTATACTTTAATTGTAGTTATGGCTGAAATTGATAAAAGTTTAGCACCTCCTTACGACAAACTTCGGGATTGGATGACCCGTGAAGGACTGAGCTTTGGATATGCCCGAGATTCGGCTCAGATGGTGTCTGAATTTTTTGAAGATTACTTGGTCCCAGCTGGATGTAAGAGTTTAGGTATTTCTACTAAAAATTTGGGTGCCCGAAACTATGCGGTAGATTTGGTCGCTTTACAGCCGAGCTTACCTATTAGGGAAGCCGACAATTTAACTACTCGGTTAAGAGAAATCTGTTACCAGGAGTTGCAGATGTTTCACTTCAGAGACGAGCCCTTTGAACCGGAAGTAGGTATTGCCCTACATTTTATACCGCAAGCTGATCTTGTGACTAGTTTTGAACAAGCTTTAGCTTCAAAATCAAAAAAATTAGGCCGGAGTTTTATCGGTATTTCCCGCCAACGATCAACTGTCTAGCGAGATACCCCTTGACAAGAAATTACAAGTGCCGTTAAAATAGCAAACGTGTGGAAGAAGTGCTAAATCTCCTGTCCAGGTAGTATGGCTAAAAGTTCAATAAATACAATTATCACTAAAGATTCAATTATCCCCTTAGCTGGATATATATTAGTTGAACCAGTCCCGGCTGAGACTAAAACATCATCAGGAATTATTTTACCGGAGAGCGCTCAAGAAAGACCGGCAATCGGTTTTGTTGTAGCTATTGGTGAAGAAAGAGTGTTGGAAAACGGCCAAAAAGTTTCTTCCCCGGTTAAAGTTGGCGATAAAGTTTTCTATAAAAAATGGGGTGGAGATGAGATTAAAGTAGCTGGAGAGGAGCTTAAGCTGGTTAAGTTTGAAGACTTAATGGCTCAAGTTAAATAACTATGGCAGAGAGATCAGAAATGGATATTGAAATAGCTGCTTTAAGAGTGATTTTGGTGGCAGCTTCGAAAAGACTCGATGTGCTTCCGGAAATTTCAAGACCATTTGGATCTACTCCCCACCTCCTTTACTTTGCGGACCAGAGTAGGTTAGATGGCGCAATAGGAATTTTAGACCTACTAACAAGAAAACAACCAAGATGGGACTTTGTTACAGGGGGCGGAGTCGAGTTACCTAAAGTTTCTGATTGGGAAGAAGGGGATATTTAAAAATGTCAAAAATTTTAAAATTTGATCATGAAGCCAGAGAGAAGCTACTCCGGGGAGTAGAGATTATGTCCCAAGCCGTGGGCTCAACTTTAGGTCCTAAAGGTCGAAACGTAGCCTTGGATCAAAAGTTTGGAGCTCCAAACGTCACCCATGATGGGGTAACTGTGGCCAAAGAGATTGAGCTTGAGGACCCGTTTGAAAATATGGGAGCCCAGCTTTTAAAAGAGGCAGCCAGTAAAACCAATGATGTAGCTGGAGATGGGACTACCACCGCTGTAGTCTTGGCTCACGCTATCACGGCTGAGTCTTTAAAGAATATCCAAGCCGGATCGAACGCCCAAATGTTGCGCCGAGGTATTGAACAAGCGGTTGAGGTTTTGGTTGAGGAGTTAAAAAGGATGAGTAAAAAAGTTGGAGCTGATGATTTGGAACAGGTAGCCACTATCTCAGCTCAAGATATAGAGATTGGTAAGATTATCGCTGAAGCTTTAAAAAAGATCGGTAAAGATGGAGTGGTAACGGTTGAGGAAGGTAAAACTTTGCAGATGTCAGTTGAGTATACCGAAGGGATGAAGTTTGATAACGGTTATATCTCCCCTTATTTTGTCTCAGATACCGAGAAAATGGAGGCTTCTTTAGAAGATCCCTATCTTTTAATTACTGATAAAAAAATCTCCAATATGGCAGAACTTTTGCCGTTCCTGGAGAAGTTTGTCGAAGTTTCCAAAACTTTAGTTATTTTAGCTGATGACGTTGAGGGCGAGGCTCTCGCTACCTTAGTCGTTAATAAACTCCGAGGTACTTTTCAAATCTTGGCGGTTAAGGCTCCAGGTTTTGGGGACCGTCGAAAAGAGATGTTACAAGATATTGCTGTTTTAACCGGGGGAACGGTTATCTCAGAGGATACTGGCCGAAAGTTTGATTCGGTTGAGATTTCAGATTTAGGCCGGGCCGGACGAGTGACTTCAACTAAAGATTCGACCATTGTGGTTGACGGTAAAGGTGAGAAATCAGCTATCAATAGCCGAATTGCTCAATTAAAACGGGAGTTTGAAAAAGCCGACTCTGATTTTGATAAAGAAAAGATCCAAGAACGGCTGGCAAAACTTACCGGCGGAGTTGCGGTCATAAACGTTGGGGCAGCGACCGAAGTTGAGCTCAAAGAGAAGAAATATCGGGTTGAGGATGCAGTTAACGCTACTCGGGCAGCAATTGAAGAAGGAATAGTTCCAGGAGGCGAAATTGCCTTAATCCGGGCCAGTCGAGTACTGGACACCTTAAAGCTTGTGGGTGAAGAAGGAGTTGGAGTATCAATTGTTAAAAAAGCTGTTGACCAACCGTTTAGAAAGTTGATGGAGAACGCTGGAATTGATTCCGGGATAGCACTTTCCAAAGTCTTGGGTTCAACTGGCAATACCGGGATTAATGTTATGACCGGAGAGGTGGTTGATTTGGTCAAAGACGGAGTAATTGATCCGGTTAAAGTTACCCGTTCAGCGCTCCAAAATGCTGCCTCGGTAGCGGTAATGATCATGACGACCAACGTTTTAATTACCGATAAAGCCGAAAGCTCACCGCAGATGCCTCAAATGCCCGGGCATGACATGGGTTACTAGTTTACTATATACTGTCCCTAGTGGCTAAATTACATTACACAGATTCCCCAACTGAAAAAGAGAAAAAGAGTTTCAGCCCTTTTCTGTCCGAAGACGAAGAGCTTATTTTAGCCACCGGGTTTGGCGTAGCCTATGTTAGATCGATCTTTGTGATGGCTTTATTTTGGCCGGGGTTACTCTTTGGCGCGATGGTTTTCTCTGGAACTTATTGGGCAGCAAAGCTGGACTTACTTCTGACGGTGATTTTAGGGCTGACTATTACTTGTCTCTTTGCCTATCTTCGCAGCATGCATGTCTATAATTCAAATCGCTATCTCTTGACGACCCGGCGAGTTATCGTTAAAAAAGGGGTTTTTGCAGTCAAACTGGCTTCAGCCTTATACGATAAGATTACCCACATTGAAGTTGACCAGACGTTTGTTGACAGAATGTTGATGCATCATGGGACGATCATCGTCCATACAGCCGGCAGCCAGAAAGATGAGCTAGTTTTAAAGTTTGTAGATTATCCAATTGAGATGAAAAATCTCTTAGAGAGGCTAATTAACCGGGAAAGAGAACAATATGGAATGAGAGCAACGCCTTTGGTCGCGGTTGAAGGGGAACTAGTTCAGTAATTATTTAGTGGGAGTCTGTTGAACCTTTGGCTTTCCAAGCTTCAGTTATGTTTGGCAGCTCTGGTAAAAGGGTAGAGGGATCAATAAAGACCCCATTTTTGGTGATTTCTAAGTGAGTATGAGGACCAGAAGTTCTTCCGGTCATTCCGACCTCTCCGAGTATTGAGTGTTTAGTAGTAAGATCACCAACTTTGACAAAGACCCTACCCATGTGTGCGTATGTAGAACGGATATTTTGTTCGTGCAGGACTGTGACATGATGACCTAAGCCAAATATGCCTAAACTGACCTCAACTACTGTGCCTGAGGTGATTGGTCTAACAGGCATTCCGAGGCCTGTGGCGATATCGATTCCTGGATGCCTAGAGTTAAAGTAAGAGCTGATATAACCTGGGTGAGGTAAATCGAAAGGTTCAGACAAAAACTCACCTTTAATGGTCTGTTCTTGGATAAACTCAGCTTCAACAACCGACTTTTTAATGGGTGGGATAGCCAAGGTTGGTTGATAGCCTGTTAAATAGAGGCCGAGCGAGAGGACCAAGGCTAATTTGGGAAGTTTGATAAGCTTGGAAAGAAGTAAGCTTTTAATGTTTGTGGCCTTTCGTAGAAAGGCTAAAAACTGGCTTTTTAACATATTCTCCGCAGATTGCGGACAACAGTGTATAAGTATAACAAAAACGGTCATTTTAAGCAAGTTTTGGGATAGAGAGTTGTAAGAATATTTTTAGAGTATATTCGCTTGCGAATTCAAGGCTCGCGATGTAACGCCATGCGTTATAATCGATTACGATTACATCGTAACGCTTGAAACGCGTTGCGTTATAATATTTCCTACCAATGAAAAGATCTGCTTATCTAATTTTGATAGTTTTGAGCCTGTTAGCCTTGTTTCTGCGGTTTATGGGACCGACTTTAGTTTCCAAGTTTGGACAAGGTGCCAAGGCTGGGATCAAAGTTACTTCTATCCCGGAAGCAGAGGTCTCGTTAAACGGTGAGTATTTAGGTAAAACTCCTTATTCCAACGAGAATCTTTTAGAGGGTGAGTATAGCATTGAGCTAACAACCAAAAGTGCTAGCTGGTCAAGTAGAATTAACCTCCATAGTGGAACTGTCACCCTAGTCAACAGAGAGATCAATCAAGGCTTAGCTTCCTCTTCGGGGGAGGTCTTAACTCTAAATCCCGGATCTGGGGTAACTTTAACCTCAAATCCGACTGGAACCCTGGTTGAAGTTGATGGACAACTTCGGGGACTGACACCTCTAACTTTGACAGATTTAAAAAGCGAATCAGAGTATACTTTTTCAGTAAGTAAGCAAGGTTTTTTAAAAAGAAGTATTCGAGCCAGATTGCCGAGTAGTACTAAGCTTTTGATAAACGTTGATTTGGCGATCACCGAACTGATCGTTCCCACGCCTCAACCGATTGAAGTAAGTAGTAACTCGAGGTTAATAGTCAGTCGAACCCCAGTTGGATTTTTACGGATGAGAGATAGACCATCAACTTTGGGCAAAGAGTTGGTTAAGTTGAAACCCGAAGAGGAGGTAGTCTTGATTGAAGACCTAGGAGCTTGGTTAAAAGTTAGAAACAGCGAAGGGCTGGAGGGGTATGTTTCAAGTCTATATGTGCGTAAAGGCACTTAAACTCAACCTCCTAGGTAGTAGATAATAAACAGCACCGAGACGAACCAAAATAGGACAGTAGCAAGAAGAGGAGTATCCGTTAAGAGTACCCGTTCCGGAGATTCGCCCTCTTTTTTCTCATAGATAATATAGAGATATCTCATCACTCCATAAATGACAATCGGAACAGTTATCATTAGATACTTGGCCTCATTGAGCGGTAAGCTATCGTTATTAAATATCTCAATCAGTTTAGACTTGACTAGGATCGGTGGTTGTTGGAAGGCAAACAGAGCATAAGTCAACCAAGTAGAGTTGGCAAACATCGCCGTTAGGATATCCAGGAGGCTTTCTGGGTAGTGGAGCAGAGTTTCGCGATGTTTTCCGGCGGTCTGATGAGACATTAAGGTTAGTTCTGATCTTCTTTTGCCGATCGCCAAAAAGAGTGAGAAGGAGATGACACAAAGTAAAAACCAAACATTTAAGTGGGCGTCTATAGTCCATACTCCGGCATAAACCCGCAGCACAAAGCCGGCAGCAATTACCATAACATCGAGCAAGATGGCGGATTTAAGGTAGGCCGAATAAACTAGTTGCAGGAGTAAATAGGCCACTCCAGCGTAAAACAAGGTTGGGTTAAGGCTATAGGCAAAAGGTAAGAGTACTCCGGTAAGAGTTAAGGCTAAGGCAATCGCCAAGGGAATTGGCACGATGCCTGCAGCGATCGGACGGAGGCGTTTAAAAGGGTGTTGTCGGTCCCTTTCAACGTCAAAGACATCATTTAAGAAGTAGGTTGCAGACGACAGACCACAAAAGATAATAAAAGATTGGAGGATTAGGATAAACGAGGAAGAGTATTCAAATTGACCGGAGAAGATTAGTCCGGCAAAAAGGGCAAAGTTTTTTATCCATTGCCGGGGTCTCGCTGTTTTGATAATGCCCCAAAGGAGTTTAACCATAGGATAAATCCAAAAAATAACACCGCCAGTAGTAAGATTATAAACAACTTACTTCCAGTATCTAAAAGGAGTGCTATCCCACCCAAGATAGCAGATCCGAATATATAAAACAAGCTT
>JAUSKZ010000049.1 GCA_030646805.1 Candidatus Daviesbacteria bacterium
GTTTTATGAATATTGATCTATTGTCGGTTTTACAAATTGCACTCGGAATATTATTAATTATTTTGATCTTACTCCAGTCTAAGGGTTCAGGTTTAGGTTCAACCTTTGGTGGTGAGGCTGCCCTTTATAGAACCAAAAGGGGAGTTGAAAAATCTCTCTTTATCTTAAGTTTAATGGTCTCAACCCTTTTTATTATAGCCACAGTTATCAGAATTATAGTTTAAAGTTATGCTGAAAATCTCACGATTACCTGAAAGTCTCAGGGGAGTTAAGATTGCAACTTTGGTGGTCCAAAAAGTAATCTCGCGTTACTTTAATTTATATTTTAGTAAGAATAGGCCGGTCCGTCAAAATAGCCCCTTATTTTCCAGTAACCCGCGAAAGGTCATAAAATTACGCTATATCATACTCATTTTACTCGCCTTGTTTGTTTTAGGGTTTGGGATCAAAAATATTAACTACATATCACCGAAGTCGAGCCTTTATGAGGGGATAGTTGGAAGTTTCACAGAGGATAATTTACCAATTGTAGTAACTTCGTTACTCTCAGACCCATTAATTGAGATTGATAAAACTGGTAAACCAAAGCCTGTCCTTTTAACCGGCTGGCAAACTAATAACGATGCTACTGTCTACACTCTGAAGTTAAAACCGGATTTAATTTGGAACGACGGGACTAAGGTTAATTCATCTGATATTGAGGTAAACATTCCCGATGTTTCAATCTCTTACCCAGATGATCAAACTATTGAATTTAAGTTAATAGACTCATTTGGAGCTTTCCCATCACTTCTTAACTCTCCGGTTTTTAAAAAAGGAACGCTTGTTGGTACTGGTAAATATGTTGTCAAAGGTAAAACTAAAACCCATGGGCTTATTTCACAGCTGGTCTTAAATCCAGTCGAATCAGAAGATATGAGTTTGCCGAATATCTTTGTTAAATTTTATCCGGAGGAAAAAACTGCTAAAACTGCCTTGAGCCTAGGGGAGGTTGATAGTTTAATTGGAATAAATGATATTTCTGAGTTTTCTAATATCCCATCGTTAAAAGTTATGAGAGTGATTAGTTACAATAAATTTGTGGCAGTATTTTATAATACAAAAGACCCAATTCTCTCCGATAGAATCTTTCGCAAAGCTTTAAATTCATCTATTCCTCAAATAGAAGGGGAGGAGAAGGCGGTAACTTCAATCCCTAGCCATTCTTGGTTTTTTAACGACACAATTCCTGACCTGACTTCCGACCTAAAACTTGCAAAACAACATTTAGCTAAAGTGGAAAAAGGCAAAGATAGTACCATTACCTTAACAACGACTCACTATCTTTCAAAAACTGGTGAGAAGATTATCCAAAACTGGAAAGAAGTTGGGATTAAAGCTGTTTTGCGGATTGAATCTGGGGTACCTCAAAACTTCCAGGCTTTGTTGATCGCCCAACCAATTTTATCAGATCCGGATCAATATCCCCTTTGGCATTCAACTGAGAGTAAAACCAACGTTTCAAAGTATGACTCCCAAAGGGCAGATAAAGATTTAGAGGATGGCAGAAAAATTAGTGATTTGGAAAAAAGAAAAGAACGCTATTTAGACTTACAAAAAGTTTTAAGTGATGATGTTCCGGCAAGCTTTTTATACTTTCCTAAAACCAATGTGGTGTATCGGAAAAAGTATGAGGATATTTTAAATCAAGTTTTACCCCTTCAGTCTCCAAATTAGTTTTAATTGTGGGTCGCCAGGGGCTCGAACCCTGAACCTATTCCTTAAGAGGGAATTGCTCTACCATTAAGCTAGCGACCCTACTGAATTATTTCATACGCTCTAATTATAAACGAAGTTTGAAAGCTTCGCTAGAAAACAAGTTTTCAAGCTCTGCTTATAGTCGTTAGACTTCAAGCTCTGCTTATATTCGCTCGCGAATTCAAGGCTCGCGATATAATTGCGATAACTATAACGGAAAAATCGTTGTAATTCACCCCCAAAGAGGGGAGGTATCAGATGATCTTTAAGGTTACACATGTATGTCATCTTGACATACATATTCTTTCATTGTATATTAACAATATGCTTAATACTGTATCGGCAAGACAAATCCAAAGGGAATATAAAAAAGTGTTGGAAGACGCGAATAAATCACAAGAGCCCATTGTTGTTATGTCTAATAATAAACCTATTGGAGCAGTCATAGGGTTGGATCTTCTGGAAAAGATTCAGCTAGAGGCAGTATTAAATGAGGCTCTTGAGGAATACAGAGCAGGAAAAACCAAAAGCATTGACACCGAAGAAGATCTTGAGGCCGAATTTGAAGAGATGAGAAAAGTCGCAGGTGCTAAAAAGTTGTGATAAGAATAAGAAGATCTTCCAGATATGTTTCTGGAAGGGATAAGTTTTTAAAAAATAATCCTATACTTTTTCGTAAAACAGCAAAAGCATTGGCGCTATTTGCTAAGAACCCAAAGCACCCAAGTTTGAATTTGGAAAAGCTAAGAGGGGCTAGCATCTGGACAATAAGAATTGATAGGGGCAACCGAATATTTTTCTCCTGGATCGATAAATCGACAACACTTCTTATTGATATTGGCAAACATGATAAATACAGAAGATATTAAAATAGTTCTTGAAGGATTTAAAAAACTTATCTGCTTATTAAGCAGATGGAATTATTATATCAGATAGCTAATTATAGATTTTCATAAACCAATTATTGACTTATAGTTTAAATTAAGCTATTATCTCCCCATATTATGGCTGAAACTTTACGTCCAGGACAAGGTTTATCACCTGATGTTCAACAGAGAGGTCGCTTTTTTAGACCAGGTAGAAAAATACCAGAAGTACCAAGTACGCCTGCTTCTTTGGCATTAATTCAAGACACTTTAAGAACACAAACCAGTGCACAATTACCTCCAGAATTGATTGAACAATTTCGTCTTGAAACTCTTGTATGGCAACGTCTAACAACCCCTTCTAATTCTCCTACTTTTATAGGCGGTGTTAGCGGGGAGGGAAGTATCGACCAAGCTGTAGCTACAGTTGATGTTGTTGTAATGGGTAGAGGTAGGGCTGCAGTCAGATTTGCAGCTGTCGGCATTGATACCCAAGGATCGTCAAGAGTGATGGCAGCAGAATACCGAATTGATCATCTTATGGCCTATGGCGTTGATGTATCAGTTCAACAAGACGAGGTTCCGGATGACGCAATTATGGATAGGGAAAAAGGAACAGTTTCTCTGGGCAGAACCTATATGGCAACTATTCCAACTAAACTTGGTTACCCATTCCACACTGAGGGATTTATAACAGAAGCTATGGCTGGACAAACTTCTGATCATGGCAGTCCACACAGATACGCAATACGCTTTAATGATGCTAGCGGGGAGGGAAGTAATTTTGAGAATATGCAACTTCATGTGCTGTTTACCACACTTCCAGAGTACACTTTATGACCGCATGGTGGAAACCAGCTTCAAATAGACTTCACTACTCCCTGGAGGGTAACTCCTAAACGAGCTTGGTCAGTTTCACTACCAAGAAGACTTCAAAGAGTATAAAGCTTTAGAAAATACTAATTCGTTAATATAGGCGACTTATAGATAAATTACCTCGGATCAGTTGTAAAGAATGGATGTTCTTTTTCTGAAGCTATAATTTTTGTGCGCCCAGAGGGATTTGAACCCCCAACCGCGACGTCCGAAGCGTCGTGCTCTATCCATTGAGCCATGGGCGCATTTTAGCCTCTTAATTTTATCAGTTGTGAGGTAAAAACTCCAATCGGATTTGTGTTTGTCTATAGGTTTCTGTACAATTTTGACAATGTCTGAACACGTTGGATCCAATATTCCTCCCAAAATAGTTCTCTTTCAAGGGGGGCATGGTGGTAGATCTTTGCGCCAGGGTTTAAGAGCTTATTTAGAATCCCAAGAGGTGGCCCAAGTTACCGTAGTTGGCCCAACAACCGACTCTGGGGGGAGCGCCGGCAGGCTTAAAGATGACCACAAGACCATGGCTGTAACCGATGTTTTTCAAGCGATGAGTGACTTTGCACTTAATCCACACGACGCCAAACTGTTGAGTCAACGTTTTATCGTTGGGAATGGAGGGAGTAACGGGTTAAACGGTCACCGGGCGATTAACTTAATGTTTGCCGGAGCCGTTGAGGTTTTTGAAAACGATCCAATCAAAGCTCTTGAATATTTAACAAATAAATTTCCACTGATACCAAATGTGAGAGTTTATCCGGTAACTTCAGAATGGGATTTAGAACTTATTTACTCACTGGAAGGGGGAGGAATTATTCCTCGAGAACATTTGGCAGATGATAGACAATCAGGACCAGCCATTAAAGGCTTAGAGCTTTCCAATAACAAGGCTCAGATTTTAGAACCAGTCAAAGAAGCTATTACCCTGGCAGATATGGTAGTTTTCGGTCCGGGCACCTTACACGGAAGTATTTGCTCTCAGCTTTTAATCCAAGGAGTGCCCCAAGCGCTACAGAAAAGTCGAGCCATCAATATCCTTTTTTCAAATATTTTTAACCAACAAGGTCAAACTGATGGATACGATCTTTTTAAATACGGTGAGGTAATTGAACGATTGGTTGGCAGGAGCTTAGATTATTACACCTATTTTACCCAAAAGGTTAACGGCTCATTTTATCCCGAGGTTGTGTCTTTTTACCAAGAATATGGACAAGACTTAGTTCGATTTGACCCCAGTCACCCAATGGCTTCAAAGGTTAGAAGTTATGATCTAGTAACAAAAAGCCCAGGGCTGTCAAAAAGTGGCAAGGAGGTAGAACTATTAAGACACACACCCGAGCCTTCAGCTGCAGCCTTAATGGATATTTGGCGAGTCCATACGAGAAGTGTGGCTAAGTCTTGAGGGAATAGTAATCGCTGAAATAATCCCAAAGGAGCTGCCTAAAAGTAATCCTCCAAAAACGTCAGAAAACCAATGTTCCCCCAAATAAATTCTGGAGATAAACATAATAGTTAAAAACCCTAAAAGTCCAGGGATAAATAAAATTTTGGCACTCCAGTGCCACTTAAGAAAAATCCAGGTGACCAAAAAAGCAACAATAAAGGCGGCTCGGGTCATATGGCCGGAGGGGTAGGAGTATTGGGAGTGAACATAGTGACTTGGGAAATCAAAATCGATAACTCCTCTATAAAATAGATGCGGAGGGCCGGGATGATGGACAAAAACTTTTCCATAAACCTCAATTGCCACGCTGATAAAAAAAAGTGACAGACTTCCGGCCGCGATCCAAAATTTTCGGAAGAGCAAAATTATCCCTAAGGCTATAATAACTATTGTGGTAATTTCAGCCGAACCAAAGACCGAAAAAAGTGAGAAAAAAAGATCGAAAAACCGAGGAATATGATCCTGAAACTTAACTGTGGTGTCAAAGTCGTATTGATAAAATCTCTCCTTCGCTACCAAATATGAAAAGTAGACAAACAAACA
>JAUSKZ010000007.1 GCA_030646805.1 Candidatus Daviesbacteria bacterium
TGTGGGTTTCTAGAGCCTTAAGATTAAGACTGCGGCGATGATACCTATTGAGGCGGTGATGATAGTGAATGCGATATTTAAGATTATCGAGAAACGGATAGCGTTGGCAGCTAGGGGGTTTCGGCCAATGGCCTCAATTCCTTTGGGGATTGACCTGGAGAAAGCGATAAATCCGATCAAGAAACTAATTATAATCGACAATATCGCGGCGAAATAGCGGACAACCTGGACGGTTTTCTCAGGATCTTGGACGTTTTGTAGAAAGTAGTTGTTGATATAGTCAAAACTGCGATTTAAGGACCGGCTGTTGGTTAGCTCTGCAAACTCCATTCTTAAGGCTACAGGCAGCTTGCCGGTTAAAATCTCTTTGCCAGCGATATTTATTTTTGTAGCCGCAGATTCGTCAAAATCTTTTAAGGCTGTTCCGATAATATAGCCTGAGAGGGTAGCTTTTTGGCCTTTGCCGGGAGTTTCGGAGGAGGTGATGGAGTCACCAGTTTTAATTGGGCCGTTTATGGTTGTGACATTGACTAAAGCTATTCCGTTTCGGGAAACCGGCTTACCGGTACCATCAACTCTTTTGAGGGAAAGTAAGGGTTGAGATTGAATTACTCCAAAAAGTCTTTTGTCGTAAGGCCGGGTTGAGAGGACAACTCCTTCAGCGCTGGCGATGACTATATCTCCATCTACTGCAGCCTCTTCTTTAATATCGTAAACGGTGGTCACCTCAATCCCTTGCTGGGCGAGAGCCTGGGTAGTAAGTAGTAAGTAGTAAGTAGGAACAAAAAAAACATCCGGGCAAGGATCATATGAATTTAGTATCAAGTATTAGTACTTAAGAATCAAGTCAAGAGAGGGAAGAGAGTTATTAGGTATGAAAAAGCCCTAGGCAGGAGTATCC
Source organism: Candidatus Daviesbacteria bacterium (assembly GCA_030646805.1). Lineage (GTDB taxonomy): Bacteria > Patescibacteriota > Microgenomatia > Daviesbacterales > UBA10151 > JAUSKZ01. The sequence continues at coordinate 902 of JAUSKZ010000007.1, forward strand.
GTCTGCTTTACTCCTACCTAGGGTTTAAAACTATATTTATCTTAGTCGGGATTCAAACCTTTGTCAATATATCAAAATAGCAAATTGGTTCATAAGTAATTCCCGCAACAGCTTCAAATTGTAAAAATACAAGGCTTTTAGCACCTAAAAACTAAAATCTACCACTACCTAAATATAACTTAAATATATCAAAGGATATAAATACGAAGTGAGATTGTGCTTGTGAAAACAATTGTGAAAAGATCTGTCATCCCGAGCATCTCTTTTGTTGTCCTGAGCATCCTTTTTGTCATTCTGAGCGTAGCGCCCGCTTCGCCAAAGCTTCAGCGAGGCGAGAAGAATCTATCAGCAAGCTGAGAAGATACCACGGCTTTAGCCGTGGTATCTTCATTGAGATCCTTCATACTCGCGAAGCGAGTTCGGAGGATGACAGTGCCCGAAATGACAATTTCTTAATTGGATGTTAGAATTTACTTATAACCGCTTCGCCAAAACCCCGGACTTTTAGTCCGGGTGATGAAGGCGGAGCAAGGTTTCAAGATTCCGCGGACATTAAAAACGAAGCGGTTGAAATCTTAGAAAGAAAACCGCGGCCTTTCAGTCCGCGGAAGATTATGAAGAAGTACATTCCATCTGACATTGAACCTAAGTGGCAAAATGTTTGGGCTAAGGATAAGTTATACCAAACTGACAAAGACACTAAGGAGAAAAAATATATCTTAGACATGTTTCCTTATCCTTCAGGTGATGGGCTTCATGTTGGCCACCTTAAAGGGTATACCGCTACCGATATAATATCCCGCTATTTTAGACTAAAGGGATATCGGGTCCTTCATCCGATGGGTTGGGATGCCTTCGGTCTACCGGCTGAGAATTACGCCATCAAGACAGGAGTTCATCCTAAAATAACGACCGCTAAAAATATCTCCAATATCAAAGCTCAAATGGAGCGGGCCGGGCTATCTTACGATTGGTCAAGGGAGTTAAATACAACTCACGAGAGCTATTATAAGTGGACCCAGTGGATTTTCTTAAAACTTTTTGAAGCAGGACTCGCTTATGAAGGTGAGGCGCCAATTAACTTTTGTCCTTCTTGTAAGACGGGTCTTGCCAATGAGGAAGTAGTTTCGGGCAAGTGTGAGAGGTGTGGCACACCGGTTGAAAAAAAGCAGATCAGACAGTGGATTTTACGGATCACCAAATACGCTGACAGACTGCTCGAAGGTCTAAAGGATCTTGATTGGCCTCAACCGATCAAGGATATGCAAATTAATTGGATCGGCCGAAAAGAAGGTATTAATATCACCTATAAAATCGAGGGACAGAGTGAGGAGGTTGTAGTCTTTACAACCCGACCTGATACTAATTTTGGGGCAACCTTTATAGTGATTGGTCCAGAACATCCTTTGATATATAAAGTTACAGATAAGAAATACTTAGATGCGGTTAAAGAATATATTGGTCGCACAAAAGATAAGTCAGAAGAAGAGAGGATTGCCCAAGGCAGAGCGAAGACTGGGGTTTTTACTGGGTCTTACGCTATAAATAACTTGAACGGAAAGAAGATGCCTATTTGGGTTTCAGATTTCGTCTTAGGAGACGTTGGGACTGGGGCGGTGGTTGGTGTGCCTGGTCACGATTTGCGGGATTTTGAGTTCGCTAAAACTTTTAATTTACAAATTCTACGAGTTGTGGTCGGGAAAGATGGAGATGTCTCGGAGATTACTCAGGCTGAACAGGTTCAAGAAAAAGAGGGAGTAATGGTCAATTCAGACTTTTTAAATGGTAAGGATATTCTTAAGGCTTCTCAAGTGATTATGGATTACCTAGAAGAAAAAGGTTGGGGTAAAAAGGTTGTGAACTATCATTTAAGGGATTGGTTATTCTCCAGGCAGAGATATTGGGGTGAGCCAATTCCAATAGTCCATTGCGACAAGTGTAATTTAGTGCCTTTACCGGAGAGCAGTCTTCCTTTAAAGCTTCCCGAGATCGAAAAATATCAGCCGACTGGAACCGGAGAATCTCCTTTAGCTTCGATTTCCGAGTGGGTTAATACAACTTGTCCGAAGTGCGGGGGCCCGGCCAAAAGAGAGACCAACACCATGCCGCAGTGGGCTGGTTCTTGTTGGTATTACTTAAGGTTTTGTGATCCTGACAACGACAAAGTCTTGGTCGACAAGCAGGTTGAGAAAAATTGGTTGCCGGTAGATTGGTATGTCGGTGGGGCAGAGCACGCCGTTTTACATCTTTTGTATGCCCGTTTTTGGCACAAATTTCTATTTGATATTGGAATAATAACTACCGAGGAGCCGTTTTATAAACTTAGAAATGTCGGCCTTGTTTTAGCCTCAGACGGCACAAAAATGAGCAAGTCAAAAGGAAATGTTATCAATCCTAATCAAATCATTGAAGAGTATGGGGCAGATACACTGCGGGTTTACGAGTCGTTCATGGGGCCGTTTGAGAACGCTATAGCCTGGGATCCGGCGAGTATTAACGGAGTCTACCGTTTTTTGAACCGGGTTTGGGAGGTTATTATCAAGGAAAGTTCCTCGAGTACTGATAAATTAATTGATCAAGCTATTAACAAATTAATCTTCAAGGTCGGGGAAGATATCGAAGGAATGGAGTTTAATACTGCAGTCGCCTCCATGATGGAGTTTATTAACTTGGTTTATGCAAAAGGATTAACCCTTGAGCACAAGAAAGTTTTTTTAACCCTGCTTTCTCCATTTGCCCCTCACATTACAGAGGAGCTTTGGTCAATACAGAATGGAAAATTGAAAATTGAAAATGGAAAATCAGAATTGTCAATTGTCAATTCTCAATTGTCAAATGCTCGGTCCATTCACAAGCAACATTGGCCCAAATTTAATGATAATTTAGAGGTAGAGGACGAGGTCAATATCGTTATCCAGATAAACGGCAAGTTAAGAGACAGTTTTACTATCACCAAAGATCTATTAAGTGATAAAGAAGCTGTCTTTGATATAGCTATTGACCGTCCGAAAATCCAAAAATTCGTGACTCGAACAGCCGTGAAAAACTATATTTATGTACCAGGGCGGATTTTGAACCTGGTGACCTTTTGACTTAGCACTAAAGGTTTAGGCTTGCTAAATTGTCTGACTTGGGCTTTAGTTTGGTAGGGAAGGACTATCCTCTTTTACAAATTCTTGGAAACTGTTAGCATAAAGGTATGCAACCTCGGACTAATCAATGGCTATTGTCCCGGCTAGACCACCTTTGGAACGCCCATTTTTCCGATATCAAACAGATAAACCCTGTTTTTATTAGTTTTGGCAGATCCGCCAGACTTAGGTTTGGTTCAATCCGCTTAGATCCAAGATCTGGTAAAACCATTATTACCATTACCGGAATGTTCAAAAACGAAAGTATACCTCAGAGTGTTGTGGATCACACCATCGGTCACGAGCTTTGTCATTATACTCATGGTTTTTCCTCTCCCCACCGAAGGCTGCATAAATATCCTCACTCCGGTGGAGTGATTAAGAAAGAGATGACTGAGCGCGGGATGCTTGATCTCTATAAAGCCTACAAAGAGTGGTTAAAGGTTTATCGAGAAGAGTTGAAGGATTATTATCGAAATAGGAGATAAGTATTAATATGGAAGATGAAAGTCAGTTAGACAGCTTTCTTTCCCGTTATAAAATACCAATAGCCATGGGGGTGGTCGGAGGTGTGCTACTTTTAGGTGGAGCTTTTTCTTCAGGCATAATCAGCAAAATTTTTGTTAAATCTAGTCAAAGTTCAACTCCGGCTGTCAAAGGTGTGGCCCAGTATTCAGTTAAGGTGGATGTTTCCGGAGCCATATTAAATCCCGGAGTTTATTCCTTAAGTGGTCAAGATCGAGTGGAAGAAGCGATAATCGCGGCTGGGGGAATTACTGAAGATGCCAACTATGAGTATATCTCAAAGAACCTCAATATGGCTCAAAAAGTCTCGGATGGAATGAAGATTTATTTGCCTTTCCAAGATGAAACTGGAGGGGCGACAACTCCTGGGAGTGCAGAGGGGGGTTTGATCAATATTAATAGTGCCTCAGCCAGTTCCTTAGACTCTCTACCGGGCGTGGGACCAGCCACTTCTCTAAAAATTATTAGTAAAAGACCGTATGGTGGGATAGAGGAGTTGATCACCAAGAAAGTTGTTTCCCGGGCGATCTATGAAAAGATTAAAGATCAAATCAGCACTTACTAGTACTTAATGTCTAAATTATTAGTCTTTTTTATCCCAATTTGGTTAATTTTGTTAACTTTTCGGATTATCTCGATCGGTGGGGTAGATCCAACCTACCGTCACCAGGAAGTAGAGTATTTATCTCCACTAAAGGAGGTTTTTACTGAGAGAGCCAATCAGATTTTACCATCTCCCCAGTCAGAGCTTTTAGCAGGGATAGTCTTGGGTGAGGATAAGATTCCTTACTGGTTAAAAAAAGATTTACAACGGACCTCGACAATTCATCTGGTAGTAGTCTCAGGTCAAAATTTAAGCTTACTAGCCGGATTTTTAATGGGTCTAGTTTATTTTTTGGGCAGACGGTTAACAATTTTAATTATTTTTTTGATCATTCCTATCTATGCGGTCTTAACCGGATTTCAAGTGCCGGTGATCAGGGCTCAGGTTATGATTTATCTTGTTTTTGGAGCCCAACTTTTGGGCCGGGATCAAAGAGGGATATGGAGTCTAATTTTGGCTGGGAGTTTGATGCTCCTCCTTGTGCCCCATTGGATTTTTAGTATCTCCTTCCAACTGAGTTTCATGGCTACCTTAGGAGTGGTTTTATCAGATAATCTTCTACCTGCTTTCAGACGGGTACCCAGGATAATTCGAGAAGACTTGGTAGTTACTATATCAGCTACGGCTTTAACAATGCCTTTAATAGCTTACTATTTCGGAGAACTCTCCTTGATTGGTATATTAGTTAATATTTTGATACTGTGGTGTATCCCTTTGATTATGATCTCAGGAGCAATAATTTTAATCATTTCGCTCGTAAGTTTGACCTTAGCCCAAGTTTTAGCAGTTATCCCGGGAATTTTACTAACTTATTTTTTATATATTGTTGACTTTTTCTCCGATTTGCCTTTTGCTAGTCTTAATTTAGGAGAGAGCCCTTTGATAACTTGGATTGGCTATTACTTAATATTATTTAGTCTTTTTCGGGTATTGAATTTAAAATGGAGGTTAAAAGACAACCAGGAAAATTTAGGGCGGCAGTTATGCTAAGATAAACATATGACTAAGCTTATGATCAAGCAACAGTTAGAAGAAGATTTAAGGAAGACTATCAAAAGTTTGGGTTATGAATCGGATGATCCACTTTTATCTATTCCTCAAAAATCGCAGCTGGGAGATTACTCAACGAATATAGCTCTACAGCTTCCTAAACAAAAACCCCAAAATAACCATCACTCGTCACAAGAGATTGCTAAGGAAATTTTGGATGAACTCGGAAATCTAGAATATCTACAAAAAGCCGAGATTGCTGGCCCTGGTTTTTTAAACTTTTGGTTAAGGAGCAAGTATTTAGCCAATGATTTAAAGATAATACTTTCTGAGGGGGACGATTTTGGAAAATCTAAGGCAAATTTAGGTAAGAAAGCCAGGGTTGAGTATGTTAGCGCTAATCCAACCGGTCCGCTTCATATTGGTAACGCCCGAGGTGGGCCGTTAGGGGATGTTGTAGCTAATTGTTTAGAGTCTCAAGGCTTTAAGGTCACAAGAGAGTATATCCATAACGATGTTGGAGAGCAGGTTAAAAGACTTGGGGCAACGATCAAGGCTACTCTAGCTGGTGGGATTGAAGAGGAGAACCAGTATAAAGGAGAGTATGTCAAGGAGTTGGCGGATAAGTTAAAAGGGGAGATGGAGGGTAAAAGTGATGAGCAAGTAGGTCAGATGGCGGTGAATTTACTCTTTGAGGAGATTATGGCCGATGTTTCTGATATGGGGATTAAGTTTGACCTTGTTGTTAAGGAGTCTGAGCTCAGGAATCGGGCCAAAGAGGTGATTGAGGAGTTAAAAAGTAGTGGGGTGACTAAAGAAAAAGACGGAGCCTTGTGGCTCGCGCCTTCAGATGAATTTCTAAAGGACCGAGAGACTGTAGTTGTTAAGAGCGATGGAGGTTACACATATTTTACCTCTGATATTGTTTATCATAAAGATAAATTTGAATCCCAGGCAGATTTAATTATTGATGTTTTTGGTAGTAACCATCACGGTCATATACCGCGTCTTCAGGCTGCAATGAAGGGTTTAGGATTTGATACTCAAAAACTAAAATTTATTCTTTATCAATACGTTCGAGTTAAGAAAGGTGATGAGATTCTCAAGATGAGTAAACGGGCCGGAACCTTCATTAGCGCTAGGGAGGTTTTGGATGAAGTTGGTAAAGACTCCTTCCGTTTCTCCTTGCTTAACTTCTCACCAGAGACCCATATCGATTTTGACCTTGAACTTTATAAATCGCAATCAAATAAAAATCCGGTATTTTATGTCCAATATGCCCATGCCCGGATGGCGAACATATTAATTAAAACTCCAGATCAGCCACCTCCAGGCGACCTTTCAACTCTCGAAACGTCACAGGAGCTAGCTTTAATTAAACATTTACTCGAGTTTCCATCATTGGTTTCAGAGGTTGCTCGAAGCTTTGAGGTTCATAAATTAACTTTTTATGCAATCTGCTTGGCTGATTTATTCCATAAGTTCTATGAAAAATGTCCAGTGCTTAACGCCGAGACCGAAAATCTAAAATTATCTAGGATTAATTTAGTTAAAGCCAGTAAAATCACTCTCGGGAGTACCTTAGCTCTTTTAGGGATTAAAGCCCCAGAGAGAATGTGACTCCGAGTTAATCGAGGAGTCATCCTGAGCGAACGCAGTAAGTCGAAGGATCTATATTATGTTTTTTAACCACTCAGAACACAAGAAAAGAGGTAGTAGTTTACCTTTTGTAATACTCCGACTATGTCTTTCGCTTATGATGCTGGCGATTTTTGGGTTGGTTATTTTACAAGCTTTCCGTCATTTCTCAGGAGTTGATCCTGCCGAGTCTGATCCTCAAGCATTACTGCTATCAATAGCTACTTCCCAGGGAGCAGAAAACTTAGTCCATGGATTGTTTAATTTTAACTTCCCAACCAGCTTTGAAGAGATCAAATCTATTACTGCTGATCCAAACTTAATTTTTTCAGCCCCGACGACTATTCCGGTAGGTTTTACTGATGATGCCTTCAGAAAATCCGCTCCAAAAACAGACTCGAAGTTTCTTTACCGGTTTGCGGTAGTGGCAGACTCTCATAATGATAACGAGGGTCTGGCTCGAGCTTTAAGTATGGCAGTTGAGTCCGGAACAAAATTTGTGATAGGAGTAGGTGATTATACCGATGTCGGATCCAAAGATGAGTTTGAGCGGGCCAAAAAGGTTTTTAAACAATCAGGCCTGCCTTACTACTTGACCGCCGGAGATCACGATCTTTGGGCTTCTAGGAGTGAAAAGCTAGATCCAACTACCTTTTTTAGCCAGGCTTTTGGTTCGCCATATCAGTCGTTTACTGATAATAATGTAAGGTTTATTATTTTAAATAACGCCGATAACGATTTTGGATTTGATGATATCCAATTAGCCTGGTTGGATTCGGAGTTAGCCAATAGTTTGGAGGAAAAACGGGCTGTTTTTGTATTTGTACATGAACCGTTTTACCACCCATCCTCTGATCATATAATGGGTAAAACTAACTCAGGTTTACGAGATCAAGCTCAAATGGTGGTTCAAAAACTTCAATCATCCGGAGTGGATGAGGTTTTTTCTGGCGATGTTCATTTTTCATCAAGGTATCTTGAGCCAAAAAGTGGCTTGCCGATTACTATTGTCGGAGCGATCACTAGCACCAGGAACGCCCAAAAACCAAGGTTTGTACTGGTTGATATTTTTGATGATGGAAGCTACAATGTCCAAGATACGGAGATCAGATAGAGAAGATAGGATAGGTCCGTGCTGCACAAGCTTAGCACGGCTGCTTCCTTATGTACTCGCTAATTTGGCTCGCACAATAGAATAATATGAAACAGAGAACCTTTGTATTTTTAAAACCAGACGCTGTTAAAAGAAATCTAATCGGGGAGATTATTAAACGTTTTGAAGATCGGGGACTTGTGGTGACTGTTTTGGAGATGGTTAGTCCCGCTCAAGAGATAATAGATCAACACTATCCTTTAGATAATCGAGACTACATCTTAACTTTGGGTCACGTTGATATCTCCGGAAAATCTCCGGAGGAGATAGAAGCCATCTATCAAAAAAACTATAATATTGTGGCTAAACTTCAGGAGTATGTTATGTCGGGAAGAATTGTCAAAATGATTTTAGAAGCTGAAGATGCTGTAACTCTCGTTCGTGAGATAGTTGGAAAAACCAATCCGGCTTCATCTCCCAAAGGATCAATAAGAGGAGATTTGGGAGAAGATTCTTTTGAAGCGGCAGATAAAGAGGGAAGATCAGTCCAAAACTTAGTTCATGCCTCTGGTACCCCTGAGGAAGCAGAATCCGAAATTACTTTGTGGTTTCCGAAGTAACTCTTCTGTTTGCTGTATTATATCTTCGAACTTTGCTAAAATTCATAAAGTTACATCGAATTTGAGTGAGATGCCCTTGTAGCTCAATGGATGAGCAGTCCCGTCCTAAGGGAAAGATTGTGGGTTCGACTCCCGCCAAGGGTACTTATGTTAGGATCAAAAAATTTTAGAAAAGTATTTTTACTGCGGTTTTTTGCCTACTTTTTAATTCAAGTAGGATTTTTGGCGACCGTTTTAAGCATTGAACCGGTTATCTCTGAGGAGGCGAGGTATCAATTTGATCAGTTTATTGGAAGAGAGTATGTCTTACCTACTGTTGTTACCTCGGGAAATGTTGAGGTTCCAGTGGCCTCACCTAATTTACCAAAGAGTGCTACCTCGGGATTTGGTGCTCTGTCTTTTGGCGGAGCTGAAATTTTAACGCCTATCTCAACAGATTTTGGGGTAGTGATTGAAAAGATTAACGCCAACGCTCGGGTGGTGGCAGATGTGGATCCGGGTAACGAGAAATCATACTCCGAGGCTTTAGCTCTGGGTGTGGCTCATGCTAAAGGTACTGCCTATCCTGGTCAAAAAGGTAATATTTATCTTTTCTCCCACTCAACTGATGCACCTTGGAATATTGTAAGATACAACGCCATCTTTTACCTTCTGAGCAAACTGGAAGCCGGCGATAGGATTATCCTTTTCTACGGGGGTAGGCGCTTTGATTATATAGTCTTTGATAAAGGGGTGGTTGATCCAAACGACACTAAATATCTAACCAATGTCTATGATGATTCAATCTTAACTCTACAAACTTGTGACCCACCCGGCACCTTACTTAATCGGTTAATTGTGCGAGCCAAGCTGGCGAGCACGTAAGGAAGGAATCAGTCCTTCTAAGCTTGTGCAGCATAGACCTGTTGATTTAATATATACTGATAATATGAATAAGCGTTTTATCTTGACAGCAATCATGGTCGTCTTGATTGGAATTGGAGTTGCGGTAGCAGTTTTAGCTGTCAAAGGTTACACTTTTTCTCCTTCTGAGGGCCGGGTAGTTGGAACAGGCATTATCTCAGTCACTTCAATACCGGATGGAGGCTCGGTCTTTATTGATGGACACCTGACTACTGCTACAAACACTACCATCTCTCAACTAAAGCCTAAAGTTTATACCGTTAAAATTACCAAAGAGGGGTTTATTCCTTGGGAAAAATCAATAGAGGTTAGTGAAGGATTGGTCTCAGAGGTTAAAGCAACCCTTTTTCCGGCTATCCCCACAATATACCCTTTAACCTTTAATGGAGTTGTAAGTCCAGTCCTATCTTCAGATGGAGAGAATTTAGCCTTTGGAGTGCCGACCAATCCTGAATCTCCAACCCGTCAAAGAGGGGGGATTTGGGTTTGGACCATGAGTTCCCAACCAATTGCTTTTAACCGGGGAGCCCAACCGCATCAAATTGTGACCAGCGATACTACCTTAGATTTCTCCAAGGCAAACTTTAGGTGGTCACCAGATTCAACTCAAATTTTGGTGACCCTTCAGGAAGATAATAAAGAGGGGGCCAGTTTTGAGAGAAATTATCTTTTACCAATTAATCAAAATACATCTTTGCGGGACCTTCGTGATATTACTCCAAACGTTGAGTCAGTCTTAAAAGGTTGGGAAGAGGAGAAAAAATCCAAAGATGAGGCCCGGATACTGACGATCAAAGATATTAATATTAGGCAAATTGCCTCCAGCTCTGCTGAGATTCAATTGTTGAACGGGGTGAAACATCAGGACTTGATCCTATCGTTGAACGGAGTGAAACGTCAGGACTTGATCCTATGGTCTCCGGATGAGACCAAGATCTTGGTTGGTAAGAAGAAAGAGCCTGGGATCAAGGAAATGGATACTAAAAGAATTACTGCTTCAGCCTCAGGGAGGTATGTGGAGTTAACTGAAGTTAAAGTTTATGATCTGGAGACCGGGGAGAATTATCCAATACCTCCGGCTAAATATTATTTCTGGCTGCCTGATTCACTTCACTTAATTTTGATTCACGATGAGAGGATTGCGATCACTGAATTTGACGGAACAAATGAAGCCGTTATCTACGCTGGAAAATTTGATAACGGTTATGTTTTCCCTTGGCCGGACTCTTCCCGTTTGGCCATAGTCAGCTCCTTTAATACTCCCACTGCCTCGAAACCAAACTTGTTTGGAATCAACCTTAAATAGTAGTTGGTAGTTTGTATTTAGTAGCTAGGGGAAGACAGAAAAATATTGCTGATTTTCTAACTACTAGCTACCTACTGCTTACTACTAACTCTAAGACCTTTAGCGTTTCTCGGGCACATTTTTCCCAACTAAATCTTGTAATATTCTGATATCCAAGTTTTATTAATTTTTGCCTAACTGATTCACTTTGTAAAGTTAATATACCTTTTGATATGTCATCGACTGAGTTGGGGTCAACTAAAATTGCTGATTTACCGGCCTTGCCTGCCGGCAGGCAGGCTACCTCTCTCATTGAGGATAGATTAGAGGTTAGAACCGGACAGCCACAAGCCTGGGCTTCCAAAATTGGTAGGCCAAATCCTTCAAAGAGAGAGGGATATAAAAAGGCAGAAGCATTTGAGTAAAGCGAGGGCAGGTCTCCGTCCGCCACATACCCTAAGAATTGGATTTTATCTTCGAGATGATAAAGTGATGGCAGAGCATAGAGATCTGTCGATAACCAGCCCTTAGAACCCGCTAGAATAAGTTTTCTAGGAGTCTTGTCTGTTGTTTCCTCAAGATATTTTTTAAATGCCATAATTAAGTTTTCCAAGTTCTTTCTAGGTTGGATGGTGCCAACAAAAAGGAAGTATTGATCCTTATCAAGACCGTATTTTTTTAAAATTGTTTCTGACCTTTCCCTAGGAGTTGGTTTGTAGAGATCTTGATTATAACCTTCATAAATAACTGATACTTTATCCGGAGAGATCCCTGTTTTGCGAGTAAGATCTTGCTTTGTGGCCTCAGAAACTGCAATAACGCGGGAGGCATGTTTAATTTGATAGTGAGTCATAAAATTAAGGTAGAGCCTTTGTTTTAGTTGGTGAGTTTTGGGTAAAAACTGCGCTCCTAAATCATGAACAGTTACCACAGTTTTAAGTCCTGGTTTTGAGAATATTGGCAGAGTGTGAGAGGGGACAAATAAAACATCTAAGTTATCAGTAAATGTTTGATAGGCCAATCCCAGTTGGGTCCAAAGCCGTTTGTTACTGATAGTTATGAATTTAAAATTTTTTGGCCAGATCTCATCAGTTTGTAAATTATCAGGGCTTTGAGGACGCATAAAGATATGGTAGTTATTAGTTTGATCGATTTTGGAGAGATGCTTTAAGAGTTGGTAGGAGTAATTTTCAGTCCCGGTTCTATTTGTGGTAAAAGCTCTCGAGGCATCAAATCCGATGACCATAAATTAATTAAAAGTTAAAAGTGAAAAGTTAAAAGTTTGAATTTTGCATTTTTAACTATCTCTTGCTAACGCTGCGTTTAAGAACATCGTAGCCGATATTGTAACAACGATAACAATATCATGCGAAGATTTCGCAAGCGCTAGCGTTTACTGACGCTACGCTTATAAAGATCCAGATTCTCTAGTGCCATGCCCGTGCCCAAAGCCACGCAAAGTAGGGGATTTTCAGCGATATGACACGGCACTCCTGTCTGCTCGGTCATAAATCTATCTAAATTTAGTAAGAGTGAAGTGCCTCCCGATAAAACAATCCCTTTATCTATAATATCGGAAGCGAGCTCCGGTGGAGTTTGTTCCAGCACTCCTTTGGCGGCTGAAACAATCTTTTGGACAACTGGTTCAATCATCTGGTGAACCTCAAGGGTAGTAAGAGTAATTGTCTTAGGTAATCCAGAAACAGCATCCCGGCCCCTAACTTGGAGCTGTTTATTGTCCGCCTCTTTAACGATCATGGCTGAGCCGATCTTAATTTTTACTTCTTCAGATTGATTCTCTCCAATTATCAGACCATATTTTTTTCGAACCGCTAATTGAATCGCCTCATCAATTTTATTTCCACCTACCCGAACCGAGTTGTGAACAACGACTCCGCCTAAACAGATAACCGCGGCCTCGGTGGTGCCGCCGCCGATATCAATAATCATGTTACCGGAAGGATTTGCAATCGGAATTCTGGCTCCAATTGAGGCAGCTAGAGGTTCATCAATTAAGTAAGCAGTTTTGGCCCCAGCCGAAAGAGTGGCATCCAAAACTGCTCGTCTTTCAACCGAGGTAACCCCGGCCGGGACACAGATCATCACTTCCGGTTTAAAAAATCGGGATGAGCCACAAACTTTATCAATAAAATAACGCAACATGGCTTCGGTGATGACATAATCAGCGATAACCCCGTCCCTTAAAGGTCTTGAAGCAGTAATATTGCCGGGAGTTCGGCCCAACATCTCTTTAGCCTCGTTTCCAACAGCTAAAACCTTATTGTCATCACTTGATACAGCCACGACCGTTGGCTCATTTAAAACTATTCCTTGGCCTGAGACATAAACTAAAGAATTAGCAGTTCCGAGGTCTATTCCAATCCGTTTACCAAAGTTGAAGTTAAACATATGGGTGAGTCTTAAGAACTATACTTTAAAAAAAAGTGGATCACAAGTTATTACAAATATGGCTTTGTATATCAAGAGATGAACTGTTAAAAGGATGGTGTTACACTGGTAGGATGGATAAAGATTTTCGGTCAATTGATATGTTTGGTGTAAGGATAGACATGGTTAGCTTAGACAGCGCGGTTAATATTATTGGGGGATGGTTAAAAAAAGGCCGAAATTATTATGTAGTTACCCCGAACGTTGAGTTTTTAATAGCCTCGTTAGGCGATAGTGAGTTTAAAAAGGTCTTAAATAAAGCTGATTTGGCGATTCCGGATAGTTCAAGGTTTAGTTGGGCCGAGGAGTCCTTAGAAGAAAAGAGTCTTTTGAAACGGATCTTATTTACGCCCTTTGTTTTGGCCCCGCCAATCATATTTAAAAATCGAATCCCGGTGACAACTGGCACCGATTTAGTTGAAGCTTTGTGCGTCTATGCTGCTAAAAGGGGTGTCAGAGTAGGCTTTTTGGGAGGTAAAAATGGAGTAGCAGACAAGGCTTCTAAGCGCTTAGTCGAAAAGTATCCTGGCTTAAAAGTTTCCTTTGCAGAATCTGGGCCTTTGGTTGATAATAAGGGAGAGGAAGTTGGTGGTCAATCTCGAGCCATTTCGAAGTTACCGGAGACTGATATCTTGTTTGTGGCCTTTGGTCAGATCAAACAAGAGAAGTGGATTGCCAAAAACTTAGAGAAGATACCAGCCAAAGTCTCCATAGGAGTGGGGGGAGCCCTTGATTATTTCTCAGGTGATGTTATAAGAGCTCCTAGTCTACTCCGGAATTTAGGATTAGAGTGGTTATTTAGACTACTTATTCAACCTTGGAGATTAAAAAGACAAGTAAACCTTCTAAGATTTATATGGACGATCGTTTTTAAAAAAGTGGGCTTTTAGTTTTTACAAAAACCTAATCTAGCCACACTGGCAGTAGGCTAGGAGTAACTGCTAAATAGATATATGGGTTTTCTGTTCTATCTTTTCGACTCTTTCTTGGAGGTCTAAAAATTCTTCATTGAAATGCTTGATGATTAGATTTTGGTCTGCATGCACTCTCCTGAACTCTCTCTTCATTTCAGCCTTTAGAAGGGTAATTTCTTTTTGAATTTCTAAACTTTGTTCCTCAATTCTGGATTCTAAATTTTCTTCAACCTTATTAATCCTACTTTCAAGGAGTTTTTCAATGGCCTTTAAATCATCTTTAGTTAACATATTGATAACTTAACATAGGAAGGTAGTTTTTACAACGGAAAATTAAGGGTTAGTTTTTTGGGTAATACCAAGAAGCCAGAGCACGGCTTCCTTCTTAAGACAGTTTACTGTCGCAAGAAAGAGTCAAGAAAAGTTAAATAGCAGAGAAACTTAAGGATTAGTCTTTTGAGTTATTCCTAACAGCCATAAGACCGCCTCTTTTTTAAGAATCCGTAGTAGTTACAAAGCAACGATCTTTGTAACGAGACGAAGGATTCGCAAGAAGGTCAAGTAAACAGACTTTTAGGGGTTGGATTTTTGGGTGATGCCCAGTAACCAAAGGACTGCTTCCTTCTTATACCGCCTATCTCCTCTGGAATTGATTCTTATCGCTGGGAGTTTGCCTCTTTTACCCCATCTTTTAATAGTTAGAGTAGAAACCCTTAAGACTTCAGCTACTTCTTTAACAGTTAATAGGTCGGGGAGGTTATCAAGTGATATTTTTTCGTTAGCCATATTATAGTTTCATTGTCTTTTTCTATACGACAGGATTTACCGAGTCAAACTAAATCCTGACCTGCCATAACATCTATTTATATATCATAGGAATACAAATAACGTCAATAGACTGTTTAACTATTCTACCTCGCAAACACCAAAAATCCCCCTTTTGAGGAGGAGAGACATTAGGTCTCTCCGAGTACACCTCACTAGGGGGATTTTTCGTCTCGCTTAAACTTTAATCTTCATTAGGGTTTAATTCCCCGACGCTTGCGTCGTTGTCATCCCGTACTTGATACGGGATCCACTGGATTCCCGCCTTCGCGGGAATGACAGACACCCCGTCAGCTTGCTGTCGCAAGGCCATTGAAATGCAAGTTACTTAAGTTCTGCGGTGGCTCCAGCCGCTGTTAATTTATTCTTAGCCTCTTCTGCAGTGGCCTTATTAACACCCTCTAAAACTGGTTTTGGAGCAGCTTCCACTAAGTCTTTAGCTTCTTTTAAGCCTAAAGTAGGAACTATTTCTCTGACTGCTTTAATAGCGGCAATTTTATTAGCGCCGGCACTCGTAAGTACTACATTAAATGTAGTTTGTTCTGGAGCGGCTTCTCCTCCAGCGGATGGGGCACCTGCAGCCGCCATCGCCATTGGGGCGGAAGCAGAAACTCCAAACTTATCCTCTAAAGCATGAACTAAATCAGCTAGATCTAAAACTGTTAGTTTTTCGATTGATTCGATTATTGCTGATAAACTTTTAGACACTGATTTAGACTCTTTTTGCTCCGTGCTTTGGGCTTTGAGCTTTGGGCTTTGAGCTTCCTCAGGTTTTACTTCCTCTTGAATTGGCTGAACCACTTCTTCTTGAGTTTCTTCTGGTTGAGTTTGTTCCTCAACTTGTGGCGTACTTTCTTCTTTTACTTCTTCTGGTTGTGTGTTTGTATCGTCTGCCATAATTATTGTGTGTCACCACCTTTCTGTTTTCTGACTGCATCTAATGCATATACCAGATTTCGTAAGTTAGCTTGTAAAACATTAACCATGCCCAAAAGGGGAGCAGCCAAGGTTCCTACTACCTGGCCCTGTAGTTCAGCCTTAGAAGGCAGAGAGGCTAGTTTATTGATCGTAGATGAGTCCAATAATTCCTGGCCTAAATAACCAGCTTTAATTCGGCCTAAGTTGGCTTCCTTCAAAGCTTTAACCAGGGCCTTGATTGGTGAGACCTCATCTTCGTAGGCAAAAAGAGTGGCGATTGGACCGGACATTACATCATCGGGAAGAGTAGGATAGGCAGTTTGCTTTAAAGCGATATTCAGCATGGTATTTTTGGTGATAATGAATTGGGCCCCTTGATCTTTTAAAGATTTTCTTAAAACCCCAAGTTGGCTCATATTCATTCCCTGGTAATCTGCAAAAATTACCGAGCGGGACCGGCTCAGTTTTTCGCTGATATCTTTAACCTGTTCTTCTTTTTGGATTCTAGTTTTAGCCATAAAAATAGCGCCTCGGTAAGATTTATATCACTTCGTTAAGGAAGGATGACTTACTTTCTTAAGCTGAGTTATTTTAAGCTCTGAGACTAAAAAAGTCAATCCTATGGATGAATAACGATTCATTTATATTCCTTGTGAGATCCCGAATGTTTTGTGATGGCATATATAAGAATAATAAGCTTTCTTGTCTCGTCAAAATCCCAGATAATTCGTAGATCACCGGTTATCCAACTGCTCCATTTTTCTCCGAAATGTCGGGTATTTACTTTATGACTTCTCAGTGAAGGATAGAAAGGATCATTTTTCAGTAACCTAAATACTCTTTCTGCGCGTTTTTCGAAATCCTGGTTATTTTTAATTAGTTGTTTGTAGGTAGAACCAAAGGAGCTTGCGAAATGGAGTACGTACATATTTTAAAGGTTTTTTAGATACGTATCCAGTTCTTTGTCAGTTTTGACTGCAGTAAATAGTCCACTTTTAAAATCTTTTATTCCCTGGGCAATCAATTTTTCTGTTTTTTCATCTACGAGTGGAGCGCTTACCTCTTTTGAATATTTCTCTGCCAAAGCTACTTTTATAATCTCAGCTTCAGATAAGAGGTGGTACTTATTTCGTAGGAAAGCTAAGACTTCTTCTAGTTCAGTTGTTCTGTTTAATCTAATTTGTGACATATACTGACTATATTAGTGTACTTACTACACAATGTCAATCATCCGTTACTTGATTCAAAGGCCTTTGAATATCGGCGTAACCAAGAGGAGATTTTACTGAGCTCTGGTTTACCGTTATCTACCCAAACCATAAAATCTGCTGCAGCTTTTCTATCTGCTTTAAGATGGTAGCCATTAATAGCTAAGAATCTTTTTGTGGCCATCCAAGCGGTCCTTTTATTCCCGTCCGTAAAAGGATGGTTTAAACAGAGTGATTGCAAGAGGGCTGAAGCTTTAAGAAAGATGGTTGGATAAAGATCTTGTCCCTGGAAACTAGCATTAGGGCGTTCAACTGCTGAGTGGAGTAGAGAAAAATCACGAACAGATCCCTTTGTTTTGGCTCGCTGAATGATAGCCTGGTGGATTTCGATAACCTCGAGAATGTCAACGGTTTGCCAGCTCATCTAAGATATCCCCATCTTCCCGAAGAGCAATTTTTAGCCATCTCTTGAATTCAGGATCCAAAGCTGAATCGGCATTTTTCTTAGATGGTTTGGCGTATTTTTTAATAATGACTCCTTGTAACCCAGGGGCTTCTTCTAAAACTACCTTTGATCCGTTTTGGATACCATATTTATCACCAATAGATTTGGGGATGGTGACAACGTTGCTATTTCCGGCTCTAAAAACTGTTTGTACAGGCATAATTCACCTCTTTTGTTTATGTACTAACAATGTTATAACGGAAATAGATAATTGTCAACAGAAATTCTATTGGCAGGCGCCTTCAGTTAAGGAAGTATCGTCTATATAAAAGGAAGCTTGTCTATTATTTTCTAAAGACAGGGCTTTGGGTACTTGGGTAAATTCTTGAGGGATAGGTAGACCTATCCTAAACCCCACCCAATTATTATTGAAACTGGCATCTGATATAGAGCTGATAGTGCCTGGAATGTATATTATTGCACCACTACTATCTCTATAGACTACTCCAAAGTTAATATTTTGAGCCTGGGACGTTTCCAATCTAATATATCCTGAGAAACAATATAGGCTGCCTGGTGTTAAATTTATTTCTTGAATCATCCATGCTGCATTAGTTCCTCCAGCATAATTTCCCGATCTTCCAGCCGCTTGCTGGCAGCCGAGATCAGTATCAAAGCTTGACCGATTTATGCACCTCCAATTATCTGTCAATGATTCTTCAAATCCTGGATTTTGGAGTAGGTTAAGGGGGGTTGTGGTAGTAGGTGTTGGAGTTACTGTAGGAGGAGGAGAGTAGATTAGAGATTGTTGAGAGGTTTGGGTAGTCCCGTTAGCATAAAAGAATTTGACAAAGAGAGTCTTTATACCTGGTTCACTGTTTGTAAAAGTATGGGGAATGGTAACAGGGAAAGTTAGAGGAGCGGCGATAGTTCCTGTTTGAGCAGTGGTAATACTATCTAAGCTGAGCTGGCTTTCAGCTACGGCATATCCATAGGCTATAGGAGTTGGAGTGGGAATAGGTGTATTAGCTGGAGTAGTGGTTGGAAGCTCAGTCTCAGTATCGGTGGGACTTGGAGTAACGGTTGAAGTTAAAACCTCGATGAGTCTGGCGGTAAAGATGACATCAATCCGATTCTCTCTACCGGGTAAAGATGTGCCAATATTAATCCCTTCGGTAGTTAGATTATCGTTAGCTGAGGTCAGCCTGGTAATTCCACTATTGGCAATAATTACTGCCCGGCCGGGGGTATGAGAGAGGTTTAAATTACCGGATACCGGAACGGTCACCGTATCGGTAACTTCAGTAACCCCACCCGCGGTAAGATGGATGTTGGCGGTTTGATTTCCCGGAGTTGTTGAAAAATCAACTTTAACTTTAGTGTTGTCGGCTGGAGTATCCCCATCGTTATAAACAGCTACTTTAAAAAAGATGGTATCGTTTGGTTCTGCCTCAGGGACAATATTTTCCCACCTAGCCCCAATAATTGAAGAGTTGCCTCCCAAAAAGATATCGGTTGTAGCGGTAGTACCACTTAAGGAGGCTGCGGCTATGACAGGCGCAGGGGAGATAAGTAAACTTATAAAAAATCCCAAAAGGAATAAATTTAGAGCGGTAAAGTATTT
>JAUSKZ010000009.1 GCA_030646805.1 Candidatus Daviesbacteria bacterium
AGCGCTCCGCCCTCAAAAGCTGATTTTCGAAGTACCGCATCTTTGGCAGCCCTGGCAGCCATCCTGGCCCGCGAGGCGATAATCACCTTTTCCATGATTTTTCTAGCCTCAGATGGGTGTTCTTCAAAAAAAGTATCTAAACCTTCTTTAGTAACTTGGGAAACAATTGGTGAAACCTCAGCATTACCAAGTTTATCTTTAGTTTGAGATTCAAACTGCAATTTTTCCGAGTCCATTTTAATGGCGACTACCGCTGTAATACCTTCCAGGGTATCGTCACCAATTAAATTGTCTTCTTTCTCTTTTATATACCCCTGTTTCCTGGCGTAATCGTTTACAGCTCGGGTTAGTGCTGTTTTAAATCCGGTTAAGTGGGTTCCCCCATCAGAAGTAGATTGGACATTGGCGTATGATTCAACAGTTGGGTTATAGGAGTTTGAATACTGAATGGCTACCTCAACATCAACTTCCTCCAAAGATTTATGGATATATATTGGATCGTGGAGCGGTCCTTTATTACGGTTGATGTGTCGAATTAAAGCCACAATTCCAGAATCAAAATAGTAGTGTTGTTCTTTTCCTGGTGGGGTGCCATCTACTTCCTCCCGCTCATCATAAAGGTGAAAGTGTAGACCGGCCACTAAATAGGCCCGGTTTTTGACCTGTTTTAAAACGGTATCTAATTTTGGGCTGGTAGCCTGGAGAATCTCTTTATCTGCTTTAAAGGAAGTTCTTACTCCGTGTTTAGTTTCCCAGTCAAAATAATAGCTAAATTTGTCAGGTTTATCTGAATCTTTAATTGGTCTGACTTCAAAATTAGGAGCCCCGGTCGTATATTCCTGATAATAGGTTTTACCCTCCCGGCGGCTTTCGACCCTCATATATTCCGATAAAGCGTTGACGGCTGAGGCTCCAACTCCGTGTAAGCCCCCGGAAACTTTATACGCTCCCTCGCCAAATTTTCCTCCGGCGTGTAAGACTGTCATGGCAACCTCAAGAGCTGATTTACCGACTTTTGGGTGTTTCTCCCAAGGGATACCGAACCCATCATCGGCTACTGTAATATAGTCATCCTTGTGGAGCATTATCCAAATATTGCTACACCGTCCGGCCATAGCTTCATCAACCGAGTTATCGATAATTTCTTTGATCATCACCCAAAGTCCCCGCTCGTCTGTGGAACCAATATACATTCCGGGACGTTTTCTGACTGGCTCAAGCCCCTCAAGGACCTGAATTTCTTTGGCACCGTACTGATTAATATCTTTTTTTGACATGGGGATTTGCAGGCTTTATCTTAACACCTTTACTTTATCTCTTCAACCGAGAAAATTACTCTTTTGGCATCTTTAACATTAGGTACTCCAAGATAGGTCGGATACTAACATTGGCATCTAGCCATTTTTCAGCCTGGAGTAAGTTTTTTAAAAACTCAGGATCGCCGGGATGACTTTTAATCCGCAGGTGGAAGAAGTTTACTAAAGAGTGGAAAAAGATCTCCTTGTCGGTTAATTTTTCAATATAGGTGAACCTCGTCGCGATATCACTCTTTAATAAATCTTCAAACTCTTTTTCGTATTTATTACTTTCCGGCAAAATTCTGGTATCCAAGAGATTATGAATTTGACACCTTGAGAGGATGGTTGGTAGTAACTGGGAATCAGAAGCAGCACCCAAAATTAGCAAGGCGGTGGATGAAGGCTCTTCAAAAGTCTTAAGAAGTGAGTTTTGAGCCTCCGGAGTAAAATTTTGGGCGTTGATCACGACCACCGCGGGTATTTTCCCCTGGTAGGGTTTAAGGCTTAGATGCTCCCTGATTTGTTTGGCTTTTTCAACTCCCAACTTTTCATCATCGATCCACAAAACATCAGGGTGGTTTTGAGAGAGTTTATTCTGAAGTAGATATTCTTGAGCCTTTTGGGTCCTCAAAGAAGTGTCTGGGGAGACTAAAATAATTGGCATCATAACTTTTCGTATCTTACTACTTTGCTCCAGTCATTGACACAAAAGCTCGAAACTCGAGATAATGGTAGCAATCCCCTTCTGGGGAAGTTTGTTATGGCTCAGACTGCCCAAGTTGGAATTGAAGATGTACTGCTTAGACAAGGACTTTTAACAGCGAGTCAGGTTTCTTCACTAAAAAGCGAGGTGACAAGCTCGGGTAAAAATAGTGAACAGCTTTTGACTGAGCACAAGTTAGTTCCTCCTTTAAAAATCGCCTCGGCCCGGGCCCAACTTTTAGGAGTATCTTTTATCTCAGTTGCCGGAAAGACTATTTCGGCTGAGATTTTAAACTATATTCCTGAGGCTGTGGCTAGGCGGTATCACCTCGTTCCCTTTGATAAAAAAGGCGACAAATTATTTGTAGCCATGGTTGACCCTTTGGATTTACAAATAATCCAATTTATTGAGAAAAAGAGTGGCTTGTTTGTTAAACCTTACTTGGGGTTATCGGAGGAAATTGAGAAAGTTATTGGCGAGGAGTATTCCCAAAATTTAACTACCGATGTAACTTCTGCGCTAAAGGAAGTCACCTCGTTTACTAAACCGGAAGAAGCCAAAGAGGAAGCAGCCGAGATTATCCATGAAGCTCCGGTTGCCAATATTATAACTCAACTTTTAGAGTTTGCCATTAAAACCAAGGCTTCAGATATCCACGTTGAACCGATGGACGACAAAACCAGAGTTCGCTATCGGATCGACGGAATTTTGCATGAAAAAGTAGTCTTGCCGAAAGGTGTTCATGAAGCTCTAGTTTCCCGGATTAAGATCTTGTCATCTTTGAAGATTGAAGAAAAAAGGTTGCCTCAAGATGGCCGGTTTTCCTATACCGCGGGAACTGCCATCTTTGACCTTCGTGTATCGACAGTTCCCACAATTTATGGGGAGAAAGTAGTTATGAGGTTATTACCTAAATCTTCCTCACCGCCTACTCTTCAGGAATTAGGCATGCAGGGCGTAGCTTTAAAAAACCTGGAGTCACAAATTAGCCGTCCTCACGGAATTGTTTTGGTTTGTGGTCCAACCGGGTCGGGAAAAACTACTACCCTCTACTCTATCTTAAGTCGGATCTCGACCACCAAAGTAAATGTAGTTACTATCGAAGATCCGGTTGAGTATCAAATTCCCGGCGCCAATCAGGTCCAAGCTAATCCACAAATTGGCTTAACATTTGCGGCTGCCTTAAGGTCATTCTTACGTCAAGATCCAAACATTATGTTGGTGGGAGAGATTAGAGATACCGAAACGGCTGAGCTGGCAATCCAGGCTGCTTTAACTGGCCACGAGGTTTTTTCAACCCTCCACACCAACTCAGCTGCAGGATCTCTGCCTAGGTTGTTAGATATGGGAATGGAGCCATTTCTTTTGGCTTCTTCAATTAACGGAGTTGTTGGCCAAAGAATCTTAAGAAAGATTTGTATCCATTGTAAAACCGAGATAACTCCTCCAGTTGAGATTATGGAAAATATTAAAAAAACTCTGGGGCCGCTTTTTCCCGCCAATAAACAACCCAAATTGTTTAAAGGAGCAGGTTGTAGTGAGTGTGGACACACCGGTTACCAGGGCCGAGTAGGTATCTATGAAGTTTTGGTAGTTTCCCAAAAAATTATGAAGATGGTTTTGACTCGGTCTTCAACTCAGGAGATTGAAGATGAAGCACGATTAGAGGGGATGATAACTTTAAAACAAGATGGATATATGAAAGTTTTGGAAGGAGCGACAACTTTAGAGGAAGTTCTAAGAGTCGCCGAGGATTAAATGAATATTAATCAACTCTTACAACTAACTATCCAAAGGAACGCCTCAGATTTACACCTAGTGCCGGGATATCCACCACTCTTGCGTTTAAATGGGGAGCTTGTTCCGGTTTCCGGACCTGAGCTTGTGACTGATGAGGTTATTACGGCCTTTACTATAACTATTCTTAACCCGCTTCAGAAGAAAATTTTTGATGAAAACTTGGAAGTTGATCTAAGCTTTACATTTGCCGGACGAAGTAGATTTAGGGTTAATGTTTTTAAAGAACAGGGCCATATCGCTGTGGCCTTAAGACACATCCCTGAACTCATTCCTGAACTTACAGGTTTAGGGTTACCGCCAGTTATCCAAAAATTAAGCGAACTCAAACAAGGCTTAATCTTAATAACCGGGCCGACCGGTCACGGAAAGACAACTACTCTTGCAGCTCTTCTTAACAAAATTAATTTAACCCGCTCTTGTCACATAATTACTATTGAAGACCCAGTTGAGTATGTTTATCCCAAGGGTAAGGCTTTAATTAATCAAAGAGAGATGTTTTCCGATACTAAATCTTGGAATGGGGCGCTTAGGGCAGTTTTGCGGGAAGATCCGGACGTAGTCTTGGTAGGTGAGATGCGGGATTTTGAAACGATTTCTGCAGCGGTAACGGTGGCCGAAACCGGTCATTTAGTTTTTGCGACGCTACACACAAACTCTGCCTCCCAATCAGTAGACCGGATTATTGATGCCTTCCCTACTCACCAACAATCCCAAATCAGGACTCAACTCTCCTCAGCGCTTGAAGCAATAATCTCTCAACGCTTAGTTCCAACAATCAATCCAGGAAGAGCTTTGGCAGTTGAAGTTTTGATTAAAACCCCAGCTTTATCAACTTTGATCCGGGACGGTAAATCTCACCTGATTGATAACTTAATCCAAACTTCCGGTGAGCTTGGGATGGTAAGTTTGGACACATCTTTGGCTAAACTGATCTCAGATGGAAAAATTAGTAAAGAAATGGGATTGACCTTTTCTTTACACCCTGACTTTTTAGCAAGGTTAATTTAAATGCCTATTTATAGATACACAACTAAAGATTATGAGGGGAAATATCACAAAGGTGAGATTGAATCAGCTAATGAATCTCAAGCCTCAAACTTACTAAGAAAGAAAAAATTAGTAGTCTTATCTCTTAAGGAAAAAAATCCCGGAAACCAAACTCCATGGGAGAAGCTTTTTAACCGGGTGGCATTTTCTGATGTGGTGGTGATGACCCGCCAATTTGCCACCATGATCCAATCCGGTTTAGTTTTAACCGACTCTTTAGATATTTTAAAAGATCAACAAACCAACCCCTATTTTAAAAGTGTCTTGGAGAAAGTTTCAAACGATGTTAAAGGCGGGATTGATTTTGCTTCCAGTTTAGAAAAATATCCAGATGTCTTCCCAAGCATTTACAGCAAGCTAGTTCGGGCTGGCCAAGCTTCGGGAAAATTGGATACGATTTTACTGGAGTTGGCTGAAAATATGGAAAAAGAACGGGCTTTTAAAAGTAAGGTCCGGGGGGCGATGATCTACCCTATTGTGGTGGTTGGGATGATGGCTGCGGTGATGACGATTATGGTCTTTTTTGTGATGCCTAAAATGTTAAGCCTTTATAAAGACTCAGGTGAGGAGTTACCTTTACCCACCAAAATTTTGATCGCCTTTACCGACTTTGCCTTAAACTATTGGTGGCTGGTACTCCTCATTATTATTGTGGCGGTGATCTCGTTTAAAAAGTATATCGCAACCCCGAGCGGTAAATTTAATATCGATAGCTTAATTTTAAAGTTACCGATCATAGGTAGGATTACAACTTTGGTAATTTTATCTAACTTTACCCGGACTTTTGCCTTGCTTATATCCTCTGGGCTGTCTATTTTAGCTACAATAAAAATTGTTGGTGAGATCTCAGGAAACTCAGTTTATAGAAACGGCTTTGATACTATCTATCGGGGAGTCGAAAGAGGTCTGTCGTTTTCAGAACAAATTTTAGCCTTAGATTATTTCCCAAAGATAGTTGGACAGATGGCCAAAACCGGTGAGGAAACTGGAAAATTAGATGAAGTTATGTTTAAGATCGCTGATTATTTTCAATCTGAGACGGATGAGTCTTTAAAAAATGTGACTACTTTAATAGAACCGATTGTGATTGTGGTTTTAGGGCTTGGGGTAGCTTTCCTCGTTATCTCCATAATTTTGCCAATTTACCAATTAACCACCAGTATTAAATGATAAATTTCCCTTTAGGTTTTATCATCGGGATATTTTTAGGCAGCTTTGTAAAAGCCACAGCCGATAGAGTTATTGGTGAGATATCCCTTGGAGGACGGTCCTATTGTTTTAGTTGTAAAAAAACTTTGGCTTGGTATGATCTTATTCCACTATTTTCATATCTTACTTTACGAGGCAAGTGTCGGTATTGTCAGAAAGAGATCCCCAAAAGTAATTTAGTTTTTGAACTAACTTTAGGGTTACTGCTCGGGATGTTTTTTTATTTTACAAAGGCTACTAGTTTAATAGAACTTTTGTTTGGAATATTTATAATCTCTATCCTCTCGATTGTTTTTTGGGTAGATTATAAAACTGGCTTAATCCACGATAGGATTACCTATCCGGCAATTATTATCTCGTTGGCGTTTCTTGTTACAATCGCACTTAGCTTAGGAGACTTAAATCCCCTACTTTGGTCTTTTATATCTGGCTTAGGGCTTGCTTCGTTTTTTCTATTATTAATTATTATTACCCGGGGAAAAGGGATGGGTGGTGGGGATGTAAAATATGTTTTTTTGCTGGGACTTTTCTTAGGCTTTCCAAAAGTTTTTACCGGAGTATTTTTGGCGTTTTTAATTGGAGCTGTTTTTTCCATTCTGTTAATTATTTTTGGCCGGAAAAAGTTTGGTCAAACGATCCCCTTTGGTCCTTTTTTAAGTATTGGAGCCTATCTGGCCCTTCTTTGGGGTGAGCAGATTTTAGCTTTATATTTAAATAGTTTTAAGGTGTAACACGAAATTTCATTTTTGATACTTTTACGAAGTCTGAAATATGAAATTTATGAGCCTATTAGGTGTCATTCTGGGGACTCTGAGCGAAGCGTGGAGGACACCAGAATCAGATTCTGGACAAGCCAGAATGACAAACCAACAATAGTGACGATTAGAGCTTTAATTTTAACATTTGAAATTTTGTTTTCTTTAATATTTTAGATTTCGTGTGTGTAAGATTAGGTTGGGTATTGACAAGAAAAACCGGTTGTGACAATCTTAAATTAAGAGATAAATATTTCTGCTCTGCCCAATGAAAAGACTACTGCCAAAATTTATAAACCAAACCCAGGGATTCTCACTTGTTGAGCTTTTAGTCGTTATTACCATTATTGCAATCCTCGGTACAATTGGTATTTCTGTTTACTCCGGAGCTCAAGACAGTGCTAAGGATGGCAAAAGAAGGGCCGAGATTCAATCAATAGCTAAATCAATTGAGGCTGCTAAAAATTACGAGACTGGAAAGTATTTTTATGATAAAACTACGTTTACTAGTGACTTCCCCAAAGCGCTACCTGATGATCCAAACCTTGTTTGGGATTATTGTATTGCTGTGTCAACAAAAGCTGGATCTTATCCTGCGGATGCTACTGCTTGGGCAGTAACTAATGCATGTCCGACGGTTCCTCTTGCTACTTATTTTAGTATTCAATCGGTAGTTGTGGCTAAAGGAGCCGTGGGAAGTGTTGCAGCCGCAGACGTAGACTTACAGGATGGTACGGTGACTTCCTGGAAGCTATGTGCAAGACTTGCAAGATCAAGTGGTACAGGAGACTGGTATTGTGATAAATCTTTGAATAAATAGGATTTTTTAATGATAAACTTAGATGACTTCTTCTCTGTCTAGTAATTCTAAAAAAGGTTTCACCTTGATCAGCAATCGTTTCACTCATGCTGTCAGAAGTAAATCCTTTGGATTTACTCTGATTGAACTCCTAGTTGTGATTTCTATTATCGCCATTTTAGGAACCATTGGGGTGACTGTTTTTTCCGGTGCTCAAACGACTGCTCGGGATGGTAGAAGACGAGGAGATATAGAGTCGATAGCTAAGGCCTTAGAGATTAAAAAAGGGAGCTCTAGTTATTACAATAGTTTAACAGGTGGTGATTTCGCTGAAGGGAATATTCCAAAAGGGACTACTACTTATCCCTATTGCGTTAGGTTAGATCCTACCGTGCCAGTACCAAAGGTTTATTCCAGTGCAACTTGGGACACCGCTTACTGTCCAGATGTAGATTCAAGCGTACAGCTCGAATATACACCAATCAATAATAACCAATCTCTGACAATTACTGCCAGTACTCTTTACTGGCGGGTTTGTGCCAAAATGGAAGATGCCACAATTGGCTGGTATTGCCGGGCCAGCTCTCAATGACGATGATCAAAATCCGCGGTTTCACCTTGATGGAGCTATTGGTCGTCATAACTATTATTGGAGTTTTGGGAGGGATAGGGGTTACCCAATTTGGTGGGGCTCAAAAAAATTCCCGGGATACTGCTAAAAAAGCTGATCTTGACGCTATCGCCAAGGCTTATGAAACAAGTTTTGATGAGTTCACCCAAAGGTATAGAGCGCTTCGGGTTTCCGACTTTGGTAACGGTATGATCCCGGAACAATCCCCGGGAGTTTCCTATGAGTATACATACGGCCCCGACCATTCAGTCACAACAGAGAAGAGAATAAGCGCTTTTAAAGTCTGTGCTGATCTCTCAGATGGATCAAAGTATTGTAAATCCTCAAACCAAGGAGCTGTCCCCTCCCCAACACCTACACCAGTTCCCCCAACTCTAACACCCACTTCACCCCCTGGTCCAACAGCTATTCCCACACCTACATCAACTACAGCCCCTACCACTACTTCAACTCCTCTTCCTATAAAGCGAGTATTTATCACAAGCCTACTATATAATGGAGATCTTGGCGGCCTTGACGGTGCCGATCTTAAGTGTCAAGCAAGAGCTCAGATGACTCTTTTGAGAGGAACCTGGAAAGCCTGGTTAAGCGACGGAACAACCCACGCTGTTGCCCGCTTTACTCGAACTAATCAGTATAGATTAATAGACGGTACACCTATTGCCAGCAGTTGGAACGATTTAACAGACGGAACAATAGCAAATTATATAAATATGGATCAATGGGGTTTTTCACCAGTACGCCATAACGCCTGGACAAATACAACGTCAGGTGGCTATATTATAGAGAGGCAAGCAAATAAGAACTGCGACAATTGGACTTCAAGTGCCAATTACTATACTGGTGTTAATGGGGTTACTCATAATGAAACCTTTAGTGGGATTAGTGATAGCTATGCCTCTCAATGGACACAACTTCCCTTTGGTGAGGCTTCATGCGACACTGAATATAGATTGTACTGTTTCGAGCAATAATTTCCGTAATTTGTTAAAGTATATTAATGCCTAATTTTAAACATGGATTCACCACTTTCAGTTTACATGAACGTGGCTTCACCCTTATTGAACTTTTGGTAGTTTTATCGATTATTGGTTTACTGATAGGGGCAGCTGTGCCGGTATATGATTCATTTTTAGTTAAAAGCCGGGATACCAAAAGAATCTCAGATTTAAAAGTTATCCAGAGTGCTCTCCAACAATATTATGCAGATGAGGGCAGGTTCCCAATTACAGTTAATACTGATGAAGGATCATCATTAGTAGGATCTACGTTGAGCGCCAGGAAGTATTTAAATAAGATTCCCACCGATCCCAAGGCCTCTTCAGGTGTGTACCCGAAGTACACTTATGAGTCCTTTAATAGGACCGGATTAGTTTGTAATAATACTCCCTCTAGTCTTTGTATTAAGTATTGTTTATATGCCAAGCTTGAGGGTACTCCCAGTGAGTTGAACCCCTTATCCGGCTGCCCAGCAAGAAATAATTATAACTTCGCTGTTGTCCCAAATTAATTCGTGATATGCTGGTTACATGATAGCTAAAAAAGGCTTTAGTGCGAAGCGCGAAGCCTGCGGCTTCACTCTTGTGGAACTCCTGGTAGTTGTGGCTATTCTTTCGGTAATTGGTGCTTTAACTTATACCTACTTTGGATCGGTGACAAAATCCAGCCGGGATAACCGCCGGCTAAATGACTTAAATAATGTCAAAAATGGCTTGGAGTTATACCGGCACCAAAACCGCTCTTACCCAAAATTATTAGAGTTTCCTTGTAAGGACACCATACCTGCAAATACCATTAACAAGAATCTGGATCCTCTGCCGGAAGATGTTAATTGTGAGGTGTTAAATTATAGATATATCCCTTCTCCAAGTACTTGTATTCCCGATACCTCTAGTATTATCTGCACCGGCTATGTCCTTTGTGCAAGTAAAGAGAGTGATAAATCGTTCCCAACAGTTACTGAGTGCGATAACGAATACCTCAGTAAGATTGGGGTCGCTTCAATATGACTCGAACTCAGGGCCTACCCTTCCAGGATCTTCGACCTGCCGACCCGCTTCGCCGAAGCTATAGCGAGGCGAGCAGGCAGGGATTTTCGCTGGTTGAGCTAATGGTCGTTATCTCAATAACAGTGACCTTAACTGGTTTAATAGTCCCTAAGTTTGGCCAATTCAGACACGCCCAAGAGTTAAACGATGAAACTACGAAGCTTCAATCTGCGCTAAGGTCAGCTCAACTCAACGCGGTTAATGGGATAAAGTGTGATAACAACTTGCCATCCAAAAACTGGAACCTAACTTTTGATAACAATAAGACTTCCTATACAGTTGCCCCGGAGTGTCAAGCAGGGGGGCTGTCACAACCGAGCAAAACTTACCAAATTCAAAATGAGTCGGTAGAAATTAATTCAATCTTAGATAATTCTTGTGAGATACCTACCAATAAATTGAGCTTTGAAAATATCTCAGCCAAGGTAAATTTTAATTTATCTGAGGCTGGTTGCGAGAGAAATGCTTCCAAAGTGACTATTAACTTAAAATCGGTAAAAGCCAGCTCTGAGAGGTGTGTCGTGATTAATAAAGGCGGCTCAATTGAAATATTAAACTCTTCTTGTCTTCCCCCTGTTCCCACCAGTACACCAACAAATTGATCCAAGCGGAATTTTGGGATATAGTAGATATGTGAAGGTTTCTGCCGAGTCAGGTCAAAGTTTATTGGAAGTGGTAATTGCTCTTTCGGCAGTTGGGGTGGTCTTAGGGGCGCTGCTTCTTATCACCATAACCGGATTAAACAATAACCGTTTTGCTCAAAACCAAGTTAAAGCCACGAAGTACGCCCAAGAAACAATCGATAAAATAAAATCTATCAGAGATCGTAATGGTACAGTCGTTCTGCGGGTTTCAGGCTGTGAGAATATAAAATTCTCCCAACTTTATAGTTACCGATTACACTTTGAAAATATTGTTTGTGCCCAAAATCAAGGCGTTTGCACCACAACCTCTGGTGTTGTGGGTCAAGGCCGAGGGTGTTACCTTGCTCTAAAGTCAAGGTCTGATCTGTTGGAGCAGACTATATATTATTTAGAAGAACCATCTTCGGGGGGTCAAATTGAGGAGTGTATCTCCGAATCAAACGCACAAGCAGATTGTAATTCGGACTCATCGAGCGGTTTTAAAAGAAAGATATTTATCACCGATAAGAGTTTAAATAATGAATATCTCAAAGAAAAGTTAATAACCGTTTCGGTTTCCTGGGAAGATGCTTCAGGTTTACATGAATCAAACTTAAGAACAATTTTAACCAATAAATGAAATATTTTAAAAATCCTTCAGGCTTCACCCTTATCAGCATTCGCTTTGCTCAAGCTGTAAGGGGTTTCACCCTTATTGAATTATTAGTAGTAATTACCGTAGTTGGGGGTTTGGGGTTGGTTTTATCAGATTTTTTAGTACAAACTCTCCGGAATGATAATAAGGTTAGGATTGTGGGAGAGGTTAAACAAAACGGTGAAGTTGTTTTAAATCAACTGGTGAGTCGAGTCCGTCAGGCCGAAAAAGTTGTTTGCGAGAGCAATACAATTCACAACACAATTGTTTTATTCACTA
Source organism: Candidatus Daviesbacteria bacterium (assembly GCA_030646805.1). Taxonomy (GTDB): domain Bacteria; phylum Patescibacteriota; class Microgenomatia; order Daviesbacterales; family UBA10151; genus JAUSKZ01. The sequence continues at coordinate 11,848 of JAUSKZ010000009.1, forward strand.
CCGACACCTATACTCGGATCCGTTATTATCCACAAGATAACGGTTCTCAGCCTAAAAATGGCTATATTGCTCTTGATGAGTGGGTAGGACTGGCTAAAGTTGGTGGGACGCTAAATGAGGATTATTCGCTGTCTTGTCAAGAAGCCCAAATTGAATCAGATAAAGTTTATTTAACAAACATTGACCCATTAAACGGTGTCTCGGTTATACCCATCGAGAATCAAACGAAGATCTTTTTCCGGTCCCAAAAAGCAGGTTACCCGGATACTATGGAGGTTAAATTTAAAGTAATCCCGGGGGTAAGTGTTGGTCAGGGGGGACAAGATGTTCGTACTGAGCAGGGTGGAGTTTATTTCGGAACGGCTGCCCAACTACGGGGAGGGAAACTGTGATGAGGCAAAAGGGCCAGGTAATAGTCATACTCCTCTTGATTGTAATTGTGGCTTTGTCCATTGGACTATCAATTGTGGGACGTACCTTAAACGAGATTGGGAGTGCCAGTAAAAGTGAGGATTCTTCCCGGGCCTTTTCGGCAGCTGAAGCCGGGATAGAGCGGGCTTTAGGGCAATTTACTTCCTTTGATCAAAATTCTTCAGGTGCGGTTACGGTTCTTGAAACTGAATTGCAAAACCGTTCGGAAGCCAATGTTCGTGTAAACGGCCGGTTACCAGATCTTAACGAAGCCTTGGAGCATCCCCCGATTAGCAAAGGCTCATTTGCCCAATTTTGGTTTGTTAAACCGAATGAAACTTTCAGCGGCGGGAATGTTAGCTGTCAAAATAATTCTGGACCGGATTGTTACCGAGGCAGCACGATCGATTTATACTTTGGTGATTCCACTAAGGATTATAGTGGTGCAAATTCGCTAAATTTACCGGCAGTCGAGGTTAATGTTATCTACTTATCAGATAGGCAATTTAAAAGCCAGCGTTACTTCTTTGATTCATATACCGGGAGTGACACCACACGGAGCAACGCCGATTTTCTACGATGCACACCTCTTAGCAGCACAGATGTGATCAAGACCAGCACAGGGGAGAACAGAAAGTTTTATTGCAAACGCAGTCGTACCTTACCTGTAACTGTTCAACCCAATCAGCCAGTCTTGGCTAGGGTCAAGCTGTTATACACAGACTACAATCACCCAATCGCTTTAAAACCTAACGGTGATTGTGGTAATAGGTGTTCTTTGCCCTATCAAGCCAACGTTTATACCTCAACGGGCACCTCCGGAAACTCTATCCGGACCCTCCAGTTATTCCGTCAAGAAAGTATCATGCCACAGATGTTTGATTATGCCCTATTCTCAGCCGGAGAGCTTAAAAAAGACTACAATGGTTCTTTTTAAGATTGTGGATATGTTAGTATAAAATAAGAGGGATTTCTCTAAAATATGGCTGCCAATATTGTTACTGGACTGGATTTAGGTGCTCATTCTATAAAATGTGTTGTGCTTTCCCATACCGGGAAATTACCGAAACTGGTTTCACTTGGATCGGTGGCGTCGCCACAACCTGGACTTGCCTCTGATGGAGATATAGATTTGGAGGCCGTTGGAACTTCGGTAGAGCAGCTTTTAACGAGCCTTAAAGCCCCAACCGATGCTGTTGTGATTTCTTTACCAGAATCTAAGATCTTCACCAGGGTTGTGACAGATTTACCGTTTTTAACCGATGAGGAACTTGCCTCGGCTATTAAATACTCAGCGGAAGAGTTTGTGCCATTACCTGTAGACCAAGTTAATCTTTATTGGCAGGTGATTGACCGTCAAAAACAAACTAATAAAACTCAAGTCTTTGTGGTGGCTTCCCCAAAAATTGTAGTTAATAAATATCTTAAAGCCCTAGGGAAAATCCAGCTAAAACCTTGGGCAATGGAGACAGACCTCGTGGCAGCCGCTCGGGCCTTAGTAGGTAGTAATGAGTTGGTACCAACCACCATGGTTATCCAAATGGGAGCGAGTTCTACCGATTTTGCCGTTATATCAAAAGGGGTAATTTTAATAACCAGGTCGATCGCCACAGGTGGAATTGCCTTAACTCGGGCAATCGCCCAGTATCTTAACTTTGAAATTTTACAAGCTGAGGAATATAAAAAAGTTTATGGGTTGATAGAAGACCAGCTGGAAGGGAAAATCTATCAAGCGATTAAGCCTTTAGTGGATGTGTTGATCTCGGAATCAAGCCGGGTAATCCAAGCCTTTCAAGCTAAGAATTCTGATAATCCGATCAAAAGAGTGGTCTTGGCAGGTAGTGGTGCCAAGTTACCGGGCTTAGTTGGTTACTTTGCCAACAGTATTGGTTTGGAGGTTCAAGAGGCAGATCCTTGGGATGGGATTGAAAAAGATCCAAGTTTGGTTACTAAACTTGCCAGTGAAGCTCCTAGTTATACAGTAGCTGTGGGTTTAGCGCTTCGGAATGAATAATGAATAGGATAAAAGTAAATTTACTTCCAGCTGAGATATTAATTGAAAGAAAAAAGAGCTTAAAGTTGACTCTTTTAAATAAATTAAGTATCTCAATGCTCGTAATTTTATTATTTTTAGCTTCAGCCTCACTAGCTTTAAGGTTTACCCAGTCGGAAAAATTTAAAAATATAAATGAGAATTTAGTTTTTGCCGAAGGTAAAGTGACGAGCTTAAAAGGAAAAGAAGCCAAGGTCGTAGCTTTAAAACAAAGACTGCGTTCGATTGATACCCTGCTTTCAGCTGACTCGAAAATTAGAGAGATCTTTGATTTAGCTGTTAGCTCCTCCTCCGGGGTTGATATATTGGATGTCTCGATCAGTAAAAACGGTAATATGACAATTTCTTTTAGTAGTGATAACTTGGAAGGGATTGAAGGGTTAATCATTAACATGATAAATAAAGGCCGAGAAAAGAACCTAATCTCGGAAATTTTTCTGGAAGGTTTAACCTTAGGAAAAGATGGTTTTTATAAATTTGAACTTAGAGTAACCACTATTTAATATGGATTTAGATTTTGACACACTTTCAGAACAACTTAAAAAAAATTACCAGGAGTACCGGTTAATAATTTGGCCGGTGGTGATTACAATTTCCTCAGTTGTGATCTTAATTATGGTGGTTATCCCTCAAATATTTTCTTATATCTCAAGTGGTGAAGAGATTGCTGGTGTGATTACCCAGGTTGAGGCTTTGGAGAATAAAGCACTGCAACTTCAATCTATCAATGAGCTCCAAATAAGCCAAGACCTAGAGGTTGCTTATACTGTTTTACCTATCGAGGGTGATATTCCTCAATCTGTGGTCATTTTGCAAAGCATCGCCGCAAAATCGGGCTTACAGGTGACAGGGGTTCATTTTAACCAAGGACAACTAATCGATAAAATAAATGGCGAAGATCTAAAATCGGCCAAGGGTAGCTACAATATTAACCTGACAGTTATAGGGACTCCGGACCAAATAAAACAATTCTTAACAAATTTAAAGCTGGCACCTAAGATCTTTCAGGTAGATTCAATCTCGGCAGTTTTCAAAAAGAGTGCACTATCTTTGGAGGTTGAGATTCCGATTATGGTTTTTTTTGAATCACCGCCAGCCACTATTGGCAATGTCTCCGACCCAGTTCCTGCTCTAACTAAAAAAGAAGAAGAACTTTTGACGGTACTTTCTCAAGTTGTGCCAACCTATAATCAGATTATTGCAACAACTAGTGCTCAAGTGGATGTCTCCTCAGTTCCTTTAGGCAAGATAGACCCATTCAATTAGTTAGCGAACATTTTTTTTTAGTAAGTCTGGCCTAACTTTTTTAGTCCTTTCTAAAGACTTTTCATCTCGCCACTTTTTAATCTCGGCGTGATTACCAGATTTTAATACCTCAGGCACCAAAGATCCTTCAAACTCGTTAGGACGGGTAAAGTGTGGGTGTTCCAATAAATTTTCAGTAAAGCTTTCATCAACTGTGGCATCCTCCTTTACTAGAACCTTAGGAATTAGCCTGACAACACTATCGATAATTGCAAGAGCTGGGATCTCTCCGCCCGTTAAAACATAATCTCCGGTTGATATTTCCTCCATAACATATTTATCAATAAATCTTTGGTCGACTCCTTCGTAGTGTCCGCAAATAAGCACTAAATGAGAAAGCTTGGAATATTCACGGGCTTTTTTTTGAGAGTAACTTATTCCCGAGGCAGAAAGTAAGATAACTTTGGCAGATTTGGTTTTAACTGATTTTAAGGCTTGGGCTAAAACGTCAGCCCTAAGAAGCATTCCGGCTCCCCCGCCATAAACTCTTGAGTCAACAACTTTGTGTTTACCTAAGCCACTCTGACGCAGATCAACAATCTCAAATTCGATTAGGTTTTTAGTAATAGCTCGGCCGAGTATAGAGGTATTTAAAACCGTTTCAAAAATATTTGGAAAAAGAGTCAGGATGGTAATTTTCATCTCAAACTGTTAGAAAATTATATTGGCTCACCCAATTCAAGGCTCGCTATATAGGGCGATGCATTATTTATTTGCCTCGGGTAGAGGTTCACTAGGAACTTCCGAGTCCAAAGTCTTTGGGGATCCAGTCTCAATCAGATTTAGAAAAACTCTTTTTTTATCGGATTCAACCATAGCTCTTGCAAATAACAGCTTTCTGATTGCTCTGATAGTCTGACCAGATTTTCCAATTATGATCCCCATATCTTCTGGATCAACAGTCAAGTTTAAGTTTAAAGCTCCATCCTGTTCGACCTCTAGAACCACAACTGCATCAGGTTTAGTAACTAAAGATTGGGCAATAAAGAGAACCAAATCTTTCATGATTTTTCCTCAGTACTTAAACTCTCCACTTTTTCAGTCTCATCTCTTTGAGGGACTTCGGTAACGGATTCTGGTGTTTCATTCTCTACTTCTGGTTGGCTTACCTGGTCTTCTTTGACATCCGTAACTGGAGTCTCTTGGGTTGGCTGGGTAGCGTCAGTTGAAGCCGGAGTTACCTCTTCAGGGGGAGCATCTTGGATTGTTTCGGTTTCGACTACAGCAACTTTCTCGATCGGTTCTTCGGCGGGAGCTTCATCGGGAGTAACTGTTTGAGCTTCAGGTGCTTTTGGGACTGAAACCTTGGCAACTTTTTCTTTCTTTGCTTTTCGAGGTGGCCTTTGTGGAGCCTTACCGATAATTCTTAAGAACCCATCAGATAGAACTGCTCCTTTTTTAATCCATTCATCAATTTTAACTTGGTTTAAGATAATTTCTTTAGGCTCGGTTAAGGGATTATAAGTTCCAAGTAAGTCTAAATACGCTCCAGTCCTTTTTTTTCGCTCATCAACTGCAACTACTCTAAAGTAGGGGCGTTTCCTGGAACCTATTCTCATCAATCTAATTTTTACAGCCACGGCTGAAAGTATAACTTAAACCAGTGGGTAAAACAATAGGAGTTGTGCCTAAGCTAAACTTGGGTTAACTTGTGGATAGCTTCACGGGCTGCAACTTCCTCAGCTAATTGTTTACTAGAGCCAGATCCGGCGCCATAACTTACATCGCCCACAAAGACTCCGACTGTAAACTCTTTGGCGTGGTCAGGACCGATGGCATCTAGGATTTTATATTTCGGAGAAATCTGAAATTTACTTTGAACTAACTCTTGTAACTCACTTTTGGCATCCTTTGGCGCTCCTTCTTCGAGCTCTTTCTTAAAAGATGGCAAGAGTGTGGTCTCTATAAATCTGGTGGCAGAATCCAGTCCCAAATCTAAAAACATCGCTCCAAGTAAAGCCTCATAGGTGTTGGCTAAGAGTTGGGGGTTTGTTCTCCCCCCTCCGAGCTCTTCACCCTTGGATAATTTAAGCAGTTTTCCAAGTCCGAGTCTTTCTGAGACTAGGCTGAGACTTTTGGTATTGACTATATATGCCCTTAAATTTGTTAATCCCCCTTCGTCGTCTTGGCTCCGGGACTTATACAAGAAGGTTGAAATTATAAAAGAAAGAATCGAATCACCTAAAAATTCCAGTCTTTCATTTGATTCAATCCCCTTTTTTGTTTCATTTAAATAAGAACGGTGAGTAAAAGCTGTTTGGTAAATAACGAGGCTTCTCGGGTTTATGTCTTGTTTTTCTAAAAACTCGTCCAGTGGTTGATCCATTTAAGTCCTTGGGCAGTGGGAATATGTTTAGGTCATAAGTTACTATTCTAACAATTTGTCTTCTATCAGTTCAATCAAATCCCCGATGGTTTTTGTTTGTTCAACATCCCCGGTATCAATTACTACCGAAAATCTACGCGATAAAAAATGAAAGAGATCAGCAACTTGAACCGGATTAAGTCCAAGATCATCTTGGAGCGATGATTCCAAATCAATATCTGTTGGAGGCAGCGTTAGATTCTCGGCAATTGCTTCAATTATTTGTTGTTGGGTAGCCATATTAACTCACTTTATTTTGTGTGTACTGATAATGTGACCTAAAACTCCGTTTATAAAACTTGGACTAGTTTGACTGCCAAATTCTTTAGCGAGCTCAATAGCCTCATCAACTACTACTTTAAATGGTGTAGTAGTATCTATTATTAACTCGAAAATTGCTAAACGCAAGATAGATAAATCGATTGGGTTTATTTCATCAAGCGGCCAAGTAGGGGCAGCGATTTTAATTTCCTTATCAATACTTTTAACTTTTTTGATAACTTTTCCGCTGATTGGGTTTGTGATTTCTACGCTTTGATTAAATTGCCATGTAAATAGCTCTTGCATAGCTGCCGATCTTTTCAAGTGTCTAGGATCGTGGGAAGTTTTCATATGCTGATAATTTTATTGAGGTTTAAAGGCTTAGGCCTTGGTAACTTTAACTTGGCCAATGCTAGTAACTTTTTTTCCAGCATAAAAACCACAGTTTTTACAAACCTGGTGTGGGATGGTGGCTTGCTCACAATTAGTACATTTTAACAAGCTGATTGAGGCTAAACTAATAGCCGCTCTGCGGGTTCTTTTCCTGGCTTTACTGTGTCTTTTTTTAGGTTCTTGTGGCATAGTTGGTCAGTTCCAATTAAAAATTCAAAGTTAAAAGTTCAAAGTTATAATTAATTTTAAATTTTGCATTTTGAATTTTCAATTTATTAGTCTGGCATGACAATCTTTTCCAGATCTCGCAATTTTCCCAAAAGTAATGGGTATTTGTCAAGGTTGGGGCTTTCCTGCAATATTTTTCCAGCCGCTTCTTTAGTTTTTTCAATTAAAGGTAAGTCTGAAAATGAAGCTATTTTTAATTCCCAGCGACCACTTTGTAAAGTTCCGAAAATTTGTCCGCTGCCGCGAATTTTAAGATCTAACTCAGCTAATTTTAATCCATCGTCAATTTTTTCCAAATTTTTAACTCTATTTATAGCTTGAGGTTCATCTGACTCGGTGAATAGTAGAGCGTAAGATTGATGTTCTCCCCGCCCAACTCTACCTCGGAGTTGATGTAATCCCGCCAGTCCAAACCTATCAGCTCCCTCAATTAACATAATGGTGGCGTTAGGTATATCTATTCCTACCTCAACAACTGATGTGGAAACCAGGATATCAATCTCCAAGTTTTTAAAGGCTTTTAAAACTGACTCTTTCTCGGTGCCTTTCAGTCTTCCGTGAAGTAGCCCCAACTTAAAATCTTTAAAGACTCCGTTTTTAAGTTTTTCAAATTCCACCTTGGCAGATTTGGCAGAAGCGTTAGTCTCTGACCTGCCTGCCGGCAAGGCAGGTTCTTCAATCAAGGGTGTGATGATATAAACTTGGCGGCCTTGACGTATTTGTTTGGCGATAAACGCGTAAGCATCTGACCGTTTTTTCTTGGGAACAAAGTGGGTTTTAATCTTTATTCGTCCGGGTGGAAGTTCATCGATGACCGATAAATCTAAATCTCCATAGAGGGTTAAAGCGACAGTTCGAGGAATTGGAGTGGCAGTCATAGTTAAAAAATGGGGAGAACTGGTTTTTTGCCTTAAAACTGAGCGTTGCTCGACCCCAAATTTTTGTTGCTCATCTACGACTACCAATCCAATCCGATCCAGTTTTAATTTATCTGATAAAAGAGCGTGAGTGCCAACGATGACATCCGGTTTACTGGAAACTTCAATTTTTTTCCGGCTACCGGTATAAATTCCGATGTTAATTCCAAATGGAGATAAAAGCTTGGTGAGGGTGTTAAAATGTTGAAAAGCCAGTAACTCAGTTGGCGCCATAACTACTGACCCGAGATTATTTTGGGCAACCAGATAAATAATTACCGCGGCTACTACCGTTTTTCCAGATCCGACATCTCCTTGAACTAACCGGTTCATAGGTTGGGAGTTTTTTAAATCGCGGACTATTTGATCAATGACTTTATTTTGAGCAGTTGTTAGTTTAAATGGAAGTTTCTTAATAAAATTTTCCAAATCGGCCTCGCTTACGACAAGAGGATTTATTAGTTTCTTTTTTTTCCACTCAAGAGTTCTTTTTTGATTTTGAAGTTGGATATAAAAAAGTTCATCAAAGGCCAGTCTCTCCCGAGCTTGATCTGCTAAATTCCAAGAATCTGGAAAATGGATTTGCGATAAAGCGTACGGCAAATCTAACATCTTGGCTCTGTATTCAGAAGGCATGGGGTCGGAAATTTGTGAGTTAACTTGTGTCAAAACAGAAGTAATTTTTTGACGGAGCCACTTAGAACTTAACCCTTCGGTCTCAGAATAGACAGGAACTAAAATACCGGTGTGAACAGATTTGTTAATATTTAAATCTTCTCCGGTTTCTTGTCGATTGACCTTCTCCCATTGAGGCATAACAATGGTGATTTTATCTTTTCGTCTTGTCGCTTTTCCTGAAACTTGAAGTAAATCTTGGGGATGGATAGATTTGGTAAGATACGGAGAGTGAAACCAAATTAGCTCAATGGAGTTTGATCCATCATTTAAGATGGCGGTCGTGATGACCTTCCGGGCTCTGGTATAGGCATTTTTAATCGACCAGATCTCTCCCCGGATTGTAACAACTTCACCAGACCTTATCTCGGAAATTTTGGCTGATTTTGAAAAATCATCATACCGGAAAGGATAATAATTAATTAAATCTGAAACCGTCAAAACCCCGACTCTTGCAAGCTTGGCTTTATAATACGATCCAATTCCAGGCAGGAAAGCTAAAGAGGTACCCAAATCCATTACCCGGATGGTATCAAAACAGAGGACTTAAGCCAAGATAACAGGGTTTAACTTAATTGCTTCACTTTCTAAGAATAACCGGGTTTTAACCCCTGCAACTAAATTGGGAGCTTGAGTTAAGATCTTATTAAGTTTTTGGTGAAGACCGGGACTGGATACTCCGAATTCCCTAATCGCAAGAAGATCATAAGCAGATAAATCGTCAACCAAAGTGTCTACCATGACTGTTGTAAAGCGCTCGGATAGTTTTTGGGCGATATGAGTTTTTTTATCATCCCTCATCCGGGATACCCCCGGCATCCTTAAGGTTTCACAGATTAAAGAATCCATATAATTTGCAACGTCGATCATATCCGTATTCTCTCTTTATCAGATAAGAGAGGCCTGATGTTTAAGTAATAATTAGGAAAGATTTAATAACCGCTTAGAAACGGTAAAAATGATGTCAGAATTAGCCCTATACCTCCGATGACGGAGAGGATAATCCAAAATACTCTTAATTTTTTGTTCATCATAGTTATTCAAACTTCGCGAATACCTCACAGCTCTGCTGCGGGGATGAGCGAAGCAGTGATCAAACTCGTCCCGCCGAAGGCGGGAATACTCCTGCGGAGTAGTTTATTTTTTCTGAGTTAATCTTTCAATACTTTCAAGCGCAGCTTGTCTTTTTGGGTCTTCAAAATATTTCCTGGCTGGTTCAAGTTTAGCCACTAACCAATCAGCTACAGCGGTTTTTAAATCTTGAGGATGTAGTGATTTACTTAGGTAATCCTGTTCTAAATTATCATAAGAAGTATAAGTTTTACTGCCTCCCCATTTATTAGGCCTCTCAACAGTCAAACCAGTTCCTGGTTTGTAGAATATCAAATGTTTGGTCCAGTCAAGTATTGGATTAAACTCTATCTCTCCCTCCGGCGCAAAAGCGTTATTAATTTTTCTTCTAATTTCCTCCTCACTGTCATGAATAAAAACTGCAGAATCAGGTTTGGATTTACTCATCTTTAAAGTTGTTATATATTCTTCCCTATTCTCCTTGGGTAGTGGCCAAACATCAGGTTTTAGTAGACCTAAAATTAAGTGAGTATGTAAAACGATTGGCTTGTCATAACCTAACTCT
>JAUSKZ010000011.1 GCA_030646805.1 Candidatus Daviesbacteria bacterium
GCCCGGATCGGCTCTAAAGCCCTTCGTTTACATGACTGCTTTCAGTCAGGGTTACACCCCCGATAGTGTTATTTTTGATGTTTCAACTGAGTTCGATACAACTAGAATCGAAAGCAATAGTTATAAGCCCGAGAATTTTGACAGCCAGTTCCGTGGGCCAGTCAGTTTCCGCCAAGCCCTCGCCCAATCCATCAACATCCCAGCCGTAAAAGTTTTGTACCTTGTCGGCATTGAAAACGTTTTAGATGTTGTTAAAAACTTAGGCATCACCACCTTAAATGATCCCCGTCGGTATGGTCTCTCGCTGGTTCTTGGGGGTGGGGAAGTAAAATTAGTTGACATGGTGTCGGCTTATTCGGTGTTAGCCCAAGAAGGCATTTGGCGTCCTCAAGTTATGATTCTGGAGATAAAAAACTCAGAGGGTGAAACTATTGAAAAGTATGAAGAATCGAGTAAGGAAGTGGCAGGTCTCCAATATACTCGTCTCGTAAACGATATCCTGACTGATGTTGGTGCTCGAGCTGGTCTCTATTCATCGAGTCTCCACTTGACCCAAGTTCCAGGGCACGATATTGCTCTAAAAACCGGAACTTCAAATGATTACCGCGATGCGTGGGTATTCGGTTATACTCCGGCTTTAGTCACAGGAATCTGGGCCGGGAACAATGATAACAAACCCATGAAACGTCAGGGTTCTAGTATTTTAGCTGCTCTCCCAATCTGGGACGCTTTTATGGAGGAGGCTTTAAAAGAATATCCGCCTGAAGCTTTTAACCGTCCCGAGCCGGTCACGCCCCAAAAACCTATTCTGGCTGGCAACTACGCCGCGGGCGGTGAAATCCACTCCATTCTTTACTACGTCGATCGAAAAAATCCAACCGGCCCGGCCCCTTCCAACCCGCGAAGAGATCCTCAGTTTGAAAATTGGGAATCTGCTGTTCAAGCGTGGGCCTCACAAAATAGCGGTTCACTAATTAACCTTGGCCAATCAGGAGCCAGTTCCACTTTATCTCAAGGCAGTAAACCGGCTATTCAAATCTTTAAACCCTTGGTTGGTGAATTTTTCTCAAACCAGATCCAGGTCCAAGCCCATATTACAGCGAGCTCTGATATAACAAAAATAAATATCTATCTAAATGGCGCATCGGTTCAAAGATTTGAAGGCAGTGTTGGCACTAATTATATTTTAAACTGGCAATTTACTCCTTCGAATCCGCAAGCCCAAAACCTGCTTGAAATCGAAGCTATCACCAACGACGGTGGCACAAGTAAGACCGGAGTTATTATTTACAAACAATAATGTCTATAAGCTCGTCTATTTAAAACCCATAACTTATGCTTTTAGAATCGGCATCACAATGTAAAAAAATGAAGCTTCGTTAGGTGACTTTATGATAGTTGGTTTTTTATCCTCTTCATTTAACCCAAGAAACACCTGATCGGTCTGGAGAGCTTTAAGGCCATCAGCTAAGTACCGCCAGTTAAAAGTTACCTCTTCCAGTTTTTTAGTCGCTTTTGCGGGTAAGAGATATTTATTTTCTCCCGTTTCTTGGCTAGATGAATAAATCTCTAAAACTTTTTCCCCATTCGGCGCTTTTAGCTTAACCTCTCCCGACCTACCGCTAAAAACCCCCACCAACTTAAGTGCGCTCATTATCTTTTCTCGCTCTAGGACCACTTCCGAATCAAAACCTTTTGGAATAATCGCGGTGTAGTCGGGGAAATTTCCATCCACTAATCTTGATATAAACTCTAGCCTTTCTGTTTTAAATAAAACTTGATTTTGATCATGATAAATTCTTAAAATCTCATCATCCTTTAAAATCCTTAAAAGTTCCTGCGCTGTTTTTAAAGGAATTAAAAGCTTGAAATTCTGCCCGTGGTTCGTTTTAAACTGGTTAGAGGTTATAGTCTTCTCGGCCAGACGGAAACTGTCAGTGGTAACCAATTTTAGCGTATCTAGGGAGAAGTCAAACAAGACACTGTTAAGTTCCGGCCGTAGCTCAGAGAATTGTGAAGCTGAAAGAGTTTGAAGAAGCGCCTCTTTAAAAACTTCGCTTTTAATCTCAAAAAATTCCCGCTCATTTTTAATCTTAGGAATTATTGGAAAATCATCGATAGATAAGGTTTGAATTATTGCTTCATAGTTATCGGTTTTTAAAACTAGTTGATTCCCTTTTCTTTCTAAATTAATTCTCTCACTCTCTAGGTTGTTTATAAGACCTAAAAAAGTTGAAATTGGTATGCACACCCTACCCTTATCTATTGCCTTACTTAAAACCAAACAACTAATCGCAATTTCTAAATTAGTGGCTGTTAGTTTTATATTTTGATCCATCACCTCGAGAAGGGCGTATTTTAGGATCGGTAAATTCAAACTTTCTCCGCTTGCTCTTTGAATAGTGTCCAACCCCTCTTTTAAATTATTTTTTATCACCACCACTTTCATGAACTATAACTAATATAAGTAGTATATTTATTTTATTATTGCTATTAATCTAATAAGTTTGGGGATAATAATTTTTAAATCCTTTAAACCCTTTTAGACACTCACTTTCTAAAACCACCCCTAAATTTTCCCGTGTTACTTCCTTGTTAACTACTTGTGTTATAAAGAGACTCTTTAATTAAGAGAATCTTCTGGTTAAATGGAGAGTTCTTGTTGATCTCGTGATTTACCTTCTCAAAAGAG
>JAUSKZ010000015.1 GCA_030646805.1 Candidatus Daviesbacteria bacterium
CTCTTTGGCGACTTCTCGGGCAACAACATGAACGTTCCTTTGATCGGTTCCTGCAAAGGCGATATTAATCCCCATCTTAAAGATGTCGGCTGTTTGCATGGCTGGATAGATAAGGGTTGCAGCATCAGAGGAATTACCCACTTCTTTTCCCATGATGGCGGTAGAACGAAGCATTCTTGAGATTGTAGTGGCTTTTGATACTTTAACCATCAGTGGCCAGTAGCTTTGATCATAAAGTTCGCTGCCTAAAATAAATTTTAAATCATCTGGATTACCTCCAACACAAAGATAACCTGCTTTAATCGCTTCTTGAAAATATTCTTTGGCGAGTTTGGTGGCAGTTTCTAGTGTCCCGTCTAATTTTTTATTTAACCAAGTATGCCAATCAGCCAGAAATATAATGATTTCTACTCCTGCGTCATTTAAGTCTTTCATTTTTTGTAGAGTTGCAAGTCCTTGTCCTAGGTGGATTTTCCCGGAAATCTCGTAGCCTATATAGGTCCGAAGCGGCTTATTCGACTCAAGATAGGCCTTGAGCTCCTCTACGGTTAATACTTCCTCAAGGTTACGGGTGATTAAGTTTAGTCTTTCATCTGAAGTCATGAGAGTAGTATATAAAATATTATTCTTTACGTAAACCCGGATGGTTAGTACAATACATTTATAAATGGAACATCAAATTACTTTTGCTCCGGAAGTCATTGGATATATAGGCTCTTTCCCCTTAACCAATACTATTTTTGTAACTTGGATCACCATGGCAATTTTAGTGATCCTCTCATATCTTGCTACAGCCAATTTAAAAACGATTCCTACCGGGTTACAAAACTTTTTCGAGTTTGCAGTTGAGGGAATTTATGATCTGGTAGAGGGGTTAGCTGGCTTGCGGACTAAAATTTTCTTCCCGATCCTTGCAACCTTCTTTTTATTTATTGTGACCGCCAATTGGTTAGGACTTTTTCCCGGTTTTGCAACTATAGGTTGGACCGAAGTTCATAACGGCCAAAAAACTTTCATACCTCTTTTGCGCTCCGTTAATACTGATTTAAATACTACTTTAGCTTTAGCCTTGGTTTCAGTAGTTTTAACTCATTTTTTCTCGATTAAATATTTAGGAATAGTTACCTACTTAAAACACTGGTTTTCCTTAAACCCAATATTTTTATTTGTGGGACTTTTAGAGCTGGTTGGTGAATTTACAAAGCTTGTGTCTCTCTCGTTCCGGCTGTTTGGGAATATCTTTGCTGGAGAAGTAGTCTTAGCAACAGTTTCAACCATTTTTCCTTTATCGGCTTTCTTTATTCCTTTACCATTTTATGGACTAGAAATTATCGTTGGGGTAGTTCAAGGAGCGGTCTTTATGATGTTAACTTTAGTTTTTATGGTTCTTTTAACCGAGAAACATATTGGCGAAGAGTCTCATTAGATGATTTACAATTTTCGAGATACAACATAAAATTAACAAAGAAAGGAGTTAATAAATTAATGGAAAATCTTCCGTCCGCGATAGCTATTGGTGTTGGAGCATTTGCCCCAGCCATAGGAATTGGCATGATTGGCATGAAAGCCATGGAGGCAATTGGTAGAAACCCAGACGCTTCTAATAAAATCATACCCCCGATGCTTTTAGGTATGGCATTTGCTGAGGCAATTGCAATTTACGCCTTAGTTATAGCATTCACTAAATGACATTACTGTCATCCTGAGGAACCGGACCAAGCGAAACTTGGGAGGTCGCTTGCAAAAAGTGTCTAAATGACAGTTTTTGACAAGGGTCCATAAAGGTGACCCTGAGTTGTACTAGAGGGCTCAGAATGACAGAGCGTTTTTCATCGAAGTTATGGAATTTTTTGAAAACTTTGGAGTCCAACCGATACTTTTAGCTGCGCAAGTGGTTAATTTCTTGATTCTTCTTTTCTTACTTAAGAAATTTCTTTATAAACCAATCTTAAAAGTTTTAGAGGAACGGTCACAAAAAATAGCCCAAAGCTTAAAAAATGCTGAGGAGATTGAGAAGAGGTTGGTCAGTATTGAAAAGGAGAGAGATGAAGTTATACAAAAAATGGACCTTGAGTCACAAAGAGTGATTAACGAGGCGACCAAGACTGCTTCGCTTATTATTGCAGAGGCTCATCAAAAGGCAGCCCGAGACGTTCTAAAAATTGTTGCCAACGCTCAAAAATCAATGGAGGAAGAGCGGAATTTATTGCACAGGGAGATTAGATCCGAGCTTGCTAATTTAGTTGTATTGGGCTTACAAAAAGTGGCGGGAAAAGTACTGACTGAGAAAGAGAAAAAAGAGTTAGTTGATAAGTCTTTGAAAGATCTAGCAGTATGAAGCTTAATTTAAGGGCTCAAAAATTGGTTAGGAAGCTTGTAACCACCACCTTTTCAAAAGACGGTAATCTGAGCGAGTCAAAAGTGAAGGAATATCTAAAAATGATTACTTCCTTAAAATCTAGCAGGTTAATATTTCTGAAGGCTTATTTAAAGATATTAAAAAGCGAGGTTTTAAAAAGAACTCTAATTTTAGAAAGTTCTACAGTCTTAAATCAAGTTGAACAAACCAAAATTAGCCAGGTTTTTGCCAAGAAATTTCAAGTAACCACCGTTTTAAATCAAATTAACCCTTCACTTTTAGGTGGGATCAGGGTTAAAATTGGCGATATGCTTTTTGATAATACAGTTGCCGGTAAAATTAACAAGATTGGAGAAAGTATCCGTGGCTGACTTACTAACTGCAATTGAAAATCAATTAAAAAACCTAGAGATTTCCTCAAGTCGTGAAAATATTGGTAAGGTCATTGAGATTGGCGACGGAGTGGCCAAGATTGAAGGGTTGTCCGATGTTAAATACTCAGAGATGTTAAAGTTTGATAGCGGAGCTTACGGCTTGGCGCTAAACCTCGAGACATATAGTGTTGGAGCGGTTATTTTAGGAGATTTTACTAAGATTCGTGAAGGCGAAGAGGTTAAAACTACCGGAGAGGTCCTCCGAATTCCAGTTGGTGAAGGTTTTATCGGTCGGGTGGTAGATCCCCTTGGGATTCCAATTGATGGCAAAGGTGCTATAGATAGTGGAAAAAAGTACTACCCGGTTGAGAAAATTGCACCCGGGGTTATTACCCGAAAAAGTGTAACAGTCCCCTTGCAAACCGGTATTTTAGCGATCGATTCATTAATTCCAATTGGTCGAGGACAAAGAGAGTTAATTATTGGAGATCGAAATACTGGTAAAACTACCATTGCGGTTGACGCAATTATTAACCAAACTGATGTGATTTGTATTTATGTCTCGATTGGCCAAAAATCCTCAAAGGTAGCTCAGCTTGTTTCAAAACTTGAGGAAAAAGGGGCGATGGAACACACCATTGTGGTGGCAGCAAATGCTTCAGATCCGGCTCCGATGCAATATTTGGCTCCTTACTCAGCTACCGCCCTAGGAGAATATTTTATGGACCAAGGAAAAGATGTTTTGGTAATTTATGATGATTTAAGCAAACACGCCCAAGCCTACCGTCAGATGTCACTTTTACTCCGGCGTCCTTCGGGGCGCGAAGCATATCCGGGAGATGTTTTTTATCTTCACTCAAGGCTGCTTGAGAGATCTGCTAGGTTATCAGAAGATTATGGTGGAGGGTCGCTCACAGCTTTGCCGATCATTGAAACCCAAGCTGGAGATGTCTCAGCTTATATCCCAACCAATGTGATCTCAATCACAGATGGACAGATATTTTTGGAAACAGACTTATTTTACGCTGGAGTAAGACCTGCCATGAACGTTGGAATTTCAGTCTCAAGGGTCGGAGGGAATGCCCAAACTAAAGCGATGAAAAAGGTAGCGGGCAGATTAAAGTTGGATTTAGCTCAATTTCGGGAATTGGCTGCCTTTGCTCAGTTCTCCTCAGATTTGGATCCGGCTACTCGGGCTCAGATAGAACGAGGTAGGAGGTTAACCGAAGTTTTAAAGCAACCGCAATATAATCCGATGTCACTTTCTGAGCAAGTTGTAGTTTTATGGTTAGTTACCAACGGCTATTTAGATGAGATTCCAGTGGAATCAGTTAAGCAAGTCCAAGGTGAGTGGGTAAGCTCTTTAAAATTAAAAATGAAAAGGCTTTTGGAAACTATCGCTTCAGAGAAAGATCTAACTGAGGGAACACTAAAAGATTTAGAGAAAGCAGCTAAGGATTTTCAAAAAACCCCAGGATTTAAAAAACTCATCCCTTCTAAGTAGTTTAATTTTAATTTAATTGGCAGCTAAACCTAAATGAAGTTTAATCTTATCTATCTCCTTTTTAGATTTACCTGAATCGTCTACTAAATTATCAAGTTTAATATTAATTGTTCCAATCTCTTCTCCTAACCAATCACGCATATTCCCCATGCTTTTTTGAAGTTTTCCTACATCCCCTCTTACACCCTCAAGCTCGTCCTTCACATCTTCCATTTCTGAACTTAATCTGGATATCTCTTTCCCGTTATTTTTGATTTCGACTTGAGCCCCCATTAACCCCATCTTAATATTAGTCAATTCAGACCTGATTTGTGATACATCTCCATGGATGGGATGAACTTCATCTTGTATTATTTTCTTGATCTTTTTTAAATCCTCGTCGGTCATATGTTTATGATAAGTTACTGATTTATAAAATACAATTCTGATTATTTAATTCAAAGTAAATCAAAGAGTGACGCCTATTGTTTCCGAATAAATAAGTATTTTTTAAGATAATTTAAGAAAATTAAACTGCTGACTACAAAGATACAAGTAAATCCCACCTGATAAAGAACATGTAACTCCGTGACTCCTAAACTTTTGACCAAGTCCATGTTTAAAAAAGGATACTCCCATGGCCTGGTAGTTTTTGTGAACTGAGCATTTAGTCCATAAATAATCTCGATGAAAGATCGGATACTAGCGTATAAAGATAAGAGTAGTCCTGTGCAGGTAGGATCTTTTTTAAACCAAAGGTAAATACTGCATAAAAAAAGAAAGGGGCCAATAATTAGAGCATCTCCCCAGATGAATATTCCTAAAGGAATTAATAAATATGGATGTCCCGAGAAGTCTCCGTTTAATACCTGGAAGATTCCCAAGAAGGTGGTAATGAGTGAGATGATCGCCAGAGTAACTAAGCTATATTTATGAGACATATCTTGAGTATATCAAATCAAAATTACTCAGATTGAAGGAATTTGACCATTGGACCTCGAGCGATAGTCATAGCTATTGTTATGGTCGGAACGTGACCTAAGCTTGGAATCTGAATATTTTTGGCTCCGAGAATTGGGATTGTGCTCAAGGGTACTGCTTCATCATATAGTCCTCGGATTGTCATAATTTTTCTTAGATCAGAATCACTTAAAGTTGGTAAAACTTTTTCTGCCGCAAGAACAGACTGTTTAAAGGCAGGGCTTTTCTTTGCTGAATAAGTAAGATTGGGCCTAACGTTTTTACCGGCGCTTCCCCTCCCGCAAACATTGACTAATCTAGTTATATCCTCTCTTCTTTGTGAATAAGCGTTGACTACCAAGCTCCACCCGGCACTAATTCCTACAAGAGATACCGAACCTTGAGAAACCAGATAATCAATTAAATCAGTCAATCTTTTTAACTTAAAATGAAATTCCTCATCATCTTTCCAAGGAGCTAGGTGGATATAAGGATTTAAATCAAGTCTATTTTTCCAATCTACAGTTGATAACTTAGTGCTTAGATATCTATCTCCAAGTCCTGGGATAATAATTACTGAGTGTTCCCTAGCCATATTTAATTTTTTCCCATTTTTCCCGGGGACACTTTTTTGGCCAGTTTCTCCAGGCCTCTTGATTTCTATATAGAGGGAACTCTTCACTTTCGACCCAATGTAAATCTTGGTCATCACTGATATGAGTTACAAACTCTTTTCCATCAAGATGATCTGTCTCATGTTGAAAGATCCGAGCTGTATAGCCTTCCCACTCCTCAACTACTTTTTCTCCATCTTGGTTATAAGCTTTGATTTTTATTTTAGTAGGTCTGTTAACTATTCCACAAACCCTATCTGTAGAGTAGCACCCTTCATACCACTCAGTAGCCTCTTTGGAGATAAAAGTAATCTCTGGATTTATGTAAACCCTCAGGTCTCCAACACTCCCTTTTCCATTTGCTTTTACATCTACCAAAATTATCCTTTTAGAAATTCCAATTTGAGGTGCAGCCAGCCCTACTAGCAACGGCTTCTTATTGTCTATTTGCTCTCCATAAGCCACCCTTAGCATCTTTTTAATAATAGTTCTCCCCTCTTTTGAGGAGATATCAGATAATTTTAAAGGCCGGGCAATTTTAGATAAAACTGGATCGGAGGGAGAAACAAATTGGCTATTCATAGCTAAAGTATATCAAAATAGCGGGACATGAGTCGGTTTTTTATTTGGGGAGTAACTAACTTATTAGACTGCTTTTAATGTTTGAGGTTTCCTCAAGTCGTAATCTGCGTCTTGTCCAAGATAGCTCTTGCAACTTTATGTAGTCGTGTAGATCCGCAAAAGAAGCGGTTATAACGAGGTTAGACTTGTGACCGATTTTTCCGGAAGCGAAAGTGATTGGACTTTCAGCGATGGTGGCTTTGATGTAATCTAAATAAAATGGATGACTCAAGTCTTCTAAGGCTTTATCAAGAGGTGGGATTTCAGCTAGACTTTTAGGAGTTAAGTTAACCGACTCAGAATTTCTATTATCTTGAGTGTAGAGCCGTGATGGAAAAATATTGGGCCAATCAATCCCGGAAAAACCAAATATTCCTTTATAAAAGGCTGGTTTACTGGACTGAAACGAGAGATGTAAATCGATGGCATCGGCACCTTCCCGACCGGTAACGAGCTTTACTCCTCCAAATTCAGTCAGTGTTTTTCTGAAAGTTAGATCAATTGCCCTCGCCGCCAGTCTCCAGCGAAAATATGGATTTAACCAACTTGTAATCTCGGTTTCAATACTGTTAAAAGGTTCGGAAGGTGGTTCTCCTGAAACTAATTTTTGTATCTCAGATGCCTTGGGAGTTTTGAGAGCAGCTCTTAAGTTTGACCATGTCTCAATATTTGTAACACCCATTAGAAGATAGTAACTTCAGACAACTTTGGTGTCAAACTTTTGCTTGTTGTTGATTATTTCTATTGAATCAGATTGCTCTGATTGATATACTTTGGAAACTTAATTAATATGCCAAACACCAAAGATTTAAGACGAAGAATTAAATCAGTTAAAAATACCTCTCAGATAACCCGGGCTATGCAAATGGTTTCGGCTACCAAGATGAGAAAAGCTCAAGCTCAAGCTCTATCCTCTCGGCCTTATGCTGATTTACTTTCCAGAGCCTTAAGTTTAATCTCATCTCAAGGAGGTCAGTATTCTCACTATCTTTTGGAAGAAAAAGATAGCGAATCGGTTGGGATCGTCCTTTTTTCAACCGATAAAGGGTTGTGTGGAGGTTTAAACACAAATCTTATCAGGAAAATTCAAAGTGAAGAATTGAGAATTAAAAATTCCGGGAAAAAAGTTGTCTATTATACCGTTGGAAAAAAAGGCCGAGATTTTTTAGTTAGAACGGAGAAGAATTTAAAAGCTGATTTTGAGAATCCGGAACACGCCCATTTTGTAAGTGCTATTAATATTAGGAAATTTTTAACTCTTGAATTTAAAAGTAATTTAACTGGTGAGGTCTATTTACTCTACCCCGATTTTATCTCAACTTTAAGACAGGAGCCAAAGTTAGTTAAGATCTTGCCGATAGATCCAGATCAGATTAAAGAAGAGATTAACTTTGTCATTGCGAGCGAACAAGGTGCGCGAAGCAATCTAAGCGAGATTACTTCGTCGCAGACTCCTCGTAATGACGAAAGTGGAGACTTTCTCTTCGAACCAAACGTTGCTTCGCTTCTGGATTACGCTTTAAATCACTTTTTAGATATTCAGATTTATAAAGCCTATCTTGAGACTCGGGCCTCGGAACACTCAGCCCGGATGATTGCTATGCAAAATGCTACAGATAACGCCAAAGAGCTTGTCACCGATTTAACCTTAACTTATAATCAAGTTCGTCAAGAAAATATCACTAGAGAATTATTGGAGATTACTTCTGCCGGAGCAGCGCTGGAATAATTCAAAATTTAAAATGAAAAATTTAAAATTACAATTAATATATTCTATATATGAATAAAGGAAAGATTTCTCAAATTATTGGAGCAGTTGTTGATGTTGAGTTTCCTGAGGGTAATTTACCCGCAATTTATAATGCCTTAACTATCCAGACCGGAAAAGATCAAGTATTAACCTTGGAAGTTCAACAACACTTGGGTGACGGAGTACTGCGGGCTGTGGCTATGTCCTCAACTGATGGACTCCAAAGAGGGATGGAGGTTTTAGATTTAGGGAAGCCAATCTCAGTTCCGGTTGGTGAGGAAGTTTTAGGGAGAATGTTTAATGTTTTAGGTGAGGAGATTGATGAAAAAGGTCCGGTTAAAGCTAAGGCCAGATGGCCAATCCACCGGGCTGCTCCAACTTTTGTTGAGCAAAATGCTACCAGCGAGGTTTTTGAAACCGGCATTAAAGTCATTGATTTAATCGCCCCGTTTGTAAAGGGTGGAAAAGTTGGGCTATTTGGTGGAGCTGGAGTTGGTAAAACTGTTTTAATTCAGGAGTTAATTAGAAATGTGGCCTCAGAACATGGAGGTTTTTCAGTTTTTGCCGGAGTTGGGGAAAGAACCCGGGAAGGTAATGATCTTTATCATGAGATGATCGCCTCCAAAGTTATCGATAAAACAGCCATGGTTTTTGGTCAAATGAATGAGCCACCTGGGGCGCGTCTAAGGGTTGCTTTATCAGCTTTAACTATGGCTGAATACTTCCGGGAGGAAGCAGGTAAAGATGTACTTTTATTTATTGATAATATCTTTAGATTTTCCCAAGCAGGTTCGGAGGTCTCAGCACTTTTAGGTCGGATTCCTTCAGCTGTCGGTTATCAACCAACTCTTTCTGCCGAAATGGGAGCCTTGCAAGAAAGAATTACCTCAACTAAAAAAGGCTCAATTACCTCAATCCAAGCAGTTTACGTTCCGGCTGACGACTATACTGATCCGGCCCCAGCGACTACCTTTGCTCATCTTGATGCCAGTATCGCCTTAGAGCGTAATCTAGCTGCCCAAGGGTTATTCCCAGCGGTTGATCCCCTAGCTTCTACCTCCCGGGTTTTATCTCCGGAGATTGTAGGTCAGGAACATTATGATACGGCGGTCGGCGTCCAAAAGGTTTTACAAAGGTATAAGGAGTTACAGGATATTATCGCTATCCTGGGGATGGAAGAGCTATCACCTGAGGATAAGTTAACTGTCACTCGGGCCAGAAAGATCCAAAGGGCTTTAACTCAACCGTTCTTTGTCGGTGAAGCTTTTACCGGTATAAAAGGAGTTTATGTGCCCGTTAAAGAAACAATTAAACTCTTCAAAGAGATTTTAGAAGGTAAACACGATTCCAAGAATGAACAAGCTTTTTATATGATTGGTGGCGTTGAAGACCTTAAAAAATCATAGTATATGCCTGAAAGACCACCGAATGATCCCTTTGTTGAACAAAGAACCCAAGCTCTTCTTGGGCCTGAAAGCTACAATCCTCGTGATGTAGGGACTGTTCGTAACCGAATGACTGGAACTTTGGTGGCTCTGGGAGCTTCGTATGGAATTTCCCTGTTAGCCTCACCTGAGATTGGGATGAATTCTGTTAATTTATTACTTGGAGCAGCGATGGCTTTTTATGTGGTTGACGGATTATTAGCAACTTTGACCGGCAAACCCTTGCCGATGACCTCAGCTATCCTAAGAAGAACGGGACTCATAAGATAAACTTTCTTTTTTTTGGGTGTCTCTTCCGTAAAACGCTTGGTGAAGTCCAAAGGCAGCTATCGCTCCTAAGCCATAAGCAATAAAATCATTGGGGTCAAAAGCATACCTATTCCCAAAGACAGGTTGCTCATAGAATTCCGGAACTCTTTGTAATAGTAAGTATTGATATCCCTCAAACCCAGCTGATAAAGCAGTGCCCACCAAAATATTTTTCTTACTTCTAAAAAACTCTGATTTAGAAAATATACTTTGGCTCAGGAGCCAATATACCGGAACACTCAAAACGTCGTGACCATACGAGCTTAAAAACTCGGTTTGGTGGAGACCATAGTTTCGGGAGAAAAGGTCAACTGCTCCCAGTGCCATAGCTAAGGCGAACCTATTTTTGCCTCTAGTAGGACTCGGTAAGGGTGCTGTTGAGATTTCGGGTTGGTTGAGTATTGGTTCAGGTTGAACGTTTGGTAAGACTAATTGGCGCTGCAGAGCTCTTTGCTCCCGTCTTTTTTGTTTTCGCTTCTCCGCTCTTCTTTCAGGCATGGCTAAATAATACCAGGAAAGTCTCAAGAAATCAAACTATGGGTTAGCCTGAAAAACCTCTACTCTGTTGATCCATAGAAATTTCTGTTAAAATCTATCCGTTTAACAATATCAAAAATATGACTAAGTTGAAACTAAAAATCGCTACCCCGGAAAAGGAAATCTTTGATTCGATAGTTGATGAGGTGTATGTTCATACTCCAGAAGGTGAAGTTGGGATACTGCCTGGACATGTAAACTTAATGGCTCAAATTTCTCCTGGGGAGCTTCGGATTAAAGAAGGAGGTAAGATCAATTATCTGGCGACAGGCGGAGGCATCTTACAAGTAAGTAAAAACCAGGTTTTTATTATGACTGATTTAGCTGAGCACGCCGCTGATATTGATGAGAAAATGGTTGAAGAAGCTAAAAAAAGAGCTGAGGATGCTTTAGAACAAAAACTTGATAACGAAGAATATGCTCTAACCTTAACCAATTTAGAAAAAGCCTTAGCCCAACTTAAAGTCAAAAGACGTTTCCGTTCCCGGATTTAATAACGATGATAGAAGCCAAAGCAGATCTCCATCTTCATAGTCATTGTAGTGATGGATTAAGTTCTATCTCAGAAATTGTTACGGAGGCTCAAAAAATTGGCCTAAACTTTTTATCGATTACTGATCATAATGTCATCAACGGCATCCCGGAGTTAGTTGCGGAGGTTGACCGGATAAATCAACAAACTGGGAGATCTTTGATAGCAGTACCTGGAGTAGAGGTAACTTTAAAGGGCAATAGAAAGGTCTCCGATATAGTAGTTTTGAAACCAGGTCGTCCGGACAAGGAATTTCTTAACTTTTTAAATTATCTTTGTGAAATGAGACGGAAACTGTCTCTAGCTGAGGTTATAACTCAAGCAGGGAGTAGAAACGCCTTTACCATAATTGTCCATCCGGGTTTTTCCCCTATGTTAACCTCGGTTGGTTTAAGTGAGATTGATGAGCTAGGTAAAACTTTAAGTCCAAGTCTCTTGAAGAATGTTGGGGTTGAAATTTATAACGGTTCGGCCAGGGTCTACTCTCTCTGGAATAATATTCGGGAAAAAGCGGTCAGACAGGTGGCTCAAAAATATGATCTGGCGATGTTTAGTTTTTCGGATGCGCACCTGGCTCAAGATATAGGGGTTCCTTGTTCGATTTTATCTGTGAGAAGTATTACTCCCAAGGGATTTGCCGAAGCTTTTGAAGAAAGAAAAATAACCACCCAAAAATCTCCGGCAATTTCACCCGTAGGTTGGGTAAAATTGAATTGGAACTTAGTTAAGGCTCGAAAAAGGTTTAAGAAGGTTTACCCAGAAAGAACTTAGTTATTTTGGGGTCTTGACAAGGTTTCAGATATAATCTTAAGTTATATTAATGCCCCAAAAAGGTTTTGCTCATATCCTCCTTCTTTTAGTTCTGCTAGTTATAATCGGAGTTGGTTATTATTTAGTAAATTCGGGTAAGATTAACCTTCCCCTTCCTGGAGCTGTTCAGAAGCAGTCTGAAGGCGGTGTTGATCCAAAGTCAGAGTATAAAAATCCGTTTGATAAAACTTCTCAATATGTAAACCCATTCAGTGATTATAAAAATCCGATAGATGACCTGAAGTAAATGACGGATTTTTCGATTCGTTAAAGCGAATCGAAAAAAATCTTTGATGACTTGAAATGATGACTACAAGTTTAAACATTTATAAATATATATTATTGACTCTTGTCGGAGTCACCTTCCTTTCTTTAGTGGCGGTGGTTCAAGCTCAAGAAGCGCCAGAAGAAGCAGCTAAAAAATTCGATGTTTCCTTTCCAGTTGAAGCACTAGGAGGCTGTCAAGATTACTCGACTTGCCGAACATTTTGTGAGGATCCAGTCAACTCAACAGCCTGCGTTTCTTTCGCTAAGGAAAAGGGTTTTTATAAAGAAGATCTAGTTGTTACTCAGGGCGAGAAGATCTTAGAAAAGGCTAAAACTGAAGTTGGTTGTGGGACCCAAGCTGAGTGTAAAGCTTTTTGTGAGGTGCCAACAAACTATCCAACCTGTGCTTCTTTTGCCCAGAAATCTGGTTTAAGGGGTGGATATATAGCTTCTCCGGAAGATCAAAATATTGTTAATAAAGCCAAAGAGGTTTTAGGATGTAGTTCACCAACTGAGTGTGCTTCACTTTGTAGTAATCCTGATAATCGTGATAAGTGTTCGGGATTTGCAAAACAAGTTGGGATCCGTGGCGGACAAGAATCTCGGGGTCCTGGAGGATGTACTTCCGGTGAAACTTGTAAAGCCTACTGTTCAGATCCTGGAAATTACCAACAATGCTCTAATTTTGCTGGAGGCGAAGGCCAATTTAAAGGGCCTGGGGGTTGTACTTCACAGGACTCCTGCCAGAACTTTTGTGAGCAAAATCCAGCTCAGTGTAAGATGATCTCATCCGATCCAAACGGTGGTCCGGGGTTAATTGATAATCCCCAAAAGGCTGCAGCCGAGTTTAAAAAGTATTGCGATGCAAATTCGGAGAACTGTGCGAGTAAAGGGAATGGTTTTTTCTCCAATAAAGATGCCCGGCTCGAGTTTGAGCAGTTTTGTAGCGCTAACCCAGAAAGTTGTGGAGCCAAAACACACTTTAATCAAGTCCAGCCCACTAATAGAAAAGCTGAGTTTGAAGATTTATGTAAATCTAATCCTAGTGGTTGTGAAACCGGACCTGGAGGATATTCTATCCCGAAGGGAACAGCTAGCGGTGGTTTTATAGATCCTAGAGAGTATTGTCGAAGAGATCCAAGTCGATGTCCTAATGAACAAAGATTCGGGGAACGATTTGCCTCGACTAATTCTTATGATCCTGTCACAACTTGTAACAATACAACAAGTTGTGGTTGGGAAAATGGGTCTTGCCGTTGTGGAGAGAATCGTAGTAGTGAAGGCGGAGATTCCCGTGGCTCCAGACAGTGTTCTGCTGCTGTACCGACTAACGGTTGTGGACCTAATAGCTGGTGGGACTTTGGATCGTGTAGTTGTAGAAATGCTTCCGGTGCTGGGCCTGGTGGAGCTTCTGGGGGAGGAAGTCCGGTAGAAGGTTGTTCTAGGGCCGGCGGATCTTGGATGGGCAGCTATTGTAAGATGCCTAATTCCGGAACCTCCGGAAATGGCCAACAAGGGAACCCGGGTTCTCCTGGCCGTGAACAGCAAGAAGCTGCTTGTAAATCTGGTGGTGGAAGATGCACTGGTTGGTATAATAATGCTTGTTCTTGTGAACGCTCAGGTTCAGGATCAAATCCTAATTATTCCCAACCTACCGGCCCATCAGGAAAGTACACTAGCGGAGGACAACCAGGAGGGCCAGGCGCGCCTTATCCAGGACAAAGCAGTGCTGGTTCTGGACGGTATGGCGGTGGGTATGATGCTTCAGGAAAATATGTTGGGGGAGATTATGGGGGATATGATTCCGCAGGCAATAATGTAGGCACTGGTAACGATCCGGGTGCGGGATGTCGAAGTGCTGGAGGTAGTTGGAACAATGGTAGTTGTCAGATGCCTCAATCTGGAACTTCAGGAGGCAGCCAGTCAGACTCTGGTACTATGAGTCCAGCTGATGGTTGTGCTAAGGCTGGGGGTAGTTGGAACGGTAGTAGTTGTAGTATGCCTTCTACTGGGACTTCGGGAGGAGATAGTAGCACTGCTCCCACATCTGCACCAGCTCCTGCTACTGAGCAGTCAGCTCCTCCACCTCCATCAGGAACTGTTCAAGGCATCTCGACTGGGCTTAACGCTTTGGAACAACTCCTTAACTTTCTATTCAGATAGCCCCTTAAATTCTAGAAGGTCTTTTTCCTACTATGTGTTCATGAGTGAATTTAGCAGGTTGTTTTAAAGTATCAAGAAAAGTTTCTGGAGAAATATCATCAATGGCTTGAATTACCGATGGATATTTGCCTATCTCTCTGATATATAAAGGTATCGAAGTGTCCGCGTCTAAAACCTCTAAAAGGGTTACTCTTTGAGGACAGAAATTAACAAATAGATCTCTACCCCCATCCCAACTTACCTCATCTCCAACTTTTTTACCTTGATGGATTGTTATAGGCACAGAGTTTTTTAGCTCCTCGGGTAACTCTTCCCGGTTTTTTCGAGATCTGTTTAGATAATCAATTACATTATGATAAAGAACAATCGAGAGGGGTATATCGGCCGAGGTATTATCATAATCAACCCTAAAAATTGCATAATCACCTGTCTTAATATTAATATCAGCTCTATCTGTAGTTAATAAGGTAGCGATATCTTTACGAACCTTTTCTTCTAATTGACGAAATTCTAATTCCATAATTCGCAACTTCTGCTTGGTAATATGAACCTAATTTACTCAGGTAGCCACTGGTGAAAAGTATTAATTAGGCGTGTAGCTTCTTTGCCTAGATCATCCCTTTGTGCTAGGAAATTTTGTCTTCCAAAAGAGGGTATGAAGTCTGATTCTGTTTGATTACCTTGAAGTCTCCATTGCTCAGGGCTTATTTCTCCTCCTGTACTCAGTATTTTTTGATCAACTCTAACTACTCTATTATTTATAAGTGTGTCTGTTGGCTGGTATTCTACGCGGCTAACAAGATAAGGACTTCTAGTTGATGGGCCCTTATCAAGGCCCATCACAAATCTTTCAATTCTGTCAAGCCTTTCATAAGTTGAACCAATTCGCTGCCTGTCTAAATTAGCAGGAAGAGACCAATATCCTCTCCACTCAGCTGCCAGTCGTATAGCAGAGCTAAATTTATAAAGATTTGAGTTAACTCTGTACTCTTTACCGTAGACTTCTTTAACAAAAAATGCGGTGGCTAAAGCTGTTTCGTCTAAATTTAAGTAATCTAATCCCCCTGTAAGAGAACCTCTATTATCTATAGAGCTCTGTAATCTTGATAATAAATTTTGTATGAAATTACCGGTTTCATGAAGGGTTTGAACAACGGGTTTTGGATCAACAGCTGATCTTTCAGCGATTGCCTCTCCAAGGTTGTGATAAACAGCTTGAGGAAAATCTGGCCTGACAATTAAATATGGGATGGTTGTTGGTCTGATATCCCCGAATTCACGCGTTAACATATTATTGGTATATTACAACCGACGGATAGAAAAGTCAACAACTATGGGGTAGAGATGTAAAACTACATACACCTGGGCCGTGCGTCGCCAAGTGCATAGCCTTTGGCGCGGGGTGATATAGCTTTACACCAAAGGATTTAAGTCCAGAGGGAAGGATTTGAACCTTCGTAGGGAAAACCCGCTAGATTTACAGTCTAGTGCAATTGACCACTCTGCCACCTCTGGATAGAAGCTCATTATACCCGATCGTAAGTTGATAAATCGCAGTATAATTGTAATGATTATAACGCATCGCGAAGCGAGTGGCATTAGAGACTTGTCTCGCAAGCTACGCTTAAATCGCGAGCCTTGAATTCGAGCGAATATAGCAGTTGGTAAGTTCAGCCTCAAGTTGATATACTAATATTATATGGCTTTTAGAAGACTTCGAAGATCTTCCTATAACTACTCCAGACTCAAAGTTAGATTGCTTTCAAACCTCACAACTATCTTACTTTTAGGTGCGGTGGGGTTGGTAATCCTAACTATCATCACCTTAGTTTTTTTTGCTACTCAGATCCCCTCTCCGGAATCATTAACTAGCCGAAACATTGCTCAATCAACTAAAATTTTTGACCGTGACGGAGAGTTGCTCTACGATATTTTTAAAAATCAAAATAGAACCCCAATAAAATTAAAAGAAGTGCCGGAAGTCATAAAACAGGCCACAATTTCGATTGAAGATAAAGATTTTTATAATCATCAGGGGTTTTCCCTAGCTGGGATTTTCCGAGGGGTAATACTTCAATCTTTCAAAGGCGGTCGGGCTGAAGGGGGCTCTACTTTAACCCAACAGCTAGTCAAAAATGCTCTGTTAACAGGCGAGAGAAGCTTGCCTAGAAAGATAAAAGAGTTTATTTTAGCTATCCAGGTTGAGAGAGCTTATTCTAAAGACCAGATCTTGGAGATGTATCTAAATGAGATCCCATATGGCGGAACTGCTTACGGAATTGAGGCGGCGGCCAACTTATATTTTGGTAAAAACGCTAAAGACCTGAATTTAGCTGAGGCTTCGCTTTTGGCAGGATTGCCTCAAAGGCCTTCCGTCTATTCACCTTATGGCACTCAACCAGAGCTTGCAAAAACTCGTCAAAAAGAAGTATTACGTCGGATGGTTGAGGATGGTTTTATTACCCAAAAAGAATCTGACCAGGCACTGGAGATGCCGATTACTTACCGGACTACCAAAAGCGAGATCGGCTTTAAAGCTCCCCACTTTGTTTTATATGTCAAACAAAAATTAATCGAGCAGTTTGGAGATAAAATGGTTGAGCAAGGGGGTTTAAGAGTGACTACTACCTTAAATTACAAACTTCAAGAAAAGGCCCAAAAGATTGTCCGGGACGAGATTTCAACTTTAGAAAAATACAAAGTCGGTAACGGTGCGGCTGTCGTAATAGATCCTAAAACTGGCCAGATTTTATCGATGGTGGGCTCAAAAGATTATTTTGCCGAAGACTATGATGGAAACGTTAACGTTACCTTATCGCTTCGCCAACCGGGTTCGGCCACCAAGCCGATTACTTATGCCAAGGCTTTACAAAAGGGTTATACCGCCTCAGGAGTTTTACTGGATGTTAAGACCGAGTTTCCTGGTGGAGCGGACAGGAGTTCTTATATTCCAGTCAATTATGATGGTCAATACCGCGGACCAGTTCAGATACGATATGCCTTGGGCAATTCGCTCAACGTTCCGGCGGTTAAGATGTTGGCTTTAGTTGGAGTTCGAGACGTAATGGACTTGGCTTACCGGATGGGGTTAACAACTTGGGAGCCAACCACTGAAAATGTTAATAATGTTGGTTTGTCCTTAACTTTAGGTGGACGTGAAGTTAGGCTTTTGGATTTAACTTCAGCTTTTGGAGTCTTTGCTCGTGGTGGAATCCGTCAAGAGCCGATCTCAATCATGAAGGTGACGGATAATCGGGGAAAGGTTTTATACGAGTATAAGGAGTCTGATGGTCAAAAAGTTTTGGAAGAAGGAGTCTCGAACATCATTGCTAGTATCTTGTCTGATAATGGAGCAAGGAGCGCGGTATTTGGCACGAACTCTATTTTAGTAATCCCTGGCAAGACCGTCGCTGTTAAAACCGGAACTACAGATGAAAAGAGGGATAATTGGGCCGTCGGATTTACCCCGTCTTTTGTTGTTGGAGTTTGGGTTGGTAATAACGATAACACTCCAATGGACCCAGCTGTCTCATCTGGAGTCACCGGAGCCTCACCGATTTGGAATAAGATCATCAAAGAAGCTTTAGTAGGAAAACAAAATGAGCCATTCACTATCTCAGGTGATATTCTACAAGCCGATATTGATGGACTGATGGGTGGGCAATCCAAAGATGGAACTCCAACTAGGAAAGAATATTTCTTAAAAGGCACTGAGCCTAAAGGCGTCTCGTCGGCTTATCAAAATAGAAAAGTTTGTAAGAGTAATCCTCACCGGCTAGCTCGAGACGATGAGGATGGAGATGGAAAAGATATCGTAGTCTTGGAGGAAAAAGATCCAACCGGGGCTGATAAGTGGCAGGATGGGATAGACAAATGGGTCCTGACAGCAGCTGATTCAAGATTGGTTGGAGCTAGTGTTGGTTGTAGTGGTATTCCAGGATTTTCAACTGGAGGGGGTGGTGGTGTAATCTCAATTATCAATGTTAATAATGGGGCCAATGTACCTCGGGTTTTTGATGTTTTAGCCTCAGTTAACTCACCAGGCGGGGTAAAAAAAGTGACTTGGACGATCGATGGAGCTCAAAAGAGTATTACTAAAACAGACCCACACGCCCTGCACGTTGAGTTTGCCCAAGGAGATAAAGGGTCTCACATTATTACAGCCACTTTAGAGGATAACTCGGGAGCGACACACGCCACATCTATTGGAGTAACTGTTGCGCTTTAAGGATGAACTACCACAAGCTTACGCATGTGGTATCTCTTAATTCACTGCTTTGCAATGTCCTCGCTTCCAAGCTCGGATTAACTTCATCCATGAGCTAAAACGCTCATGGTATTTCGTTAGAATTAATAAAAAGGTTCTAAACTCATCTCAAAAATAGCTGCTTTAGCATCAGATCCGAATTTATCTAAAACTCGGAGGTGAATCTCTGCTACTTCACCTATTTCCTTACCCTTCTTCATAATCTTTAAAAATCGATTTGGGTGGAATAACCCTAAGTTATTTTTTCCAGGTTCAATTTTTAATCCCAGGTTTAACTTTTTGAATAAATCTAAGGCAATTTGATTAAGCTCTGATAAGGGGTTAGTAGTTGTATTGGTCAAAGCAATCGCGAGCCGATACTCTTCCTGATGGGTTTCCCCAATTTTTGAATAAACCTTCCCCAACTCAAAGATAGCTATATCTGAGCTTGATTTTAAGTTCTCAACCATTTTCTCAAGTAGATTCGGCCACAAATCCCGTCTTAAGTATTCAGTCTCAGATGAGATGGGATTACCTATTTTAACTAATGTATTTTTCAATTTTTCATTAAATCCTAAAACTTCCATCGCCTTGGAGGAGATAAAGGAATATGTTTGGATTTCGGTTAACCCTAAATCCTTAAGTGTTTTTTTAAGATTATTGTTTAAATCAAACATTGTTTGATCAACCTTAGTTGGTAAATTATTATCTAATTTTTTGGAAGGGATATTTTCATAACCAAACATTCTGGCGATCTCTTCAATTAAATCCTCTTCTCTTTCGATATCTAACCGGAAGTAAGGCGGTTCAACTACTAATGTAGAAAGATTACTAGAGTGTGATTTATTGTTCACTTTAAAGTGTAGTTTTTCTAAATAATTTTTAACTTGTTCTTGTGAAATTTGAATTCCAATTAGACTTTCAACCCTATTCATATTAAGGTCAATTTGGATTCCTTTATCAACGATATCTCCACGGATTGTGATTCCGGTAACCTGACCACCAAGTTTTTTATATTCTTCGACAGCGGCAAAAAGGGCCTGAAGAAGCCTGGTTTTGGTTAATCCGTGCTGAAATCTTTTACTCGCTTCTGAATAAAGATTATGCCTTCTAGAAGTTCCTCTTAAAACTTTCCCAGTAAAAATAGCCGCTTCCAAAAGTATTGATTCAGTATTGTCACTAACCGCCGAGTCCTTTCCACCCATGACTCCTGCGAGTCCTAAGAGTTTTTTAGCGTCAGAGATAACTAAATCTTCGTGAGATAAAATTCTCTCAACGCTATCTAAAGTAGTAAGTTTCTCTCCGGGTTTGGCGGTTCGGATCACGATATGCTCATCTCTAACTTTTGAAGCGTCAAAAGCATGAAGAGGTTGTCCGTACTCCACCATTATTAAATTTGTAATATCAGTAATGTTGTTTACCGAACGCATCCCAGACTCGGCTAACTTTTTCTTCCACTCTGGAGAACTCTCCCGGACTTTTAAACCTTGAATTTTTGCCAAACAATAAAAAGAGCAAAGGTTACTCTCCATATCAACCCGGAGTCCTCCCCGACTCTCAAACTTTGGATCAACTTCAATAAATTTAACCTCAGAACTCGTAATTGCAGCAACCTCGTCAGCCACCCCTCGTAGAGACAATAAATCTGCCCGATTGTAGCCTTTAAGATCAAGTTCAAGATAAGTATCAGTTAACTCTTTGACTCCACCTTGAATCCTTTTGGAGATAACTTGTGATAACTCTTGCGGGGAAACTTTTAGGTCAACCAACTCTTTTAACCAACTTAAAGAGACCCTCATTTTTTTCCTCCATAAATTGATTTAATATTCCCACTATTAAAAATCCTCAAATCATCAATCCCGTATTTTAACATCGCCATTCTACCCGGCCCCATTCCCCAAGCAATCCCACTATACTCTTTTGGATTGATCCCCCCATTTTCTAAAACCTTTGGATGGATCATTCCGGCTCCGGCAAGTTCTAGCCAACCCACCCCCCCACAAATCTTGCAACCTTTTCCTTTACAAAAAATACAAAGACCATCAACCCCGGCTCCGGGTTCAACAAAAGGATAATATTTTGGCTTAAGTCTGGCTTTTACGTCATATCCGAAAATTGCCTGGAAGAAATATTCGGATAAATAAAGTAAATTAGCCATCGACAGCCCCTTATCAACATAAACTATTTCAAACTGTTCAAAAGTGTGTTCATGTCTGGCGTCAGTATTTTCATAGCGGTAGCATCTGCCCAAAATCATTTGCCTGAAGGGAG
>JAUSKZ010000032.1 GCA_030646805.1 Candidatus Daviesbacteria bacterium
GATTGGTTAGTCCCGTTCAGGACTCTAATTTTATATTCTCCTCGGTCGAGAGATGGAGTTGGGGTAGGTGTCGGAGTCTCTGTTGGGGTAGGCCCAACCTCTTGGGGGGCAGGCTCGGCTTGGCGGCTACTGCTGATTTTGGAAAGGATCTGTTCCCTAAAAAATAAAGCTCCGATAAAAACTGCAGCCAAGATTAAAATCGGCAGAACTATCCAAACTTTTGATCCACGATTATCTCCACCTTGGGAGCTATAGATGCCGTGGGGAGGAAGAGGATGGCCGGTAGATGAGGATACCGGGCGGAAACTTAGTGGTTGATCATCATCCTCCGGACTCTTATTATCTCTGATTTTTACAGACTCACTACCCCCAAACTTGTCACTGCTACCCATACTCTTTGCACCCTCCGCTCTTGAATCTTCAAGATCAGTCTGATCTTCACCATTTCCAGTACCTTCGGTATCCAAAGATACATCCGGATCGGAGTTATTTTCCAATTGATCTAGTTTTTTCTCCGCGTCTTCGGAGACTCTGTCTGTTGTCATAAAATGTTCTACTTTTATATTAAACTTTTTTTTGGAAAATTCCAAGAGATCGCTTAAGTTATCCTCTAAGTTTCCTAAACTTGACTCTGACCTCCCCCAGACGTGTCCATCCCGAGTAACGATCAGTTCAAGTAAATCCGGGCCAATTTGGTCAATTAAGATAGCGGGTCGGTCGGTTTTATGCTTTTGGGCCACATTTTCAGAGGGAGGAAGATCGGTTTCTGACCGATTACTACTTAAAGGATATGCCCAATATTGGATAAAACCTGAACTTAAAAGCTGGCTGCCGATTAACAGTTCGCTTTCTGGGCGAGGCCATTTTGGCTCCTCATTAACCTTGACGACCTCCAAAAAATACTCTGAGTCTTTTGAATCTTGATCCATGGAATTAGTTTAAGAACAAAAGACTCATTGGTCAAGAGTCTTACTACTCACCCGAATATAGACCCGAATTTTAACCCGAATCTAAGGCTAGTTCGACAAATTTTAGTTGATTGTGGATAACTTGGGGAAAACCTTAGACTTTAAATTACTGGATAGCGAGTCTTGAAGCCTCGGATAAACTTTTAGCATTTTCTGGAGAGATAACTTGGTTAAATCCTAATTTTTTGGCCTCGGCTGACCGTTTACTTATCTCCCGAACACTTCGAAGCTCCCCTAGTAGACCGACTTCGCCAACAAAGACAGTTTTTTGTTTTAAGGGTTTATCTTTAAAAGATGAGATAATCGCCATGCAAATCCCGAGATCTGCCGCTGGTTCTGTCAACTTTAAACCTCCGGTCACATTAACAAAGATATCTTGGTCAAAAAGCGATAATCCCAATCTTTTGGTTAAAACAGCCACAAGTAGCTGAAGACGGTTATTATCTACCCCTGATCCGGCCCTCTTTGGCATTGGCAGAAAACTTTTGGTGACTAAGGCTTGGACCTCAACCAAAAGTGGACGCAAACCAGTTAAAGTTGAGACTATCGCTGATCCTGGAGCCTCAACTCTCTGTTCCAAAAATAATTTTGAGGGGTTTTTAACCTCAATCATTCCTCCACCTGCCATCTCGAATATTCCTACCTCATCAGTTGGACCAAATCTGTTTTTGGATGACCGGAGGATTCGAAAGTTGTTGGTTGGGTCCCCTTCCAAGGATAAAACTAAATCAACTAAATGCTCCAAGGTCTTAGGTCCGGCTACTGTCCCATCTTTTGTAACGTGACCAACTAAAACTATCGGAATATGTAATTTTTTAGCTAGATGTTGGAGCCTGTGAGCACACTCCCGAACTTGACCGACCGATCCCGGAGCAGATTGTAAGTCTTCTGTTTCCAGAGTTTGAATCGAGTCAACAATAACTAAAGTTGGCTTAAGTTTATCAATAACGCCCATGATTAAATCAACGTCAACCTCGTTTAAAACCTGGAGCGAGGCGCCTACCCTTAACCTATCCACCCGGATTTTGATCTGGTGGGCTGATTCTTCACCAGCCACATACAAACAAGAATTAGCTCGCAAGTTTTGAATATTTAAAGCCAGTTGGGTCAGTAGGGTACTTTTGCCGATTCCAGGATCACCGGAGACTAAAATTAGCGATCCTAAAACTATCCCTCCTCCTAAAACCCGATCAAACTCGGGAAGTCCGGAAGATAATCTTTGGTAGTCAGTCTTTTCTATCTTGGATAGCTCTATAACTTCAGGTAGTTTCGTCCCAAGCTTTGAGCTTTGAGCTTTATGCCTTGTGCCAGACACACCCAGAGTCTCCACCAAACTTCCCCAACTCTCACAGCTGGGACATTTTCCTAAAAATTGGGAGACCTGAAAGCCACATTGCTGACAAACATAGACTGAAGACACCTTCGGCATATGGGCTTATTTTGTAACTTTGTTCTTTATTCTTGAACCAGAATACCTCTGCGGGGATGAATGGTTCAGAGAAGAACTTTCCTGAAAGGATACTCTGCAGTTTACTGCGGAGTAGTTCATTTGTAAATAAGCCCGGTGGTGGTGGTCAAGAAAGGCGCAAGATTTACCAATCGTTTTCTTTTGTCGACCACACCAACTAGAAAATTTGTTTTTTGGCCAACTTCATACTTTTGCAATGACGTTAATTTCTCAAGCGGAATAAACCCTTCAGCCCCTTCCAATTGAACTTTTACTCCGTTTTGAGTAACTTCTATCACCGTACCACTGACTACATCATCAAGAATAAACTTCTCACTAATTTGTTCAAAAGGATCCTCCTGCATAGCCCGAAGTGATAATGATAGTCTGCCTAAATTCTCATCTATCCCAAGTATCACCGCTTCTATTTCTTGTCCCACCTTGTATTTTGAAGCTATATCCTCATCTTTTTCCCAAGAGGTTTCATAATTTAAAACCAATCCTTCCAATCCCGAAAGATCCGGGTGGTCACCAATTATCGTAAAAACTCCCAGTGGAGTTAAAGCTAAAACCTTAGCCTTAACTTTTTGACCCGACTCCGCTTTTTTGAGCCTGGATTTTATCTCTGGAGAGTCTTTTCGGCTGGAAAATATCAATCGGTTGGTAGTAGGATCAACCTCCAAAACCCGGACCATAACTTGCTCCCCTACTAATCCTTCGATCCCACCTTTTTGACCTCCAGTCGTAATCAAGTCTGTGCTAAGTTGAGAGGTAGGTAAAAACCCCCGCATGTCTCCCGCTTCAACAATTAACCCTCCTTTATTAGCCTCATTAATTACTCCTTTAAACTCGGTAGCCGATCCTACGGCTGAGATAAACTTCTGCCATTTCTTAATCATCTCCGGACTTTTACCCCGGGTCACTTTTTGAAGCTCCAAAGAGGATCTAGAATAGGTAATAAGAGCCTGACCAAATTCATTTTCCGATAAAACAAACCCCGAAACTTTATCCCCAACCTGAAGCTTACTTTGCATCTCATCCGGCAGCTCCCTTTTGGGTAAAACTCCCTCTGATTTCGACCCAAGATCTAAAACATACTCACTATCCGAAATAGAGACGATCTTACCCTCAACTGAATCTCCACGATAAAGACTAACGAATTTGGCTGGAGCTTTGGCCATTAAATCGGCCATTGATACTTTTTTTGAATCGGTCATAGTTATTTAGGGTCCAAGGCTTTAAGTTAATATGGGGATTTTACCAGTAAGCTCTAGAAAGAGCAAATAACTATCTCCTTTTTAAAAGAAGCGCGGCAGAAAAAAAGACTCCAAGATCAATTAGGATTGGAATCAGAAGATAAATTGTGGCTGACTTAATCATTGCCCCTACCGGACTCGCCATCAAGCTCCCTAAAACCTGGATCGGTTGATATAAATTCAATAAGTATCCCGCCACAAAGGCTCCTACCACTACACAAAGAACTTCTATTGTGCCTTCTAAATCTTTGGGGCTGGAAAACATCGAGTTGGCCACCACAAAAATAAGGTAAACGGCCGGAATCCCGAGCCACCAGGAATCATAAAAACTTTGATAAGAATTTGTAATCAGATAAAGGCTTACGAGTATAAGTAGCAATCCAAAGATAACTGGAGATACTCCAATCAAAGCTCTTCTTATCGGGTCAGTTTGACCAATTTGGGCACTCCCCAATTTTAACCTACCCTCTTCTAATTTTGGGGTAAACTCTACCTCTCCGGTTGGAACCAGGAGCGCCCCGGCCATTAAAATATGAGCCATTTCATGAACTATAGTTCCGGGTAAAAAAAGGATAGAAAACAGTTGAGCAGCTTGATCAAAGTTACCAGTTAGACGGTGAAGGATCCTTCCAATCGATTGAGTTAAAAGCCTGGAGAAGAAAAATAAGGAGAGTATCTCCACCAAAAAAACTCCCAGGTAGGTAATATTTTCCATATTTATTTAGTATACGCTCTTTATTCTAATGACTTATATATTAATGTTGACAATCAACAAAATAACCTCAATACTGGATATAGAGAAAATTTAAAGGTTTTAAGCCAAAATTACTCTAAAGGAGGTGATCTCGTGGATCAACAATCTGCTCAACAACCAACCACCCAAAGTGGAGACCAATCTACCCAAATTACTCCGGAAATCCGGTCTTTTTTAGAATCCCTATTGGCTGATGCCAACATGACTACTCTTGATGACGGAGTGAAGGAGGAGATGATAAGCGAGCTTTACGCCCGTTTAGATAATTTCCTGTCTTCCCACTTAGTCGATAGCTTGCCTCCGGAGGAGGTCGAAAATTTTATCACTATGAATGAGGAAGGAAAAAGCAAAGAAGAGGTTGAACAATTCTTAAAAGACAAGATTCCCAACTCTGAACAAGTTTTTACTGATGCCTTTATAGAGTTTCGAAATATGTACTTGGGTAATGTTGCGGTTTCTCGAAATGAGCCTCAGTCGGAACCAATCTCACCAGATGCTCAAACTGAAACAGTCACAACTCCAACCGCAGAAGTACCATCACAACCTAAACCAGATACAAACAACCCGCCAGAAAACCCAAAACCAGATGAGGGCGGAAGTTTGAGTTAATCTACAAAAATTATGGCTGATGGACCAACAGGTGCAGAAACAGGCGTCGGAAGCCCTGGCGTTGAAGCCGGGAGATCTCCTGAGCTTAAAAAAGATACCCGGGCAGAGGTTAAAGAGGCTTTAAATAAAGCCTTAGAATCGCTGCGCCAAGAAGCCTCAAAGCCGACCACCACTGATGAGTTGAGATTAGCCTTAAAATCAGTTGCTGATGCAAAAAAGGGTTCACTTGATAATCCGGGTGGCGAGAAAGATACCTACACTGTTTTACTTCACGAAGGTGATCCTACTAAGGAAAAACCCCAGGAGGAAGGTATTCCAGTTGAAGATTTATTAAAACATATTAAAGATAAAATTAACTTAACCCCCAAAGATACTCCGGAAGGAAAATCTGCCCGCCGGGAATTGTATCGGATAGGCCGAATCCTCTACCGCAACAGTCAAAGATATTCTGAAGCTCACAACATGACCGGAGAAGATTATATTGGCCGGGTTAGAGTGGAGGCCAAGTATATTGCCGGAGATGATAATCGGAGGTCAAAAGAGGCGGTTGACGAAACCCGGATGAAGGCAGATTATCATCAGGCTGAGGATGTTTTAGTAGGGATTGATCGGGATAAACAAAAATATAAATCGGAAAGGGCTTGGT
>JAUSKZ010000038.1 GCA_030646805.1 Candidatus Daviesbacteria bacterium
GGCAACTCTTATACTTTAACGATCCAACCAGATACTAAGTTTGATGGCTATGGTGATTTTAGAAAAGATATTCAATACCACTTTAAAACAATCGAATACCGCGGAGCTTAGTCTTAACTTAAGTTAACCGGCATGATGATATATTGTAAACCTTCGTCTTTTTGAGGCTTTATCATCGCAGCGGACAGAGGCCCGGATAACTCCAAGCTCAACTTTGGGGTATCAATGGCGTTTAAGGCATCTTGAAGAAATTTGGTATTAAAAGCAATTTGGAGCTCCTCCCCAACCGAGACCGCTTCGACTTCCTTCCTTTGACTACCAAGCTCTTTGGCCTCAGAAGTTAAAACCAGTTTGCCGTCACTATTTTGAAGCTTAACTACATTAGCCTCACTTCGAGAGAAAACTGAAGCAAGCTTGACCGCCTTTAAAATCTCGGCTTTATCGACTACTACCTTACATTTTAACTCTTGGGGGATAATCTTCTCCCAGGCTGGAAACTGGCCTTCGATC
This sequence comes from Candidatus Daviesbacteria bacterium, assembly GCA_030646805.1. Taxonomy (GTDB): domain Bacteria; phylum Patescibacteriota; class Microgenomatia; order Daviesbacterales; family UBA10151; genus JAUSKZ01. Next base: position 511 of record JAUSKZ010000038.1, read on the forward strand.
AACCGGGAAGAGAGTTGGGTTTGGTCGATCGTAAAAATAATCTGGTTTTGATTGTCTGAGGTTGAGATTCGGACTTTTCCCGATCCTTCCTCGGCGATAAGCCTCACCACTTCCTCAAAGGTCTTGCGGGGTATTAAAGCCCGAAATGGCAGAGATTGGCTAATCTCTAGTTTTTTGTGGGCTAGTCGATAACCATCGGTGGCCACAAACTCAACTTGATTCTCCTTGATCTCCAGTAAAATTCCGGTCAAAACCGGTCGGCCTTCGTCAATCGCCGCCGCAAAACTGACTTGGGGTAAAGATTTAAGAAGGGCCTGAGCGTCTATTTCTACCGCCTCTTTGCCGGACAGCGGAATTGCCGGAAATTCGCTGGCCGAGATCCCGGTGATCTTGGAAGAAAAACTCGGAGTCGAAATCTCTACTTGGTCGGATGAGGCTACAAACTCAATTTTTCCGCTAAGATTAGAAACTACGTCGACCAAAGTTCTGGCTGGCAAGGTCACCTCTCCTTCCTCTAAAACCTCAGCTTTCAAAGATTTAACTACCCCCACCTCAAGATTGGTGGCAGACAACTTTAAAGTATTTGTTGAGGCAGAAATTAAAATATTATTTAAAACCGGTAGCTGGGCCCTTACCCCACAAGAACGGGCCACACTGCTTAAGGCCGGCAATAACTCTGATTGTAAAACACTAAATCTCATCGGCTTTTTTCCTGGGCAGAAACAAACTGACTTATCTCCTCTTCTCTAACTCTAATTAGTCTAAAATGGACCCGGCCGGTTTGTATAAGGTTTTTAATGTGTTTTTCCTCTTCTGTCAAGAGCGAATGATCTCCTGACTTAACTTCTATAAAATCGATCCGGTCATTATTTTTAATTCCAATAAAGTCAATTGGCCACCCCAAGGGCACTATCCGATCGTAATCATAGCGCAACTCAGCATAGGTTAAAAGCTCGGCCATCTTACCTTTTTGAGGATTGATTGAACCCTGAATAGTCTGGAGAACCCTAGTTGGAAGATCCTGAATCCCGCGATATAGATCAATCAAGTCGGTGGGAATCTCACCTTGGGGTTTAGTCTGGATTCTGCCTAAAAGATAAGCAATCAATAAGGCTAGGAGAATAAGGAGTATGTGGATCGGTTCAAGAGACATCTTTTATCTATTATATATCAAAGTTATCCACTTTACCCGCGAACTAAAAGGTTCTTTATATAAACAGTAGTCCTATTATTAGGTGCTGTGGATTTGTGGAGAACTATGGTGGGTGAGGCCTGTATTTAACTGTGGACAACGACTTGCCACTTACTTTGTGGCTAAAAGTGGCCTTGAGTGTCAATATTGTGCCTAAAGCTTCGGTCCTTTTTCGTGTGTAAAAAGTAATTACTGCGGTGGATAACTTAGTGGATAAGTGGAGTAGTTTTTGGGGATATCTAAACTGTGAGGGCCTGTTTCAATTCGATCAAGACTCTTTGGACCTCTCGGTCTCGGGTTACGGCTTCGCGGATCTTCTCTACTCCGTGAAGAATTGTGGTGTGGTCTCTCCCCCCAAGTATTTGGCCTATTCTTTCATAAGGCAGCCTGCATTCCTCATAAAGTAGGTACATCGCCAGTTGTCTGGGGGTGACAAACTCTTTCTTGCGGCGAGGGCCGATAAGGTCAGCCATTTTAATACTAAAATAGCTGTTGACTTGATTAAGGACCTGTTTGTGCTCAATTTTGTGGGTTCCGGGAGCAGTTTTCCCCAAGTGCTTACGCACAGTATCCACATTTACACTCTCTCCAGTTAGTTTAGCTAGTTGGAGGATTTGGATTAATTTGCCTTCAAGCTCACGGGCGTTGGTAGTGATTGTTTGGGCGATCACAGTTAAGCAATCTTCAGGCAGATACTCCTTCCGCTCTTGGCATTTGGCCCGTAAAATTGCCACCCGAGTATCAAAGTCAGGCATCTGAATATCAACCATCAGCCCTCCTTGAAAACGGGATTTGAGTCTTGACTCAAGCTCTTGCATCTCTTCCGGGGTTCGATCTGAGGTTAGGATGATTTGGGTATTTCGGGTGTGAAGCTCGTTGAAGGTATGGAAAAATTCTTCTTGGGTTGAATCTCTCCCGGAGATAAATTGAATATCATCCATGAGGAGAAGGTCGCAGGCGCGGTATTTAGTCCGAAACTCGCCGGTTCTTTTAGTTTGAATGCTTTGGATAAAATCATTCATGAACTTTTCGGAGGAACAATAGATGATCTTCAAAGACGGGTTCTTCTTTAGTAAGGAGTTTCCAACGCCTTGCATCAGGTGGGTTTTACCGACTCCTGTTCCCCCATAAATAAATAAGGGATTATAGCTGGTTCCCGGATTTTGAACTACGGCTTGAACAGCTGCAAAGGCTAGGTTGTTTGATAGCCCAACCATATAGTTTTCCAGGGTGTATTTTGGGTTGAGCCCGGAAAAAGAAGAGTTGCTAATAACCACCGGAGCTTCAAAAACAGCTTCTTCTTCGTTTTCTTGAATTTGACGGTGAATGATAGTTATTTCAATAGTTTTCTTTTGTCCCCAAGCAGCTTCAACCGCTTGTTCCAGTTGAGGTAAGTATTTTGTGGAGAGTTGCTCTTTGATAAACGAGGTCGGTGCTCCAATTGTGACCTGGCTTTCGGTTTGTGATTCTAAGACAGTTTTAGAAAACCAGGTTTGATAGTTGGCTGGCGAGGTTTGGTCTTTGATTATCTCTAAAACTTTAGCCCAGGGGTCAAGCTGATCCATTAAAAAATATTAGTGCAAAAGTTATCCACAAGACAATAGCCGCAAAGTATCAATTACTAGATCATCTTAAAAGCTTGGAGGACTCTGCGATCTTTACAACTGGAGGCGTAAGGTCTTATGCCCAAAATACTCCAATTTACAACTTTTAATCAAAATTTTGGATTCAAAATTATTTCACGAGAGTTGCAAACTCGAGTTAAATGAGTTTATACTTACCCCATGCCAAAGACTAAAAGAACCTATCAACCAAAGAAATTAAAAAGGCAAAGGAAGCACGGCTTCTTGTCTCGGATGGCAACCTCTGGCGGTCAAAAAGTCATCAAGCGCCGAATTGCCAAGGGACGATCCAGGCTAGCTGTCTAAAATCTGTTAATGTTACCAAAAGAAAAAAGGCTTAACTTAAGGCAAGATTTTAAATGGGTAGCAAGCGGCGAGCGTTTAGAGAACGAACTTTATAAAATCTTTTTGAAGTTTGGGCAAAACAAGACTCCAAGAATTGGCATCTCACTCTCCAAAGGAGTTTTTAAAAAAGCTGTTTCGCGTAACCGAGCCAGACGACTAACCTCGGTTGCAGTCAGAGCACTTTACCCTGCTTTACCACAGTCTTTAAATTTAATCATTCTGCCTCGGGAGGGAGTTTTAAAACAAAACACTCAAAAGTTAACTTTATCTTTGAAAGAATTATTGGTAAGATTGAAAGCTGTTAATGAAAAATCTGGCGATAAGATTAATTGAGTTTTATCAAACTTACTTGTCTTTTGATCGCGGACTATTGTCATTTCTGGCCCCATTTGGTTGTTGCAAATACCAACCAACTTGTTCAGAGTACACCAAGTCACAGATCATAAAATATGGTACTCTTAAGGGGAGCTATTTAGGACTGCTGAGGATAATAAGCTGCAGATAATATGATTGGCACAATCTTTAATTTAATTTTTATGGGACCGCTGGTTAACCTTTTGGTTTTAATCTGGCGTTTTTTAGAATCAGTTAGGGTCCCGGGAGCTTTAGGCTTTTCGATAATTCTCTTAACTCTCCTCATCAGGTTTATTATTTGGCCGCTGATGAGTGCCCAAATTCGGTCGGCTAAGAAGATGACCGAACTTAAGCCTCGGATGGATGAGTTGAAAAAGAAACACAAAGACGATAAAACTTCGTTGCAGCTGGCCCTTAAAGATTTATATAAGGAGCAAAACTTTAATCCAGCAGCCGGCTGCCTGCCAACCCTCCTCCAGTTCCCAATCCTGATCGCTTTATACCAAGCGATCCTGGCCTTTTTTGGTGGGAGTGAGGGGTTAAAAACTATTAACGACTTACTCTATATCGACACCTGGAGGATGAATACTCCTCCTGACCCTTACTTCTTTGGAATAAATCTAACCACTAAGCCATCCGAGTTTTCAGCTTTAGGATTTGGGTTGATTCTTGTCCCTGTTCTGACTGCCTTTTTACAATTTCTTCAATCCAAGATGACAATGCCCAAAGTAGTTAAGGAGTATCCATCTGATTCACCTAAGGAGAAGAAAGAGAAAGAGTCGATGGAAGATATCATGCCCCAAGTCCAATCCCAGATGATGTATCTGATGCCGGTCATGATTGGCTATTTTGCTTTTCAGTTTCCAATAGGACTGGCTCTATATTGGAATACCTTTACGGTTTTAGGGATTATTCAACAACATAAGATCTCCGGTTGGGGCGGACTAGAACCCTGGATTAAAATTTTAAAGAAAGATTAGAGTCCCCTTTGCCAAGCTTGATTCTTCACCCCTGATTCTCTATACTAATCCTCTATGGAAGCCAAAGTCTCGGAAATTTTAGAAAATATTTTAGGAATGCTTGCCCTTGAGGGAAGTTTTGAGGTGATTGAGGGCCCTGAAGAAGTGACTGTTTCAATCGAAGCCAACGATTCTGGTCGCCTAATAGGTTTTAAAGGGGACAATTTGGACGCTCTCCAATTGATCGTCAATCAAATGGTCAGCCGCAAATATCCTGATGAATACAAACGGGTAGTTATTGATGTCGGTGGTTGGAAAAAAAATAAAGAGGCTGAACTTGAAGTTCAAGCCAGACGCTGGGCAGAAGAGGTTTTGGAAAATGGCGAGCAAATTGAACTTGACCCGATGCCGTCTTGGCAAAGAAGGATTGTTCACTTAGTTTTAGAAGAGGTTGAAGGAGTAGAATCGGAAAGCTTGGGCGAAGGTCGAGAGAGACATTTAGTAATAACCGCTTCGGCTAAAAAGCCCTCCAAAAAACCTTCAAAAAAATCCTTGACAGAGTAATTGGTTGCTAAATCCTTATCCTTTTAGTTAGACTAAATTGTGGACTTTTTAACAGCTCAATTTAAATTCTTAACCCCAACCCTACTTAAAGTTTCAAAAGCGACAATATGGCAGATTATCGGTAAGATTGTGACAGCCTCCACTACCTTGGTAGTCCTGGGCTTAATTAGCCGTAGTTATGGTGAGGCAGGGATCGGCATTTTTACCCTAACTGTGGCGTACTTGTCATTTTTCTACCTGGCTGCGGACTTGGGTTTTAACGCCACCGCTCTTTTAAGTTTGGATAAGAATCCGGAAATTGCCAGTAGACTTCTATCTTTTCGGTTAGTTTGGAGTTTAGGGTTAATTATTTTGGCGAATCTCTTGGCCCAAGTCTTGCCAATCGGGAACCGTTTATTTACAGAGAGCGTAATGATCGGCTCGGCAACAATTTTATTTTCTAGTTTTGCGGCAACAGCCAACTTAATTTTTCAAAATAAATTACGCTTTGATCAATCTGTCGTCGCTTCAGTAGCAAGCTCCTTATATACTATCCCAGTTTTTATTTATCTTATTGGTTTAGGGGTTGAAGTTAAATATCTACTTTTGGCGCCGTTATCAGGTTGGGTTGTTAACACTATGATTACTTACGCCTTGGTCAATAAGTTTTATCAATTTCATTTTTTAAAACCAGACTTAAGTTATGTCAGCAGTTTACTTAAAACCAATTGGCCAATTACCTTAACCTTACTGCTTAACCTAGTTTATTTTCGGATAGATGCATTTATTTTAACCTCAGTTAAAGGGGTCGAAGATGTTGGAGTTTATAATCTCAGCTATCAAATTTTTCAAGCCCTGCTCGTTGTCCCGACATTTGTGATGAATGGTTTTTATCCGCTCCTTGTAGCTGATTATAAGGAAAGCTTTCAAAAATTTTCCACTAATTTAGTCAAAGTAGTCATAGGTTTATTTTTCATAAGTTTTATAGGTACAATCCTAACTTTAATTTTAGCTCCTTTGGTAATCTCACTTTTAGCTGGAGAGAGTTTTGGAGCTTCCGTTTCAGTTTTACAAATGCTGTCTTTATCTTTCCCGGCATTTTTTGTTTCAGCGGTTTTAATGTGGGCTCTCCTCATTTTAAAGAAGCAAAAGATTATGGCTGGGATCTATGCTTTTGGACTAACAGTAAATATCGTTTTAAATTTGATCTTAATCCCCCACTATTCCTATATGGGAGCAGCCATGGTCACAGTTTTATCTGAGTACTTAATCTTAATCCTTCAAGTTGTAGTTTTATTGAAGACACTTCTTCACTCCCGCCAGAACAGTGTTTAAATTTTCTCTTCAATTGTTTAGAATGTAAAACACATGAAATCTTTCCTTATCAACTGTGACGGAGCCTCGAGGGGTAATCCCGGTCAGGCAGCGGCTGGAATTGTGATCCAAACTAGCGATGGCGTAATGTGGGTCCAAGATGGAATTTTTCTGGGTAGACTGACTAATAACGAAGCTGAGTACCAAGCGGTTCAAAAAGCCCTAGAGAGACTCCTGGCTGACTTTAAAAAGGACCTCCCTGCTCAAGTTGAAGTTCGGGTGGATTCCTTGCTAATTGCCAGTCAGCTCTCAGGCCGCTTTAAAGTTAAAAACGAAAAGCTTAGGGTTTATTACACTCAAATTAAAGGGATGGAAAAAGTTTTAGGCGAGGTCAAATATACTTATACCCCGAGAGAGCAAAATTCCTTAGCTGATAAATTGGCCAATATCGCCTTGGACCGACAAAGTTTGGCAAAATGAAAGAGCTCGCGGCTTATAAAAAGTTTCTTCTGATCAATAAATTCCTACTCGTTCTACCCGCTCTAATTTTTTCGCTTGGGGCCTTTTTGTATCAATTAAGTGCTCCAGCAACTTATAACCACACCAAGTTATTTGAATTAAATTATGCGTTGGACGACTTTAATCAGAAAATGGCCCTGACGGATCAATCAGTGGCGATAATAAGATCTCGGGAGGTACAACAAGCCTTAGGGATAGACCGTGAAAATCAGTTGGTAGTTTATAAAAATGCCCCGCTTTCGTTAATTATTATCGTGAGAGGTAAAAATCGAGAAACAGTTAGGGGAGATTTAACTAAAATTAGTAATTTTGTCACTCAAAAGTATCCTGGGGTTTTTTTAGGTGAACTGCAGTCGGTCGAAAAAACCTCAACTCTAATTTTTGCACTACTCGGCTTTGGGACGGGAGCCTTCTTAGGCTTCATTGCTTCACTTATTAAGACATATCTTCAAAGATACTAAAAAAGCTCGAAATGGGCTGTACTAAGCGGTAGTATTACATGAAAGAATAGAATATCATTGATTTTGATATGAATTCCCTTTCGCGAAACGCTCCCATCGCTTACGTGATCGGCGCGGCAGGGTTTATTGGTTCCCATATTGTTAAATCACTTCTTGTAAAAGAGATCCAGGTGATTGGCGTCGACGACCTATCAACCGGTTTGCTAACTAATTTGTCCGATGTATCCCAAAATCAAAACTTTCACTTTATTCAAGCTGTTTCTGGTCACTGGAATTTACCTGATGTCCCCCGACTTGATTACGCCCTCTTTTTAATTGCCGATGATATCCCAAAACATGAATATTTGCGGACGCTTGATAATTTTACTAACCACGTTAAGTCTTTTACACCCAAGATACTCCTCGGATCAGACCTAGGTCTTTACGAAAAGGAACACAATCTCGGTAATTTATCGTTAGCTGAAAAGCAGCTAGCTGAGATCGCCGCTGAGCGAAAAAGTAATATTAGAGTGGTTAGATTAGCCGGAGTTTATGGGCCGAGGATGCATTTTCGAAGAGACGACCCCCTTTTTAGGTTAATTAAGGCTGCGGTTTTGAATCAGGTCCAAGAGATGAACGTCGCTTTAGATTTTGGCTCACGGGATTTAGATATAGATGATGCAGTAACCCTTTTAGTTAAAGCCTTGATGCACGGTGGAACTGCCCATAAAATCTACGACGGGGCTTTACTTCACCCACTGAAAGTGGCTGAGTTAAAGCAAGTCCTAGTCGATCCCTTGTGGCACGAAAGGATGGCTTTTGAACCAACTAAACTTCCGGCCTGGCCTAGTCCAAATTTAGAAAAAACAGAAGATGAGCTCTCCTTTAAGCCAAAAGCGGGGGTGGTAAATTCACTAAAAGAAACCCTTCATTTTTTTAGGGACCATCCGGAATATTTAAAAAAAGAAGATTCAAAAGAGGGTAGTGTCGAAGTTAAAGAAACTAAACCTGAAGTAGATAAAAAAGATCCTCAGGATAAAGTTGTTGAGTCCAGTTCAGGACCCTCTAAATTTTGGGGTAACCTCTTAAAATTATTAGTTTTAGGTTTAGTCGTTGGAGGGCTAGTTATCCCGTTCTTTGCAACTATCTATTCCGGCTGGAAAGCCCAAAACTATATGAATGCCACCATCCAGGCCTTGACTTTGGGGGAGGTTGAAGAAGCTAAAAATCAGGCTGAGGGAGGACTGATTGAGGTTACAAGTTTAGAGAGTCGACTAGCTACTTTAAAACTACTTAGCCTGGATAACGTTAGCTTGTTTGCTTCTGCCTCACAGTATCTAGCTTTATCTAAGGTCGCAGCTTTAGGTTTAAAGGACCTGTCAGACGGAATCAACTATTATTTCGAGAGTTTTAAGAGCTTAACGGGGGAGTCGGAAGTAGAGGTCAAAGTTTTAGTAGCTCAGGCCAAGACCAGCCTAGATTTGGCCAATCAAAAATTTGGTTTGGTGGAGAGCAGTCTGGATACTCAAACTATAAACTCAAAGGGGGGTTTTTTAAGTGGGTATTTTCTGAAGTTGCAAGATGGTACCAAAAAAGCGTTGTCTCAAACTCAAAGGTATAGTAATTTAGTTTTCTTTACCTCACAACTAATAGTTAATCCAACTAGTCAAAGTTATTTGGTAGCCTTAACTGACGAGAATATCTTACGTCCGGGATTTGGAAAAGTGGTGGCTGTAGCCCAGATTGATGTTGAAAAAGGAAGGATTAAAAAGTTGGAAACATACTCGGCTGAGGAGCTAACTAAAACTTTGGCTGGTAAGTTTCAGATCCCTAAGGATTTTACTCGGGAGCTAAAAGGGTTTGAACTTGGGATTGAGGATGTAGCAATA
>JAUSKZ010000002.1 GCA_030646805.1 Candidatus Daviesbacteria bacterium
AGGCTTCTAGGTGACCTGATGCTTCCCAGGCTTTAGGATTCATCATAATAGCTGCATCAATACCCACCATATCTTCCCGGAGTTGAACCACCTCTTTCCACCATAGATCTTTTAAGTTCTTTTTAAGTAAAACCCCCAAAGGTCCAAAGTCCCAAGTTCCAGCCAAACCTCCATAAATCTCTGATCCGGGGTAAATAAAACCCCGTCTTTTAGCCAAAGCTGTTATTTTATCCATAATGTTATTCTCCATTTTCAACTTCCTTCATCTTTCTATAGACATTTAAGCTCTTCAAAGATTTCTCCAAGATTCTCTCAATATAATATCTTAAAATGTGCTCAACTTCCACAGCCTCTTGGCTCTCAAACTCCAAATCACTTATCTCTTTCCAACTGCCATTTTCCAAAGTATTTAAAAGCTCTTGGATCTTTTGACTAGATTCAGTTTGTCCTGCTGACCAAAAACCCATAGCTGAGAGGATTTTAACCTCAAAAGCTCTAATGAAAACCTGACGAGGATTTTTCTCAAGAAGTTGTAAAACTGCTGCCAGTAAATTATATGCCTGATTATTCACCTGACCCTCAGGAACTAAATTATCAATTAGTTCAATAGCGTGGGAGGCATAAGAGGTTAAAACTAGATCACTTTTAATTTTAGGATAAGTTTCAATGCTATCAGCTTCAGTAACCATCATCATCCCTTTACCGAGGAAAAATTGAAGCCGAACTTTATTCAAAAGCTCAACGTTTCCACCCCGTCTTGAGGTAATCCTCCTCACCCCCTTGGCTACCGCCCTAATTTTTCCTCTCATTGGAGTCATGACTGTAAGAAGTCTCCCGGCTTCTCCATAATTCGATCTCCTGATCACAATCCCTTCGGTGGTAAATGTTGGCATTCAGGGCAGTTTAATACTTTAAGCAAGTGGGATCAATTAATTTAGATTGAGAGGTTTAACTGCTTATCTGAGGTTAACTCAAACTCATCTTTTTTCTTACCGTTTATCTTAAGAGTATACTTGTGATCTTTGGCTCCCGGTTGTTTTTGAATCAAGAGAGGATAACTTTTGCCGTTAAATTTTTCCGGAAGTACATATTCAAAAGTTAAGACTCGGGAATTTTGAGGACGGACAGTAATGAAGGCTTCAAAGTAAGTTTTATCTAAAACTTCGTCCTCAAGCGTTTGGACTGGGTCATCTGAACCTTGAGATTTAGTTAAAGTTGAGCCTTTGGGAACATAAATCCTGACATAATCCCGAAGTATTCCATTTAGCCAAGTACTAAACGGTTGAGGATTTTTATATTCAATGGTTAGTTTATTACTAACAACTCCCTCATCAATATTAATTTCTTGTAAGACCTTCTCCTCAACATAAAGATTAGACTTGCCTCCGGCAAAATTAGAATCATTGATGTGTAGGTAATCACCTTTTACTCTTTTGATTTCCCCAGTCCAGTTAAGTTTTGCAAGCTCAGATTGAAACTTCGGATCGTGCATATAAAACATAATGTGCTTGTCGTGAGCCAGTTTACTGCCAACGTTAACCAACTCCGGCAATTTATCAGGCCCAGATCCTAAAACTTTAATTAAGATTTGCTGCATCAAAGTTCCTAGAACCGCTTTGCGGTCTGCCTCTCCTTTAGCTGCTACCTCGGCATAATGTTCCAACTCATAAATCACATTTGGACAGTTGCACCTTTTATCAGTCTCTGCTGAATAAGTTGTCCCAAATATTTCAACTGGACCGGTAACTTTTATTAACTCCTCCACAACTTGGGTATCGATGGTAATAATTCCATCAAAAGGCAGCCCTCCCCCTATAAATTTATACAGCTTCTCAAAATCAGCCATGGAAACGGCTAAATCTGGGGACAAATTTGAATCTCGGAGTGACCAGGCAGTCCGAGGTTTACCGTCAAACTCAGGCAGATATTTAACAATTGGAGCCGGTGGTTTAAGTGGACAAATCACATTCAAGCAGGTTTTGAGTAAGTTTTGATCTAGCTGATAGATATCGTTAGAATCTGAGGTTGAGATATGACCATTTTCAATACTCATAAAAGCGTAAGCCGTTAAGAATCCTCCGGTAGCCCGGATCTCTTTATCATTTTGAAAAAGCATTAAGTATGACCTAGCTCCATTTTGGCCCAGAGCTTGAGGGAGTAGTCCTAAAAGCTCTCGGTTTTCTGAGACTACAATATGGGATCCAACAATAAAGTTTTTAGCAGCCTCAAGATTAACCCGGAGTTTCCGGCTCCCAAAATATTCAGGATACTTACCAGTATTGACAGATTCCACCTCAAGTCTAGCTTTTTTTAAATCAGGTTCCAGTTTATCAATATCAGGAATTATTTTAGTTAAAATCTTTAAAGCTTGAGCAACTCTATCTTGACCAGGTACAGGAGTTCCTGTAAAACCAAGTTCATTTTTATATGGCAAAACTGCCCCAATAACTTTTTTGGCAACTGTTGTCTCATAACTTGCAGCCGAAACAAAGCTCGCTGCATCGGCATAGTATCCTCCCACAAAGGGGATTATCCTCATCCAGATAAATAGCTTCATGGCAAATTGGAGCCTATCTATCCCAATTTTTGTCTCATCTAAACCCACCAAAGCTACGTCCAGATTCTCTTGTTTCAGTCCAGCGTTTACCGTTTTACCACCTGCGATAACTTTTTTAACTGAGTTATAGGTAATATAGCCAGGGATATAAAAAAAGATCAGTAAAACTAGAATTACTATGATTACTTTTTTCCAAATTTTTCTTTTACTTCCAGTTCTTGGCATATTTAGATCCCTTGATCCCAGTTTCTTGTTTAAATTCGAGAAAGCCATTTTAAATTGTCACCAAATTTTTAAACTTGCTGATAAATTCCTTTTCACCAAACCTTTGGGCGTTACTTCGACACATATCTTCATTATAGCCAAATCTCTCCAGTTTTTGGAGAGCCCCAGTTACCGCCTCCACGGTTTGCTCGTAAAATAAAAAGCCAGTTTGTTTATCTATCACAGTCTCCAAGGTTCCACCAAATCCGTAGGCTATAACCGGCTTACCGACAGCTTGATCCTCCAAAGACGAGAGTCCAAAGTCTTCCTCAGCCAAAACAAGCAAAGCTTTACATCCAGCTAACATCAGGCCCAAAGTTTCATCAGAAATATGTTCAAAAAACTCTACCTTTTTACCAGCCATTTTCATTAAATCATCTTTTAATGGCCCGGAACCCACAATTTTTAAGGGTAAGTTTAACTCCTCGGCTGCTTTTATAGCCAAGTCTACTCTTTTATATTTGTTTAGCCTGGCTAAAACCAACAAATAACCCCCATCAAAAGATTTTTGATAAAACAACTCTGGCCTGACAAACGGATGTATAACAGTTGAGGGTTGGTGATATATTTTTTGAACTCTCTCTCTGGCGTTTTCAGAACCTGAAATCCAAGTATCAACTCTTTTGGCAGTAATTTGATCAAGGGTCCGTAAATAACTTAAAAACGGCTTTAGAATCCTTGGGGTCTCACTACCTGAAAAATTCCACAAGAAACGGGGCGGGGTGTGACAATAACAAATATGACGAGTTTCGGGTTTGGTTATAATTGATTTAGCAAACCTGGTGGTTTGAGAGATAACCAAATCATATCCGCTAAAATCAAACTGCTCAAAAGCAATGGGATATAGGGGTAAAAGTGCTTTATATAAATATCTCCAAGCCGGTATGTTTTGTAGAAATGAGGTTGTCACTTTCTTGCCCTCAAATTTCTTTTTCAGAAATAAGTTATTAGAATCAAAAACGGTGGTAAAGATCGGAGCCTCAGGAAATACTGAGGACAACCCTAGTAACATTCTTTCAGCTCCTCCCCACTGAACCAAATCATCATGGACAAGCGCTATTTTCAAAGGGCTTGCTCCCGGTAAGCCTTCAAGGTTTGGGCAGCCATTTTTTTCCAACTAAAATCTAAAGCTCTTTCCAACCCTTCCCGGATCAAAGTATTTTTAACTTTTTTATCATGGATGATGGTAATCATTTTAGCTATTAAATCGGCTTCTTTTTTAGGGTTAAAGTACAAACAGGCTTCACGACCTATCTCTAGTAAAGATCCTATTTCAGCAGAGATGACCGGAGTTTCAAGAGCCATAGCTTCCAAAACTGGGATCCCAAACCCTTCCTCAAGTGAGGGCATAAGGAAAGCCTCAGACTTTTGATAAAGGCTTACTAATTCCTCATCAGTAACATATCCAGTATAAATAATTCCTTCTACTTCAAACTCATTTTTAATTTGTTTCCAGAAGTAATTTTCGGCTCCAGTTAGCACCAAAGAAAAATTAGGATTTTCTTCTTTAAATTTTAAGAATGCTTTGATTAAAAAAGGGATGTTTTTATGAGGATGGGCGTTACCAACATAAAAAAAATAGGGGTCCAAGATTCCAAATTTTTTTAAAGTCTTGGCCATCCCAACCTCGGTCGTATTCCTGGATATTTGGACAAGAGACTCTTCTACCCCCTCCGGAGTAACGAGAATCTTCTCCTCTTTCATTCTCCACTCCTTGATCAGTTGAGATTTTACAAAGTTTGAGGGTGTAATGATTTTAGAGGATTTTTTTAAAGCGTTGCCAAAAACTTTTTTATAACCCAGTTGTTTAAAATAAAAGGCGGCGGCGTTTTTAGTTGAGGCTCGCTTCAAACTAAAATGTTGGTGGATTAAATCATGAATTGTCACCAGATACTTTTTTTTATATAAGATTGGCACATTAAAGTGAGGGAAGTGAACTAAATCTGGAGAGATTTTATTTAAAATCTTAGGAATTTTAAGTTGCTCTTCTAGAGTATACCAAGATATATCCGCTTTAACTTTTTTAAAATTATCTGCAAAGCTGCAACCTTCAAAATCTTCTCTTTTAAGAAGTAGAAAATATTCATTTTTAGTGTCGAGAATTTCTAAGTTGGAAACTAAGTTTCGGATATAACGCCCAATCCCTGATTCTCTGTAAAGCCTACAATCAATGGCAATTTTCATCTCAAACCTCAAGCTTTCTTTTGGCTAGTAGCCATTTGATGTTTATCCCCAAGTACACCAACCAGTTAATAAAAAAAGGGTATTTTTCTTCTAGATGTTTTTTATAAAATATCTTCATCGTTTCATAAAAATAATCCAGAGACCTTTTTTTGGTTTCAAGATCAGCGGTTGAAAGCCGAGCTGTCTGTTTTTTAAGTCCGGAGGAGATACCTTTATGATGGATAACTTTAATGCTCGGAACATAGACAATTTTGTAACCTGCCGATTTTATCCGGTAACATAAGTCAAGGTCCTCAGCGTACATAAAATAATCCTCATCAAAAATACCTACCTTATCTAAGACCGATTTCCGGGTAAAGAAAAAAGCTCCGGTAATCGAGTCAACTTCATGAATTTTAGTCATATCTTCACCTGAAAGATGATAGAGACGGTCGTTGCCTAAAAAATATAAAAAAGA
>JAUSKZ010000005.1 GCA_030646805.1 Candidatus Daviesbacteria bacterium
ACCCTCAGGGTCGCAAGGGAATTGCCATCTATTTCAAAATAACTAAAGGATTCACTGCAATTCCCTTATACCTCATTTCAAAATGCAAATGTGTCCCGGTTGACCTGCCCGGTGATCCCATTTGACCTATTAATTGACCTCTTGAGACAGTTTGACCTACCGAAACATAGATATTGGAAAGATGGGCATAAAGAGTTTGATAACCGCTATCGTGCTCAATTACAATCCTATTCCCATAACCATAGTTATCCGGCCAGCCAGCTACTTTAACTACTCCTCCATCCGAGGCAATCACCGCCGGGGCAGATTTGTTAGCTATATCTATTCCCGGATGATACCAGGCAAAGTATTGAGTCATACCGCCTTGGGTTGGCCAGGTAAAATTACCTCCTCCGGGAGCTTTAAAGGTTGTTCCGGGACCTTGGGCCACAAAAGTGGGTTGCTTCGGTTTTGGAGCAGCTACCGTTGGCGGCACCCCATCTGGGACGATCAAGATTTGGCCGATTCTTAATTTAAAATCATCACCAATATCGTTAAACGGAAAATCTAAGATTGCCTGGGATTCGGCTGAATAAAGTTTAGCCACTGATTCCAAAGTATCACCACTTTTGACTTTGTGGGCTACTCCAGACACAGGCAAAATCCGCAGAACTTGTCCTGGTTTGATACTGTTTAAACTTTCTAGTTTGTTTTCCCATTTAATGGTTTCAACTGATATGTTAAATTTATCGCCAATATTGGACAGGGTGTCACCGCTTTTGACTTCATATTCAACTATCTCTGACCTGGGTTTTTGAGAGATGTTAGTGTGAGTATCATAAAGGGAGTTTAAAACTGGGTCATCCGAGTCCGGAGTAAAGGCTTGAGCAAACCGAGGGTCGGCCCCTCCCATCCCTGGGAAAGAAGTTGAGACAATAGTCTCTCCTCCAAATACTCCAGCTGTAACTATCCCAAAGGCAGAGAGCCCCACCATGCTAGCGTGCCAGGCTCTTTTTTGATAGATCAACCGTCTCGCCAGAAGAATCTCAACTAAGTGGTTTTTAAACTTTTCAATATGAGTTGCCAAGAAGATAACCTTATTCTTAAGGTAAACGGTGATAAATTTAGTGAATTTGGCAAGATCTTTATGGAAAGGGTCCACAAGTAAAGAGGATTATATCAAAAGAAGTTAAAAGTTTAAAGTTAAAAATTAAAAGTTAGATTCAAACTATAATTTCACTTTGAACTTTGCACTTTTAACTTTTAATTTATTTGACGTCTTTTAACGCGGATAGGAATTCAGCGTTTGAGGTAGTTTTTGATAGCCTATCTAAAAATATCTCAGTTCTCTCATTATCATTTAAAATCCCCAGCATCCTTCTCATGGTCACAACCTGCCGATAGAACTCCTCCGTAAAAAGTAGTTGCTCTTGACGGGTCCCAGAAGCACCAATATTTATAGCTGGAAAAGTTCTTCTTTCCGCCAAATTCCGGTCCAGGTGAAGCTCCATATTACCGGTGCCCTTAAACTCTTCGTAGATCAAATCATCCATCCGAGAACCGGTATCAACTAAGGCTGTCCCAATAATCGTTAATGACCCCCCTTCTTCACAGTTTCTGGCAGCTCCAAAAAAGTGTTTTGGTGGATATAGGGCGACCGGATCAAATCCTCCCGATAAAGTCCGGCCCGAAGGCGGAACAGAAAGGTTATAAGCTCGACCTAGTCTGGTAATTGAATCCAGTAAAATAACTACATCTTTTCCTTCCTCTACTAACCTTTTTGCCCGCTCTAGAGCAACTTCGGCCGCCTCAGTTTGAGACTCAGCTGGTTCATCAAAGTTGGAGGCGATGACATCACCTTTAATTGACCTTGATAAATCAGTCACCTCTTCCGGCCGCTCACCAACTAAAACCGCCATTAAAATAACCTCGGGGTGATTAACGGTAATTCCGGCCGCGATATCTTTTAAAATACTGGTTTTACCGGCTTTAGGGGGTGAAACGACTAATCCTCTTTGTCCAAAACCAATCGGAGAGATTAAATCAATCACTCTTTGAGACAGGGGTAACTTACCGGTCTCTAGTTTTAAATGTCTATTAGGGTAGATAGCTGTTAGATCTTCAAACTTAACTCTCTGGCTTCTTTGACCAGGAGCTAGAACAAATTTATCTGATGATTGACCGTTAATCTTATTAACTTGAAGCAATCCAAAATATCTTTCGTTTTCTTTGGGAGGTCTGGCTGCGCCTTCAATTAAATCACCCGGTCTTAAATTAAAACGGCGAATTTGCGACGCGGAGATATAAACATCTCTATCTGAAGGGACGTATTTTGGCCTTAAAAATCCGTGCCCCTCGGACATGATCATTAAAATCCCGGAAACTTCCTCGGTTGGGACATCGCGGGGTTGAGATCTATAATCACCGTATCCTGAGTTACTATTATCTGATGCTGTGTTGGTTGAGGCGTTTGCTTGGGAGTTTTCAGTTTGCTCACCTACAAAGTCTTCAGTAGAAACAGCTGTCGGATCGGTTTTGGGTCTAAAGGAACGTGTATTGGCCATATTAGTTAAAAATTAAAAGTTAAAAGTTAAAAGTTAAAAGTTGTTATCTTGGGAATGCATTTAGACAGGAAGATCGCTTCAAGGGTAGTATTCCATATCTGCCGATCGTTGTCAATCCTCTGGTGTATGTTATAAACTTAATCTAGCAAAAAGAATCGGGTGACGCAAAAATTAGAAACAGTATGAACAAGATAATTAATAGAATTAATTTCTTATACGGACCACTTAACTATCTATCAATCTACCGTTTTTTGCCTGTTTTCTTAAAAAAAATTATCGCTCTAATTTTAAGTATGGCCTTACTAATCGGGACTCCTGGAGTAATTTATTTATTCAATCCAATGTCAAGAATATTTAGGCCATTATTACTGCTGTACCCTCTTGTCATTCTGGAGGCTCGAAGAGCCGATAGAATCCCTGGATCCTATCGCTTCGTTTCACTACTCTCCAGGATGACAATTACTCAGGAAGGGTTTATTCGTTTTACTAAAAAAACGCTGGTTAGTTACTTAATTGCCAGTTTAATTTTGACTGGAAGCGGACTATTGTACCTCTTTAACCCTTTTACCAAAGATGTTGAAGCTGCATGGTTTGATGATTCCTGGACTTACCGCAAAGCAATTGAAATTGCAACCCATACCGCGTCCGAAAATACTGTTTATATTAATTTAACCGGAGTAGACGATATTGATACAGATGCCTTAACTACCGATAAACTCCAAGCAGATTGTGGGGACTTACGCTTTACCAAATCAAACGGCGAACTCCTTCCCTACTATGTTGTTTCAGGTTGCGACAGCGTAGATACAGTAATCCATGTTTATTTTGACACTATGCCCGCTGGCGCCCAAACTATCTACTTTTATTATGGAAACCCTTCTGCCCCAAATGGCACAACTGCTGCTGACTTCTCCACCGAAGCTGCAAACTATACCTTTGGAACTGCCGGCTCTGAAGAAAAAGGTACCGCGCCGGTTGGTTATTGGAAATTTGACGAAGGAACCGATAATACGTGTAGTGGCGGAGTAAAAGATGCCTGTAATTCGGGTAACAGTGGCTCTGTAAATGACGGAGCAAGTAATAATATCGCGTCCCCTCCAACTGCCACTTCCGGCTGGGCACAAAGCGGAGTATCTGGAAAATCCATGACTTTTGACGAAACAAATGATTTCGTTTACATGGGAGACACTTTAGACCAGGATACTAATAATTTTTCCATCTCAGCCTGGGTAAAATCTTCAAGTACCGTAACAGGTAATGGTAACGGGGTTGTCTACAAACGGGGAACAGGTTCAGAGGTTGCTGTTGGTTATCATCTAAATATGCCTAATGGACAGTTTGAAGTAATTATTGCTGACGGAACACAGAATACGAAACTAGTTACAGGCTCGGGATATAACAACAATCAATGGCATCATGTTGTGGGAGTTATAACTCGGGGGACAGAAGTACGTATTTATGTTGATGGGGTAAGTATTGGCAGCACTGCCTCAACATGGACAACAAGTATTGCCACCGCAAATCCTCTTTCGATTGGTGCTTTAACTACCAATGGTACTAACTACTATCACCCTTTTAAAGGTCAAATTGACGAGGTAAAAATCTACAACTATGCCTTAACTGCTGCCCAAGTTAGAGCGAACTTCGCTTCCCGAGGAGGTGAAGCTTCAGGTTCAGTTTTGGGACAATCTGACGTAAACGAAAACCTTTCAAACGGCCTAGTTGGCTATTGGAAACAAGATGAGACGTCAGGAGACGCTGCCGACTCTTCGGGTAACGGGGCCACACTCACCAATAATGCCTCCACTACTTTTACTACTGGTAAATTCAGCAATGGAGGCACTTTTAACGGAACAAGTCAATATTTTAGCAGTAGCTCTACCTGGGACGATCCAAAAGTAACATTTACCTGGGCTACTTGGTTCAAGCCGACTGCTGATCTAAGCAGCTCAATGACTCCTTCATACCAAAGTTTAGTGGCTGAATACGCAAGTGCTAGTAACTACAATTCACTCATATATTCAAAAGGCGATGGATCTTTACGGTTTGATATCACTGCTTCAGGCTCCTTTTTTACGCCGATATCCTATGTCTCTACCTATACGGCTAACACTTGGTATCATGTTTCGGTCACACGAGACAACAGCTCTTGGAAGATGTATATCAATGGCTCTCAAGTTGCTTCAGCAACTGATTCTCGAGCTTCAACCGCAGGCAACAGAACAACTTATCTTGGTCAAGATGGTTTAGGATCTTACTACGGTGGAGCTTTAGACGAAGCCAGAGTCTATAACCGCACCCTTTCCGCGGGCGAGGTTTCCCAACTCTATAACTTCGCCCCAGGACCGGTTGGGTATTGGAATTTTGACGAAAAAACAGGAACTTCTGCATTTGATAGGTCTGGCAATAATAATACCGCTACTCTAACAACTACCCCTACATGGACCACTGGTAAATATGGCTCTGGCATTAACTTTGCCGGTTCCGACCAACACGTCACCCGAGCCGATGATGCCGATTTTGATTTTGCCGATGACGCGGATATGAGCTTTGGGGCTTGGTTTAAACATAGTGCTCAATCTTCTGGAACAGAAGTAATTCTATCCAAATTTAACGAAGCTGGGTATAAAATCACTATGGAAACTGATGGCGATATTCAATGTGGCCTTGATTATGATAGTACTTGGACCCCAACAGATTCTGCTATCTCTACTGCAGGTACCTATGACGATAATCTTTGGCATTATGCTTCGTGCGTTAAGTCTGGCGCAAGTAGTTTAAGCCTTTATATAGACGGCATACTCATAGCTACCGACTCATCTCTTACCGCTACTAACACCTTAGATAATAGTGATCCTTTATATATCGGAATAGATGCTGACGGTACGTCAAACGATTGGATTGGCCAAATTGACGAGGTTAAAATCTACAACTACGCCCGCTCTAGCAAACAAGTTGTCGAAGACATGAACGCCGGGCTCCCGGCAGGAGGATCCCCTGTCGGCTCGTACGTTGCCTATTGGAAAATGGACGAAGGATATGGCACAACTGCTAACGACTCAACAAGTAATGCTAACAACTTAACCCTGTCCAGTGCTTCTTGGACAGATTCAGGGAAATTTGGCAAGGCCTGGAATGGCACCAATGCTCTCTGGCTCTCACGCGCAGATGACGCGGATTTAGACTTCGGGGCAGCAGAAGATCTGGCAATAAGTTTATGGTATAAATCCGACAGTGCTACCAACCCGGGAGCAATAGAATATTTGGTTAATAAAGCTTCGGCAACTGTGGCAGGTTATGCAATTTATGCTAATACCGATGGAACTGTTTGTTTTGGGATTGATGACGATACAACCTGGTCGCCAGACGTTGCCTCCTGCACCACAACTGATGTCTATGACGCAACATGGCACCATATTGCAGCTATCCGAAACACCACTTTAGACACAACCTATATTTACATTGACGGACTATCGCGCGACAGCGATACTGACTCAACTTCCGCAACTCTGGAAAACTCAGAAATATTTTATGTTGGAGACCGTGACGGAACCGACAACGGAGATGAATTTGCAGGAGATATTGACGAAGTAAAAGTCTACCGTTTGGCGCTCACTGCTGCCGAAGTAGGAATAGACATGAATCAGGGAAAATCTTTGGTTTTAGGCGCGCTGTCTGACAATTCTACATACCAAAAACAAGCTGCCAACCAGGAATATTGTATCCCGGGAGATACCACTTCCTGCGTCGCGCCGGTTGCCAGGTGGGATTTTGAGGAAGGAACGGGAACGAGTGCATATGATGAATCTGGAAATGGTTTTATAGGAACATTAACAAATAGCCCTACCTGGAAAAGTGGAAAGATCGGCAAGGCAATTAATTTTGCCGGCGGAACAGATATTGTTTCCATCACCGATACCACAGGAAGTGTTATTGATTTAACAACTGCGCAAACTTTTGCAGCCTGGATCTACCCTACTTCTACTGCAGCATATGATCCAATTTTCGGTAAGGTTCCAGTCGGAACTGCCTCAGGATATGAATTTGCCAACTCTTCCGGAACTCTCAGGACTTTTCTGCGCGCAGCAGCGGGTAATTGCGATTACTCAGCAGGAACTCTAACAGCTAATACTTGGCAATATGTTGTCTCAACTTATGATGGGACTAATGTCAGGCATTATATTAATGGTGTGTTATCTGGGACCTCCGGATCATGCCCTAACGGGTCTGATGTTAACGATACTGCACTGTACATTGGAGGCAGGGTTTCAGATTCATCAACTTTTGCTGGAAAAATCGATAACCCTAAAATTTTCAACTACGCCCGGACTGCTGCCCAAGTTGCCTGGGATTATAACCGTGGCGCGCCTGTTGGCTGGTGGAAATTGGATGATTGTCAGGGAACAACTGCCTATGACGATTCAAGAAATGGAAATAATGCAACCAATGGCAACCACGGTACCATAACAATTGGGGCAACCGGGGCAAATACTGCTGTTGGTACCTGTACTACGCCAACCGACGGGACAGGTGCATGGTACGACGGAGTTGCGGGAAAAAGAAACTACTCTCTTCAGTTTGATGGTACAGATGATTATGTAAGTATTGCTGATCCTGCTTCTGGAATTTTAGATTTTGGGACTGGGGACTTTTCAGTTTCTGCCTGGGTTAAAACTTCAACTGCAAGTTCTCGAATCTTAGCCAAAGGTGGAGGTGGAAATCCACTTTATCAGTTAACAGTTGATGCAAATGGAAAAGCTGGCTTTTATATCCGGGGAACCGAAGGAAACAGTGCGACTTCAACCTCAACCACCACTATTACTGATGGCAATTGGCATCTGGTCACTGGTGTACATTCTGGAACAAATATTATGGTCTTTGTTGATGGAATTTTGCAAGACACAGATGCGGAAACAGCAGGAACTGTTGATAATGCTATTGCTTTATTCATTGGTCAATTCGGGGGCAGTAGTCTTTGGTTTACTGGCCAAATTGACGATATAAAAGTTTTTAACTACGCACTTACCGCAACGCAAATCAAAACTCTTTACAGCGGATTTGCAGTCTTTTACGGCCCATCAACAGGGTCACCATAGTCAATTAAAAGTTCAAAGTTCAAAGTTAAAAGTTGCAGTTATTATTTAACAGTTATGAAAAACGAAGAATTTAAAAGAAAATTAATTAATAGGGCTTTTATATTAGCAAGAAAAACTATTGCCTTAGTAGATAAGTTTCCAAACAAGAGATCAGCTTGGGTTATCTCAGACCAATTGATACGAGCAACTACTTCAATAGGAGCAAATATTATCGAAGCCCAGGCAGCAAGCTCAAAACGAGATTTTATTAACTTTCTGAACCATGCACTAAAAAGCGGAAACGAGACAAAGTTTTGGTTATCACTTGCAAAAGACTTAGATTCTAAACTACTATCCGAAATAGAATTACTACTGAAAGAAACTGATGAATTGGTTAAAATATTGGGAGCAAGTATTTCTACTCTTAAAGGAAAAAATAAACTTTAAACTATGAATTGTAATTTTGAACTTTTCACTTTGAATTTTGAATTAAGCAGGAGGCTTATATGGACACCTTAAAAAAAATCCGTGGAAATCTGTTATCAATCCGTGGAAATCAATCATGGCAGGAAGGCTTTCTCCGATTTACTAAAAAAACGCTGGTTAGCTACTTAATTGCCAGTTTAATTTTGACTGGAAGCGGACTGTTGTACCTCTTTAACCCTTTTACCAAAGATGTTGAAGCTGCTTGGTTTGATGATTCCTGGACATACCGCAAGGTAATTGAGATTGCAACCCATACGGCTTCCGAAAACACCGTCTATATAAACCTGACCGGAGTAAACGATATCGATACCGACGCCCTCACAACAGACAAATTGCAAGCAGATTGTGGAGATTTGCGCTTTACCAAATCAAACGGCGAACTCCTGCCCTACTACATCGTTTCAGGCTGCGATACGACCGATACTGTTGTTCATGTTTACTTTGATACTATGCCAGCCGGTGCCCAAACTATTTATTATTACTACGGAAACCCCTCTGCTCCAAACGGCACAGTTGCTGCGGATTTTTCGACTGAGGCTGCAAACTATACTTTCGGTACCGCAGGATCCGAAGAAAAAGGCACTAGCCCAACTCTTTATTGGAAATTTGATGATGGAACAATTGGAACTGCAGAAGACACAACTACCAATGGTTTGGACGGGACACACAACAACACTCCCACTATCCAAACAGAAAACTTTTGTGTAAGTGGAAAATGTCTCTGGTTTGACGGCGCAAATAACGAAAATGTCTCAAGGGCAGATGACGCCAAGTTAGATTTTGTGGCAGCTGATAATTTTACCGTTTCTGCTTGGGTTAAAAGAAACGGGGTGTCTTCTGCGAATAACTTTATCCTTACCAAAGCTCAAAGTGGCTACACCGGATATAAACTCTATCAGGACGCATCTGGCGATTATTGTTTTGATGTCTCAGACGGCACCAATACCGATACTGCTTGTACTTCCGCCGTTGAATTTGACGATGACCAGTGGCATTTTGTCCAAGGGGTAAAAGCAGCTACAACTTCTATAACGCTGTATGTCGACGGCAAAGAGCGTGCTCAAGACGCCACAATTGCTGCAACCGGAACATTGGCCAACACAGGAACCTTATATGTTGGAGTTGATTTAGACGGAACTTCTAACGAATGGTTGGGCTTTATAGACGACGTTAAAGTTTTCCGTGATAACTCTGCCCGCTCCGCTGCCCAAATCCAGGCAGATTTCACTGCCCGCGCAACCGGCGAAGGCGCAAGCGCAGTTTTGGGGCAATCGGACGCAAACGAAAACCTCTCCTCTGGCTTGGTTGGCTATTGGAAAATGGATGAAAGCTCGTGGACACAAAATTGTACTGCAACTTCTGTTACTGATTCCTCTGGAAACGGCAATAATGGTAAGTCCTGTCCTTCCACAACTGGCCCAGCAGGAGGAGCTGTTGGAAAATTTGGCAACGCGGGAAGTCTTGACGGGACAAATGACTATGTAAGCGTCGCGCATAGTAGTAGCCTAAACCCAGCCAGTCAAATTACTTTATCTACTTGGGTTTATCAGGCTGCTGATCAAAACGATAAACAGATATTTGAAAAAGGAATAAGCGCAGATAGTACCACAGGTTGGAGAATGAGAACAGTTAGTGGCGGAGCATATGCTTTTCAAATACCCGTTACATCTTTTAGCCATGGCATGACCTCCACTTCATACAGTACTAGTGCTTGGCATCATGTAGTTGGAACATACGATGGCACCACTATGAAACTATACGTAGACGGGGTATTGGATTCAGAACTTGCCCGTTCAGGCGCTATCAACTCCAACTCTGGTAGCTTGACTATTGGCGCCTGGAATAGTGGATCAACTGCATGGTTTAACGGAAAACTTGATGATATGAGAATCTACAACCGCGCGCTTTCCGCAGGTGAGGTCTCCCAACTCTACAACTTCGCCCCCGGGCCGGTTGGGTATTGGAATTTAGATGAAAAAACCGGAACTTCCGCATTTGATAAATCAGGCAACGCGAATACCGGTACTTTAACCAACACGCCTACTTGGACAACAGGTAAATATGGCGCAGGTATAAATTTTGCCGGTTCCGACCAACACGTAACCCGGGCTGATGACGCAGACTTTGACTTTGCAGATGATGCCGATTTTACCTTTTCTGCCTGGGTAAGGCATGCTGCTACCTCGACTTCAGAAATAGTTTTATCAAAATTTAACGAAGAAGGCTATAAAATTATTATGGAATCAGACGGCGATTTTACCTGCGCTTTGGATTATGACTCAACATGGACTCCAACCGATTCAGCAACCTCTACTGCTGCAACGTATGATGATAATAACTGGCATTATATTTCTTGTGTTAAAACCGGCGCGAGCACATTAAGACTGTATATCGATGGTGTCTTGATTACGACAGATTCTTCTCTAACCGCCAGTAATGCTGTTGCTAACTCTGATCCGCTATATATAGGAATAGATGCAGACGGAACTTCAAACGACTGGATTGGACAAATTGATGAACCAAAAATTTATAACTACGCCCGCTCGGCTAAGCAAGTTGTTGAGGATATGAACGCCGGGCACCCGGCAGGAGGATCCCCTGTCGGCTCGTACGTTGCCTATTGGAAAATGGACGAAGGATATGGCACAACTGCTAACGACTCAACAAGTAATGCTAACAACTTAACCCTGTCCAGTGCTTCTTGGACAGA
>JAUSKZ010000006.1 GCA_030646805.1 Candidatus Daviesbacteria bacterium
ATTTATATCGGTCATTATCCTCTGCAGCGGGCCGTCGATTTTCAATATGGCTATAAACAGATGGCTCTATATATTAGCAAGCACTACCCAAAGTATGAAAAGATTGTGATTGATCCAAGGTTTGGAAATCGTGAGTTCTATTTTTCCGGGGTACCCCATGTTTACATTCCTTACTATACTTACTTAGATCCCCGAAAGTTACAGATGAGTACCAGGACGCCTTATGGTGCTTTTTTTGATAAATATGAGATCAGAAATGTTAACTGGGATTACGAGATTCCTCAATCAAACTATTTATATATCGTACCCCACGATAACAATCCCGGTCTTAATTTAACTCCCAAGATTAAACAGGTGCATGAAATCAAATTGCCTAACCAGAAGGTTGAGTTTAGGTTGTATTCAGAAGATCCAACTGCGATTTGACATTTTAAGATTGTTGTCATACGATGGATTTAATGCCAAACCAGAAAGGTTCTGTTCACCTTTTATCTCTCCTGGGTATCTTAGTAGTCGGCGCCCTTTTTATCTCTTCTAATGTTCCAGTCGAAAGAGTCTATCCATCAGGCAATGTTAAGGGAGTTAAAGTAATAGATGCTCAGACGAAAGATCCGGTTAAAGTTGCAACCATGGAGGGTAAAAATGTAGTAGTTGAGAAAAACTCTGGTGCGGTTTCCAGTTTTCCATTGAGTGTTGATCCTAAGACTAATATTTTAACTGTCACTACCCCGGCAGGTGTTAAGACTGTGGCTGTTTTGCCGGATGTTGCAGTCAATAATTTACTCTCCTCAAGAGTTATCACCGAAGTTGACTCCTCAGAAGTTAGCGGGTCTTTAGCAAGTTTCAGTAAAATTATGGATCTGGAGGAAAAAGACGGTAAATTAGTCTATAAAATTAAAGGTCAAAGAAAAAACCGATTATTAGGACTTATCCCAGTTAAAACTTCAGTCACAGCTTATGTTTCAGCGGAAAGCGGAGAAGTCCTTGAATCCTCCCAGTCTTTCTTGGGCAGGCTTTTAAATAAAATCTCCTCAACTGCAGACTAAATACCTTCCGACTTTCTCTAAAGCTTTAAATTTGTTAGACTTCTGCTTACTGGCAACGTAGCTCAGTGGTAGAGCGGAGCCCTCATAAAGCTTAGGTCACAGGTTCAAATCCTGTCGTTGCCACCTTCCAGTAGGCTCGGTAGATCTGTTATTATAATCGCTAGCAGAAAACCCGCTTTCTTAAAGCGGGGATGAATGCTTGGAGCGATTACAGTCTTCCGCGGGGTATGATGGTAAACCATGTTGAGGTTTTCTACTGCTTCTTGTAAACTTATTAGAGGAAACCGCGGACTCTCAGTCCGTGGAAGTTTATAAATCGATGATTCTTTATGAGTTTGAGGGCAAGGAGATATTGAAACAGGCTGGAATAAATGTTCCAGACTCGCAGCTAATTAAAAGTTCCAAAGAGAAGGTTAACTTGAATTTCCCAGTAGTGTTAAAAGCTCAGGTTTTATCTGGTAAAAGAGCGGCGGTAGGGGGGATTGTAGTGGTTGAAAAAGCTGAGGATTTAGAAAAATCTCTAGTAAGTATGTTTAGCCAGACTATCAACCAGGAAAAAGTTGAGAAGGTCCTAGTTGAAGAAAAGATAGAGTTTGAGAATGAAGCCTATCTCTCCATCACCTACGATACTGATTTTAGATCACCAGTTTTGAGCATCTCAGAGTCCGGCGGAACTGGGATTGAGGAGAAGTTAGTCAACCAATATAAGATAGATCCTCTAACTATGAGGTTGAAAGATGATCATAGTAATCTGATTAGGCTGCCCCAAGAGCTAATAGATAAACTTATAGTTCTGTTTTTTGCCCAAGACTGCTTACTTTTGGAGATTAATCCGTTAGTTAAAACTGCGGGAAGTGAGTGGTTAGCTCTGGACGCTAAATTAAAATTAGATGATGACGCCAGCTTTAGGCATCAAGATTGGATCTTTCCACCTCGTTTAGCCCCTGGGAAAAATCCTACCCAAAATGAAATTGAGGCCAAAAAGATTGACGAAGGGGATTATCGGGGGACGGCCGGCTCGGCCTATTTTGACTTAGAGGGGGATATTGCTATTCTTTCTTCAGGTGGAGGCGTTTCTTTAACCGCCATGGACGCGCTGCTTGAATCTGGGGGTAAACCGGCTAATTTTACCGAGTATTCTGGTAACCCACCCCGCGAAAAGGTAATTAAATTAACCAAGATAGTTTTATCTAAGCCCAATCTTCACGGTTTGTGGATAGTTGGGACAGTAGCTGCTAATTTTACTGATATTTATGAGACTTTAATGGGGATTATTGATGGCTTAAGAGAGGTAGAGAAGGAGCTTAAGACTAAATTTAATTTTCCAATTATAATTAGGCGTGGTGGTCCCCGGGAGGAGGAGGCATTTGCAGCCTTACAACAGGTCAAAGATTTCAACCTGATCTTACAAGGAGAGGAGGTCTCGATTCAAAGATCAGCCAAGATTATGGCTGAACAAGCAAAGCAATATGAAACTTCCATCTAAAGACGCCAAAATACTAGGTCAAGGTATCACCGGCTCGGAAGGCTCCAGAGCTGTTCCTTGGATGAAAGCTTATGGCACTAATATTGTGGCTGGAGTGACTCCGGGCAAAGGAGGCCAAGAGGTAGAAGGGGTGCCGATTTTTAACTCGGTTAAAGAGGCAATTGAGGCAGTGGGAAGTATTGATGTGGCGGTTCAATTTGTTCCGCCGAAGTTTATGAAATCTGCTGCTATTGAGGCGATTGAAGCAGGAATTGGACTACATATTATCCAGGCTGAAAAAGTTCCCACTCAGGATGCTTCATATATCGTAGCTTTAGCCCTCGAGAGAGGGGTTAATATATTGGGACCAAATACCGCCGGAATGATATCTCCCTCCCGGAAGTTAAAACTGGGACTAGTCGGGGGAGGTAATCCTAGTAAAATGTTTATCCCGGGTAATATCGCGGTTATCTCCAAATCTGGCAGCATGGCAGCCGAGATCTCTTTAAGCCTTAAAAGTAACGGTTTTGGGGTATCTTGGGCAGTTGGAATTGGAGGAGATCGGATTATTGGGAGTGATTTTGTGGATATGATGTTGGCTTTGGAAGAGGACGCTGAAACCAAAGCCTATGTTATCTTTGGAGAGTTGGGAGGAACCTATGAGGAGAGGGTAGCGGAGTATATTCAAAAGGGCAAGATTAAAAAGCCGGTTGTAGCTTTTATCGCTGGCGAGTTTACCCAAATACTTCCCTCTGAGGTCCAATTTGGCCACGCCGGAGCGATCATTGAAGGATCCAGGGGCAGACCAGATCATAAACGTCAGGTTTTAAGAGAGGCGGGTGTTAAAGTAGCTGATAATTTTGACGAGATTGCAGATTTAGTTAAAGCCCTGGCCTCTTGAATTTTCTGAATTTTGACATTTAGCCTATAAGCGAAGCTTGTAAGCTGGTAGCTATTGACAACTAGCCTATAAGCGAAGCTTGCAAGCTGGGACTGTCCTTGACTATCAGCTTATAGAATGTTAGGATCACTAACTATATGGCAAAAGATATCAGAGAAGTTATCGCTCTAGAAGAAAAATTTGCAGCCGAGGCGCAGAATTCTCAAGCAACTGCCTGGTTAGAATCTTTAAGAATTCAAATTGCTTTTGGTCGCAGGAAAGGTTATCTTCGTGCCAGATTGCCAAAACTGACACCAGAGAATCCAGGCCTGCCACAACCTGAAACTCCCACCACTGAAACAGTAACTTTTATTGACCAAGAAAGAGAAGCTTTACTTGGCGATGGTGCAGTTTTATATCTTCCGGCCGGCGAAACTATTAGAGGTCAAATAGAAGCCGGAAGAGAATTTGGATATGTATTTAATGGTGGAGAAAGACTGCTTGATTTTCCATCAAGAAGAATTGAGGTAGCAATTTATCCTGACCCTGAAAGATTTTTTGTCCCTGGTAGCTTTAATAAAACTACAGATAAGCAAGATGCTCTTATGGAGCAAGATGCTGAGAGTTTAAGAAAGAGACTGTGTTTAGGGGGTATCACTATGGTACGACCTGAAGCCCCAGAAGTAACAGAAGTAATATTTAAGCATTTTGACGCAACACAAGTCCGCTTACTTGGAAAAGATTACATGGAGCAGGCAGGCGGTTATTATCCTTATATCAGAACAAGTACTCCTACTAACAAAACCGGTTCCGTCCTCGCCGATGTTGGCCACTTCGCTGCTGGTTATGGCCCGCACGTCGGTGACTGGCATCGTGATGATCGCGATGTCTTTCTCGCTGGTGCTCGTTGGGTAGTGCCTCAAAGATCTAGGTAATTGGGGCATTGGAAATTTTGTCTTCTTGATTTTTGGTCTCCGAATTTCTACAAAAAACTTCTAGGATGAATGTGATATCATCATCAAAATGGCTAAAACAGTTAAACATGATGACTTAAAATCACTTTGGGGATCTGAGGATCTCCTTGAGGTTGCTCAAAATAGAAGCTTTGCCGGCGTTATCTTTGAGCTTTTATCGGAAAAAGTTCCAACAGAGGAGCAGTTAAAAGTCTTTGAGTTAATTTTAAACTTGTCCATCGATCACGGAGCAGAAACTCCTTCAGCTACAAAAGTAATTGAATCAGCTAAAAATGGTGGGACTATCTCAGAAGCAGTAGCCTCTGGAATTTTAGAGATTAATGATACTCATGGCGGGGCGATTGAGCCGGCGATGGAGGTTTTATATAAAATTAAAAGTTCAAAATTAAAAGTTCAAAGTTTGGTGGAGGAGTATTTAAAAGAGGATAAAAGGTTGCCGGGGTTTGGGCACCGGATCTATAAAGAGGTAGACCCGAGAGCCGAGCTGATTTTAAAAAAATTAGTTGAGAGCGGATTTTCTGATGAGTTTGCTAAAATTGGCCGGGAGATAGAAGTAGCCCTGGAGTCTCAAAAAGGTCAAAAGTTAGTTTTAAACATTGATGGGGCTATAGCAGTTGTACTTTGTACCTTTGGTTGGGAAGCAAGGCTAGGGAAAGCTGTTTTCCTAATCGCCAGGACCCCTGGCCTTTGTGCCCACTTTTTAAACTCTACAACGACAATTTGACATATTGTCATATTTATGGCATAAATAGTTCATTATGTTAGTCAGAACCACACTTAGAATAAAAGAAAATTTGAAAAAGAGCGCGCAGCTAAAAGCTTTACAGGATGATATCAGTCTGCAGGATATTTTTAATCAGGCTCTGGAGCAATATCTTGATAAAAAGGCTAGAGTGGAAGCGAAGAAGTTAGTTTTCAAGACTCATAAACTGGGAGAACCGTTGGATAATCTTACCAGGGATGATTTTTATGAATCTCCTTAATCTATATGCTAGTTGATGCAAACATACTAATCTATGCAATCAACGAAGATTCCCCTAAACACACAGCCGCAAAGAGATTTTTAGACGAAAACAAGAAAACTTTGGTAATTTCTCACCAAGTTGTACTTGAGACAATAAGGATTCTTACCCACCCCAAATTCGTGAGACCAATGGAACCCTTATCTGCAGTGAAGTCTATTTCAGCGATTGCTGAAGTGTGTCAAACTATTACTCCAAACCAGAAAACCTATTATTTAACCTTGGAATTAATCAAAAAGTTTACTTTGGGAGGAAATCGTATTTTTGATGCATACCTTGCAGCCACCGCCATAACCAATGGCATTTACAATATAGCAACAGATAACATAAAGGACTTTAAAAAATTTGTTGAGATAAAAATTATTAATCCGTTTGTTTAAATTTTAGTAGTTGACAGGAGTAAAAGAGGAGATTTAAAATACTTAGGTTGTATGGATACTAATTATTTCAATTGTAACTGGCACCTTAAACCTTGCAGGCAACCTGCAGGAGTTTCTGGTGGATCCATCTTGTAAACCTATTTACATTATGGAGAAAGCCAGAAGCCCCCAACAGAGGGGCTTTTTAAATGGAGAAAATATGGACAGAGAAACAAAAATGGTAATAGACCAACAATTAGAGTCAGTGGTTATTGAAAGGGTTACACCAGGAATGCTCCTGAATGCCAGTATAATTGCCATGAGCGGTTCCAAGCGGCTGGTGGATACTTTTCCAGTCGAAGTTGGGAGAATTGAAGACGGAATAGCTACAGTGATCGATTTTGGTCCTCCCCGAAGAGTGCTTGTCCGAGCTCCGGTAGATCAGATTAGATCTGGGAGGATAGGTGAGTATTTAAAGTTTAATTTACCTGAACCTGAAGATAATCCTTACCCGAGAGTAAAATAAGAATTGACAAGACTATAGGACTTTGATATACTGATTAAGGATTTATGAACACTTTTGTTTTAAATAGCTTTTTTTGGCACCGATATTTCCGCTCAAATGCGGCAGTTTTTGGTGCCTTAAGGATGAAGTAAACTAAAACACAAAACTTAAGAAGCTACCAGAAACCGCCGCAAGGCGGTTTTTTTGTGTGCAAAAAGGATAAAAAATGGAACAAGCAAAAATAGAAGACATTAATCAAATAGATCAAGAACCAAGACAACAATTGGTTGCAACACTTATGGTTTTAAGAAGATTAAGAGATAAAAGTGAAAGCACGATGGATAGTAAAGGGTCTTTTGGTGCCGAGCGGACAATTCTCGCAAATATTCCGGTTATTTCTAACCTAACCAATGGTGATCTTAAAGGCACAAGCTCAAACAGAGCGTTATCAGACGACTCTCACTTGCAGATAGGAGTATCGCGTTTGTCGGAAACAGAGGTTAAAGAAACCCAAGCTGGATTAGGAAAACTTTTATCTTTGGTTAAAGCCATTGGGTCAGTTTCAGTTGGTCGTCGACTTGATGTTTACCTTCCTGTAACTCTTCCCGATACTAATGATGGTTTTAAAGCCTTGTTATACATGGCTCAAAACGTTGAGATTACTGAACAATCAGGTGTACCAGAAACTTTTGCAGCCACTCTAAAAGTATTGCGTCAATTAGACCAGCAAGTTTATGTAGCGGGCAGAG
>JAUSKZ010000010.1 GCA_030646805.1 Candidatus Daviesbacteria bacterium
TGTGAAAGGTTATCTATCGGTGGAGTAACACACCCGCTTTGTAGGAAACCAGGTAGTTTAGATGGTTTATGGAGTTTTGGAATCTATCAGGGTAACCTCCAAAAAAGCATCCAGAAGATAAAATACCAATTCGTTTCTGATATTGTTCCAACCCTAGTCAATTTAATGATTCTTTATTGGTCCAAAAATAGCCCGTTATTTTTAATGGAGGTAAAAAAAGACCAGGGCGTAAATTGGCTGGTCGTCCCTGTCCCGCTTCACCCCAAACGGGAGAAGTTTAGGGGGTTTAACCAATCAGGGATTTTGGCGGAGTTAATTACTAAAAAATTAGATCTTAAATACGCCGATGCTTTAAAGCGGGTCAGGTTTACTAAGCCTCAAGTGAGCTTGAAATCTGTCAAGAGATACCAAAACGTCAAAGGAGCCTTCGTCTTAAATCTTAAATTCCTGCCTGCCGGCAGGCAAGGTAGTATCCAAAACACCAATATTATTTTAATAGACGATGTCTGGACGACTGGTTCAACCCTAAAAGAGTGTTGTTCTGTGTTAAAAAAAGCTGGGGTTAAAAAAGTTTGGGGGGTAACTTTAGCACGTTAGAGCGAACTTATTCAGCCAGATAATATAAGTTGTCATTCTGAGAGGAGCGAAGAATCCAATTTTCTGTTAAAATTAGCCGTACCAGGAGAGGTCGCATGAGCAAAGCTCGCTCTTGCAAGCTAGAACAGTACACTTCGTGTAGTTCTGAGCTTCTCTCCTCACTTTGTTTGGAGAGGTCGCATAGTGGTCTAGTGCGGCGCAGTGCTAATGCGCTGTATCCGAAAGGGTACCGTGGGTTCAAATCCCACCCTCTCCGCCTTCGGTCGCCAAAGCGACCTTCGGCGGACACAGTCCGCTTTGTCGCGAAGGAGACTATATATTTTAATTTTGGAGAGGTCGTATAGCGGTCTAGTACGGAAGTCTTGAAAACTTCTAGCTCGCAAGGGCTCGTGGGTTCGAATCCCACCCTCTCCGCCAAGTTTGTCTGGAAAGATCTTGCGACTTGGGCTCCTAAGTCTTAAGACCTATATAATCAACTACAATTGGTCGCAAGGTCTTGCGAATTGGTGAGGAAGTTCTTAAACTTAAGACAATGCCCACTCATAAAGCCCAAGATCATCCCAAAGATAACGATGAGTCCTATGAATATTTTACCCACCAAGTAAAGACTTTACTCTCCTGGAGAGCCCCCTCCCGTCCCTACCGGAAAAAAGACCGCTCTTACTACACAACCATCGCCATTATCGTAGTTTTGCTTATTTTAATCGCCTTTTTGGCTCAAGAATTTCTACTGATTGGCAGCATTTTAGCTTTATCTTTTGTGGCTTATGTTTTAGGGTTTATACCTCCGGAAGATATAGATTATAAAATCTCAACCCAAGGAGTAACAATAGGAGAACATTTTTACCATTGGGATGTCCTAGATTCTTTTTGGTTTAACGAAAGAGAAGGTTACAAGATTTTAAATTTGGCAACTGCCATGAGATTTCCCAGCCAGCTGATGATAGTTTTGGAGCGTGATCAAGAAGATAAAGTTCAGGAAGAGGTAGCCAAGTTTTTACCGTTTCATGAGATTGCCCCAAAGAGCACCATGGAGAATTGGGCTGAGAAGCTCCAAAAATATTTTCCTCTGGAAAACCCCCACAAGTAAGCGTAAAATACACCTACTTGTCCTCGTAGGCTAATGGATAAACCTCGAGATTGCGGATCTCGTAATGTGGGTTCGATCCCCGCCGAGGACACTTTAAATATGATTGAGGCTAAGCACTTTGAATTTAAATTAGCTCATACTGAGTTTACATCTAAGAGAGCTTTAAAGAGACTAGAAATCTTTTTACGGTAACGCCAGATGAGACAGTCTCCTGGAAGCTAATAGTACAAAGATGGACCCCTTCTGGTTACTGGGGAGTGCAGAAATTGCAAGAGGTAGAGGTTGAAAGATCTCTTTCAGACAGGGAAAAGGAACGATTGATAGATATAGCCAAGTTTTGTTTCTGGCAAGAACTTCGAGATGCTGGTTGGCAAAAGAAAGCTGATCAAATTAGAGCCAAATATGGAGCTTTGCCTAAAATATCTGGAATTCAAGGTGGGGTAGCCAAGTGGTTGTACGGCGCCGCTTTCGAAAAGCGGTGTCCCAAAAGGACCGTGGGTTCGAATCCCACCCCCACCGCTTGATGAAAAAAGGAGTTGATTATACTGGTGTTTGTGTTGTCTATTTTTGCCATGATGGAAAGGGTAATTTTTTAATGGCTAAAAGAAGCTCTAAGGCTCGTGATGAACAAGGAGTTTGGGATATTGGTGGGGGAGGAGTAGAGCTTGGAGATAGGGTGGAGGATACTTTAAGAAAAGAGATTAAGGAGGAGTATTGCACTGATGTTTTAGAGTTTGAATTTTTAGGTTTTAGAGATCTCCACAGAGTCTCAAACGGCCATAAAACTCACTGGATAGCTTTGGACTTTAAGGTTTTGGTGGATCCAAAAAAGGTTAAGATTGGGGAGCCAGAAAAGTTTGATGATATCGGTTGGTTTAAGATTGACCAGTTGCCAGAAAATACCCACTCCCAGTTTCCTGTCTTTTTAAATAACTATGGAGAAAAACTAAAAAATGGCCAGTAATAAATTCGTCTCAAGAGGTGGAGATAAACTCCAGGCAGCCATTGTCCATTTTCAATTGTCCATTATCAATTTAATTATTCTGGATGTAGGTTCCTCAACCGGTGGTTTTGTGGATTGTTTACTTCAAAATGGGGCAGCTAAAATTTACTCAGTTGACACCGCTTATGGAGAGTTAGCTTGGAAGTTAAGAAATGATTCAAGGGTAGTAGTTATGGAGAGAACAAACATTTTACATTTAAAATCCCTCCCCCCTCCTGTCATTCTGAGTGCAGCGAAGAATCTTTCGCAAATGCGAGTCCCGAATAAATCGGGAGATCCTTCACTAATCGTTCAGGATGACAACGTTGAGGTAGGCCTCATCACCATAGACGCAGGTTGGACCAGGCTAGAGCTAGTTTTGCCAGCTGTTAAAAAGTTTTTAAAACCGAGTGGAATAATTATTGCTTTACTTAAACCTCACTATGAATTAGGTAAAAACCTTCCTAAAGGCGGAGTATTGTCTAAAGAAATCTCAATTCAAGTAAAAGATCAGACAATAAAAAAGATTGAAGAAATAGGATTTAAAATTAAAAAGGAGATGGAGTCGCCGATACTTGGAGGAGCCGGCAACTTAGAGTTTTTGCTTTATATTACATTCAGCGAATGATAAAATGTCGCGTAACCTGGAGAGGTCGCATGAGCAAAGCTCGCTCTTGCAAGCTAGAACAGTGAGCTTCGCTCAGTTCTGAGCTACTCTCCTTGATGAACTGGAGAGGTCGCATAAGCACGGCTTTCAGCCGAATAAGCTTGAGCGACTCTACCTACATAATTGGAGAGGTCGCATAGTGGTCTAGTGCGCGACATTGGAAATGTCGTATACCCGCAAGGGTATCGAGGGTTCAAATCCCTCCCTCTCCGCCTTCGGTCGCCAAAGCGACCTTCGGCGGACACAGTCCGCTTTGTCGCGAAGGAGGGCTTCTAAAATCGGGTTTCAGCGGACAAAGTCCGCCATAGATATTGACAGTAAATAATATTTGGATAGAATTTACTAAACTAGCTGAAGTA
Source organism: Candidatus Daviesbacteria bacterium (assembly GCA_030646805.1). Classification (GTDB taxonomy): domain Bacteria; phylum Patescibacteriota; class Microgenomatia; order Daviesbacterales; family UBA10151; genus JAUSKZ01. The sequence continues at coordinate 3,696 of JAUSKZ010000010.1, forward strand.
TTTGATGAGAGAATTTGATCTTATCCCAAATAAATTAAGGTTACCAAGGATAACTATTCCTAGGCCACGGTTATTGAGTGGTTCCCTAGGTGTTGTCGGTAGACAGTTAGCTCTGGCTAGTATGTTGGTTTTATCGGCTTGTAGTGGTAAGGATTTACCGGTAATTAAAGCGACTCCACACTCTCCCACTGAAAAGAAGGGGGCCAGCAGTACCGATGATTTAAGATTAATTTTTGATGGAAACTATTTAACCCAATCTCTCCATAACGCTTTAGGAGGCAAAGAAGGAGTTTTAAGTAGTCTGGATATTGCCCCCCAAAGAGTGGTTAGTTGTGAACCGGGGCAAAAGGCGACTATTGATGAATCACCGGTTAGGGCTCCTTTGACTGGAAGAGTAATCAAGGTGGGAGATGTAAAAAACCAACAGGATCCCGATCACAGCCTAGTGGCCATTCAAGCTGAAAACGGAGAGGCGGTAGCCTTGGTTCATTTGGACGAAATCCCAACTTCTATACAAGTTGGGGAACTGGTGGAAGCGGGAACGGTAATTGGAGTGCCTTCTTGTGAGTCTCCCCCGGGTGGCTCGACTGACGGAGTCCATGTTCACCAAACTTACTTGGGTATAGGTGGTAATCCCATGTCACCTGTTGGTAAAAAAATTGGTGATTACACGATTCAAGCAGATGGGACTTTGGTTTCAGCTCAAGGTATAGTTATTGAGGGCTATTCTGGTAGGGGGGACCTGGATGGAAGTCGAAAATCTAACCGTTTGGATATTCCTACTCCAAAGCCTGTAAGTCAGCCTCCGGCTTTGGCAGCTCCAAAACCTCCTATTGATCAGGTGGAAACTATAAACAAACAGCCAGTTAGTACTCCAACTCCGGATGTAAATAGCATGATTGCTACCCAAGTCAGCGAGAGAGTGGCCACAGCTTTAGCTGCAACCGCCACTCCTCGGCCAACTCCCACTCTCAGTACTGACAGCATAATTGCCACCCAAGTGTCTGCTCAGGTAGCGACAGTTTTGGCCGGTAAGGAACTGCCGTCAACTGCTAGAGGACGTCTGACTAGAACGTTTCCTGCCGAATCTACCGAACCTGCCAAGCAGGTGGCAATGGACTATGATCCAAAATATTGGGAAACAGTGGCTGTCACTGATGAAAAGGATGGGTTGATGTTTGTCTCCAAGGAGAAAGTGTCTGGTCTATCTGGCATAAGGCCGGCAGCCAGGATAAATGTGGTTCCTATGCATAAATCGGATAGCTCAGACTTAAGTCAGCTAGCTGAGAGAACGACCGTTTTTCTTAAAAAGAATAAATATCAGGTTCCGGGTCAACCCGAATACAGAACGATAGGTGATGGTTATGAAGCAGTGATAGTCTCAGGGAGATATGAAGTTGAATCACTGAGCGCAAGAATAGTATTCTTTAAAGATAAAAAGGGGGCACTTTGGGAAATGAGATATACAGGTGAGTTAGGTAGCGATAAAGCTAATAACTTCTTAAATGAAATGATGCCTGGTTTGAAAGCAGGTGATGAAGGTGTCGCTCTATCTTTTCAGTCCTCGTCAACCCAAACCCCGGTTAGAATTGCTCCCTCTCCAACAAGGGAGGCATCAAGAGTAACTCCAACTCTCAACCCAGAAGTAGCCAAAAGACTTGCAGTAAGATCAAAATTCATAGACTTCTACCAGAGTCTATTTAATGTGAACGTCGGTAGTATCGACGATACCTTTGGACGATTAGTTGTAAGTTCTACGATAAAAACAATAGATAAAAACAGCAACAGCCTAAATGGTGTTGTATATTGGCAGAGTATTGGCCCATTCTCGTATTATCGCGGAGAAGGGAATTTTGTGGTAGCCGGTGAACTAGAGTTTCAAAAGGGAGTGCTTTATTTTAACCCTGAGGATTTATCCCGGGAAGAGAGGGCCAATGGTGTAACTGCCAAAGGTTGGTCAGGGTTTGATGGTCTAGCTCGTTACGACGCTCGGGTGACATATGTTACCAAAGGACAGATACCGATTGAGACTTTGCGTTTTAATGATAGCGAGCTTAACAAAAAGGAGTGGGCTGAGAATAAAATAAAGTTTTGGACAGTTGAGAAAGACGGTCAACTACAAATTGTTCCCAGCCTGAGATACTACAAAGATTTGGTGCCTACCTTTACAGTGCCTTTTCAGGTTATAGAAACTTCTCAATATACAGCCATGGGCAGTGACTCCATGGCAACTCGCTATGAAGGTGTCATGGCTTCCCGGATTAGAGCAAGGTGTAGATATCCTGTCTGGTGTAATATGCCTTTTCACCCAGACTATGTCAATCCAAGATAGAAATGTCACCTCCCTAGGCAGAGGTTTTGTTCTTGCCTGACTGAATCATGCCCGCTGGCCTTCTCTGGATCCTTGCCTTTTTTTGTAAAAAGAAGTAGAATCCAGCCAATCCACTCGTAAAAGTTATGTGTGGGCCTGGTGGCTACCAAATAGGGGTGACCAGGTATTAAATATATGGATGACTTATCGCAGATTAAAGAAAAGATTAATATTGTTGACCTGATCCAAGAGTTTCTTCCACTTAAGAAATCCGGGGTAAATTTCAAAGCTAACTGTCCGTTTCACCAGGAAAAAACTGCCTCATTTATGGTCTCTCCAGATCGAGGGATCTGGCGGTGCTTTGGCTGCTCCAAAGGTGGTGATATTTTTAAGTTTTTAATGGAGAAGGAAGGTCTGGATTTTAAAGAGGCTTTGGAGATCCTAGCTAAGAAAGCTGGAGTGAGTTTAAAAAGACCAAGCTCTGAAGGTAATCTACGAGACCGGCTACTAGAGATTAATTTAAAAGCCGCCGAATTTTTCCACTTCCTGTTAACTCAGCATAAGTTAGGTAAAAACGCCTTGGAATACTTAAAAAGCCGAGGTTTAACAATCGATACAATTAAGGAGTTTAACCTAGGCTACTCTCCAAACTCCTGGGATTCTCTAACCAATTTTTTATTAAAAAGGGGTTTTAAAACCTCGGAGATTATTCAATCAGGTTTGGGGGTTGCCTCCAAGTCCGGTTGTTACGATCGGTTCCGAGGTCGGGTAATTTTTCCACTGGTAGATAGTAAAAACCAAGTAATCTCCTTTGCCGGGAGAATCTTGGATAAAGGCGAGCCTAAATATTTAAATGGTCCTCAAACCCCAATCTTTGATAAAAGCAATTTTTTATTCGGTTTAAATTTAGCTAAAGCCGAGATTAGAAAAAAAGATCAGGCGATTTTAACCGAAGGGGAGCTAGATATGATTCTATCTTATCAGTCCGGTGTTAAAAATGTCGTGGCTTGTAAAGGAACGGCTTTGACCTTGGGCCAGGTTGATTTAATCAAGAAATACGCTGAGACGGTTATCTTGTGTTTTGATATGGACCTAGCTGGAGACAGTGCCTCACGCCGGGGGATTGAGATAGCTGACTCAGCCGGACTTAACATTAAAGTTATTCAGATCCCAGATGGCAAAGATCCAGCTGAGCTCATTTTAAAGGATCCTAAAATATGGGAGGAAGCGGTTGAAAAAGCTGAACCTATCTATGATTATTACCTTAAATCAGCCAGTAGCAGATATAAAACTAACCAGGCTGAAGATAAAAAAAAGATGGCCCAAGAGCTAATTCCGATTTGGGCCAAAATTGCTGATCCGGTGACCGCTGATTTTTATCTTCAAAAATTATCAGCGATGCTCTCTGTCTCAGAGGATGTTTTAAAAAAGGAGATTGAGAGATTTAAAAGTGCTCCCAGCGTAAATTATAAAAATATTCTGACCGAAGATACTGCCATAAAAAAGGGGGTTAAGGACCGCCGAGAGTTACTCGAGGAGTACTTATTATCATTGCTTTTGAAGATGCCTTTTGAGGTAATTTATGTTCCCAGTTTCCCGGAGACAATCTTCCAAAAAGAGGTTCACCGTTCCATTTATGTGCTAATAGTGTTATATTTAGACACAATATCGTTTAAAGGGAAGTCTTTTCGAATCGCTGACTTTGTCAAAAGTTTACCCGAAGAGCTAGTTACAGCAATAGACGAGTTATATTTAGTTGAGGTTGATCAAAAACTAGAATCAGCGGATCCTTGGAAGGTGGAAGTTGAGACGGTGGTGGCTGAGTTAAAAAGAATCTTAATTAAGGCGTCGCTCGAGAAGTTATCTGCCCAGATTAAAAATGCTCAACTTTTTGGTGAGTTGGAGCAACTAAATACCCTAAACCGAAGGTTTAGGGATCTGTCGGTTAAATTGAGAAGTTTTAAATAATTAAAATATGGCAGTCAAACGGACTAAAAAAATAGAAGTCTTAGACGAGAAAAAACTAGTTAAGCTCGGCCACGAGCGGGGGTTTGTCACTCAAGAAGAGATTCTCCAGATTTTCCCCAAGCCGGAAAATACCCTGGAAGCCCTGGATGATTTCTATCTAAAGTTAATCGACGCTGGGATTGATGTTTTTGAATCAACCGCTGATGAGGTGGCTGATGATGAAAAAGGCTCAACCGAGCTTGAGAAGGAGCTTGAGATGTTAGCCTCTTTGGAAGAGGGTTATGTTTCTGATCCGGTTCGTCAATATTTGCGGGAGATCGGCCGGGTTTCACTGCTTAACGCCGAACAGGAGGTTGAACTAGCTAAGCGGGCTGAGAAAGGCGAGAAGCTAGCTAAAGATAGGTTGATTTCAGCTAATTTAAGACTGGTGGTCTCAATTGCCAAAAAGTATGTTGGTCGGGGTATGAGTTTATTAGATTTGATTGAAGAAGGGAATATGGGGCTAATGCGAGCGGTTGAAAAATATGATTGGCGAAGAGGCTTTAAATTCTCAACTTACGCTACCTGGTGGATCAGACAAGCTATTACAAGGGCTCTGGCCGATCAAGCTAGAACCATCCGGATTCCAGTCCATATGGTTGAAACGATTAACCGGTTTAATAGGACTCAAAGGAAGTTAATGCAGGATTTAGGGAGGGAGCCTACCCCGGAAGAGGTAGCCAAGGAGTTGGGGATTGATCCGTCAAAAGCCCGGGAGATTATTAAGGTTTCACAAGAACCAACCAGCTTAGCTACTAAGATTGGGGATGAGGAAGACTCAGAGTTAGGGGATTTTATTGAAGCGCCGGGACTTAAGCCTGATGAACAAGCTACTAGAGAGTTACTCAGGGGTCACTTAGATGAGGTTTTAGGTTCTTTGTCTCCCCGGGAAAAAAGAGTCTTGCAGCTCCGATTTGGATTAGAAGACGGGAAGCAGAGGACTTTGGAAGAGGTGGGCAAAGAGTTTGGGGTAACTAGGGAGAGGATTAGACAGATTGAAGCTAAGGCTATTAGAAAACTCCGTCATCCTACCCGGGCTAAGAAATTACGGGACTATCTTGAGTAATTGAGAATTGATAATGGAAAATGGACAATGAGCCTAAAAAAATCTTTGATATTAGGCAAAGAACCCTTGATTTTACAGTCTCCATTTTAAAACTAGCATCACTTTTACCAAAAAATACTGCAGGTTTTGTCATAGCCAATCAACTAATAAGATCGGGAAGTAGTGTTGGAGCTAATATCGAGGAGGCGCAAGACTCTGCCTCTAAAAAAGAGTTCATTCACTCGATGACGATTTCTCTAAAAGAAGCAAGAGAGACTCAATATTGGCTGAATGTTATTGAGGCAGCTGATCTTATCTCGGATATAAAATTGGTTCAAGCCTTGAAAGAGATTCAAGAATTGGTTAAAATTCTCACTACGATTGTCAAAAAAGCAAAATTGAAATAACGTCGCTTTAGTTGCCAATTGTAAATTGCACCTTAAGATTTCTAATTGTACATTGTCAATTTTGCATTGTGCATTTTTATATTCCTCGATAGCTCAATGGTAGAGCGACTCGCTGTCACTAGGCAGCTTTCTGTAGTAATACAGATTGAAAAACCAGGCTAATTCGGGGGACTCCCAGAAGGGATTATCCCGAGCTAAATCCTCGAAATTTCGAGGTAAATGTGTAGAGACTATATACCTGGGCTCCGATTATGTCGGAGCATGAGATAGTCCAAGCCTTAAGGCAACTTAAGGGTTCTTGTAACGAGAAGGTTCGTGGTTCGAATCCACGTCGGGGAGCACTTCGGCGCGCTTCGCTTGCTCAGTGCAAGCGTGGCAAGCCAAAGCCCTGTGTGGATGAGAAGTTTACCCTGAGTATAACGAAGCGAAGGGAATCCACGTCGGGGAGCTTGTACCTTAGATTAATGTAACCTGTTAGGTTTGATGTTTGCTGTCGGCAAAATATAAATAAATTGCACCGACTACACTTAAGCCGTTAATAATTATCATGGTAATAAATAGAGCTGAGAATCCAAAATTCTGCGCTATAAATCCAGACCCAAAAGCTGATATGGCAGCAGCAAAATAAGTCATGCCCAGATAATCGCCCCACGAAGAAGCATGTTTCCCAGTTTCCACTACAGACGAGAAAAGTCCTGAAAAAGCTGGAATAGACAGTGCAATTGACACACCAGCAATAGCTTCTACGATAAAGAGTTGTATTGGGCTGTTGATAATCATAAAACCAAAGGCTGCTAAAACTGCTAGAGAGTAACCTAATATTAGTTGTATTTTTTCTGTGTGATATTTGTCCGCCACTCTGCCACTGATAATAATCAGTAAGCCAATTACTACAAAATTTAAAGCTATAGCTCCCCCCGCAGTCAATAAATCTCCACCCAACCCTTTAACATACGTTGCATAAATAGGACCCAAAAGATTTGAAGCAAGTAAGTTTAAGACTTGGATTATGATTAATGTAGTTTTTATTTTTTTCATTAGAATTTAAGCTAGTGTAGCATAATAAGTTCTAACATTAGACACTAGGTGGAGCTCAAGTCTATTATTATAACCGCCTGCTATAATCAGTTTATGAATTACAGAACTCTCGGAAAAACTGGGCTAAAGGTATCTGAGATTGGTTGTGGGACATGGCAACTTGCAAACGATCTTAATGCTTGGGTGGGAGCAGATCTAGATGAAAGCCTAAGAAGTCTAGAAAAATTTGCAGATCTCGGAGGAAATTTCATTGATACAGCTTGGATTTATGGATACGATGATTCTCAACCAAGCAGACATCCATCAGAAGAACTAATTGGAAAATTTCTTAAAAAATCTGGTAAAAGAGATAAATTGGTTATTGCTACAAAAGTTCCACCTAAAAATATGCACTGGCCAGCATTAAAAGGAGTCCCAATCTCAGAAGTTTTTCCAGGTGATTGGATAGAGCAGTGCGTAGATGATTCGCTAAGAAGTCTAGGAGTAGATAGTATTGATTTAGTCCAGTTTCATGTTTGGCAAGATGACTTTGCAGAAGAAGACGCATGGAAGGAAACTATTCAAAAGATTATGAAATCTGGAAAGGTAAAGTTCTGGGGTATTTCTATAAATGATTACCAACCAAGTAATTGTTTAAAAACTTTGGATACTGGTTTAATCTCAACTATTCAGTTTATCTTCAATATATTTCACCAAAAACCAGCAGAAAAGTTACTACCTTATGCTAAAGAACATAATATTGGCTTAATTGCCAGGGTTCCTTTGGATGAGGGTGGATTATCAGGCAAATTAACCACAGATACAGTTTTTGATGATGGAGAGTTTAGAAAAGAGTACTTCAGCAAGGATAGACTTGAAGAATTAGTTAGAAGGAACGAAGAATTAATAAGAGTAGCGGGTGGTGAGGCAAAAACATTAGTAGAACTAGCTTTAAGGTATCTACTCTCCTTTGATGAGGTTTCTACCGTTATTCCCGGTATGAGAAGAATAAAAAATGTAGAAGCAAATACTTCCTTTTCTGATGGAATAAAATTATCCGAACAGCTAATGAATGAGCTTAAAAAGCATAAATGGGATAGAAATTTCTATCCCGAATCTTGGAAAGACTCTGCATTGAAAGATACTGGTTACATAGAGGAATAAAAAGTTCCAAATTCTCCAATATAGCTTAAATTCTGGAACGTTTGAAGAATAGAACCAAAAGTATTTTCTGGTATAGTAATCCAAGGCTGAGAGAGCCAACTAGGAATTAATAGGGTTATCATTGTGGTATAGTTTAAAAAGGAGGTGAGAAAATATGGCAACTATTATAAATAATCCACCAGCTAATGATAATTCAGGTGGACCGATCGGTATAAGTCTCGGGTTTATCGTCCTGATTGTTCTAGGATTTCTCGGAGACGTGTATGGGATTCCTGCGGTTAGACAAAAGGGAACTCCGCAGATTAATGTAC
>JAUSKZ010000022.1 GCA_030646805.1 Candidatus Daviesbacteria bacterium
CAAACCAAAACTGATAACCTTACCCAGGGCTTTCTCGGTAAGCTTGGCAAAATTTGGATCATCGGCGGGGAGAACTGCCACTTTGGATCCTTGAATCAGCTTGGCCTTGGCATTAAGATAACTCTCAAATGTCTTATGATAATCCAAGTGTTCGTGGGTAATATTGGTAATTACCCCAACCTCAAAATTAATCCCCCAAGTTCTAAATTGGTCTAGAGCGTGTGAAGTAACCTCCAAAACCATAAATTCATCCCCGGCCTTGACTGCTTCCTTGATAAATCTTTGGATATCTGTCGCTTTAGGGCTAGTTACGTGAAATCCTGTGTCATAACTTTTTCCTCCAATTTGGGCGTTGATAGTTGAGATCATTGAAACTTTTCTCCCCACACTACTCAAGATCTGATAGATCATATTAGTGGTAGTGGTTTTGCCATCTGTACCTGTAACACCTATCACTTTAATCTTTTGAGCCGGAAATCCGTACTTAAAATTAGCAAAGATAGCTTCAGGTAAATGTCTGCCTAAATTAACAACCGCGTTGGGAATTAACTTTCTTAATTTTTTCATGTCTTTAATTATTGGGAATTCTCAACTTGCTCTTCCCTGTTCTCCGGAATAATCCAATTTTCCTTAACTACCTCCTCGTCGACTACATCACTCAAAAAACCAGCTTCCCAATATTTCATCCTTACACTCAACTGATCCTCTTGATTTGAGCCTATGCTATTTCTAGGAACAACAATAAAAAAATCTTGATCGTAACCGTCTCTAATCGTTGTTTCAATACAAGTCTCGGCAACAACACCAGTGACCACTAGTGTTTTTACGCCCATTCTTTCCAGAATTTCTTTAAGTCCTTTCCCATCCATGTCTTTCCCATCAAAGGCAGACCACTTATGTTTTTCAACTATAATATCTCCCTCAACAGGTTCAATTCCTTCATAAAATTCTGCACCCCAGCTATCTTGTTTAGAGTTAATCCCATCCGGATCACCATCTCTTTCTTGCCACACAACTGCTCGTCTTAAATCTGGTCCTGGTTTTCTAAACTTTACATCTTCATATCCCTTGGTAAGAATTACCGGGACATGAGATTTTCGTGCTGCTTCCATAAGCCCTTGAATAAAAGGCACTGTAGATTGCATTTGATCAACTGATCCAGGTATCTCGGGGCGTGTTGCAAAAAAACCTTTTGAAGATAAAAAATCATTCTGCATATCAACGACCAGTAGCGCTGAATGTTTCGGATTAAGAACTTCTTTTAAAGAATAATCTTCTGGATTAAATGGTAATAACTCTGATCCTATATTTTGTTCGGTGATAATATCTGTCATGCCTCAGTGATTAGTATATCACTCCATCTAGAAGATAGTCATTTTACAATCGGTGCTCCACCACGGACAAACATAGTGAGTAGTAAATCTGCTTTTACTTTATAAAGGAATTCTCTATAAAACTGTTCATTATTTGCACAATAGTAACTACCGTTACTTTCTTTACTAACCTTTTCTACTTCACCTAAGCCTTCATCTACAGCAAGATAAACGTAACTAAATATGGGATTATGATCAAAGATATTCCCAAGAGCTCTTTTGATAATAGATATTGGGGAACGAACTCTTTGGTTCTTCGTAAACTTTACATCTGAATTTTCAAGTGCCCGACTAGCATTCCAATCATCTGTTATAACTGCGGGACGATATGTTCTAGCCTGAGATTTCAAACTGACAGGTAAATATTCGGCAACATTAAATCTTACACCTGGGCCAAAATCTCTGTCTCCACCCCACACTTCATCTGCTTCTATATCAGCTTCAACAAACTCTCTAGCTGAAACATATACAGGATATAATCCTGCAGCGATTGAAGCGTTTATTAACTTCTCTTTGTTTGTTTCATCACTAATTATTAAATTAAATGGCGCTGTTGATTCATCAAATCCTTGCAGACCTCCCGGAAAAGCAGTCCTAATTTTATTTTTTGCTCTTTCTTCAGAACTCGCTTGAAGTGCAGCAAATCTTTGCATATAAGACTCAAATTCTTCATTTGGATCAACCACCAATTCATTCATCCAATTTTGCAAAGACCCAAGGTACATATTCCAAGGCACAAACTTTTCCTTTCCTGGCAGATTTTCTTCTGTCAAAGGAATATATGACGGAGGCATATTATATTTATTCGGACCAACAGAAACAGGTTGATATATACCTTCCGGAATTATTACCTCACTTGTTGATAGATGAAATCGTGGTTTTCCATCATCGTCAACCTCCACAATCTCAGCAAACAACCCATTTCTGTACTCAGGTACCCCAAACTTTTCACGATTTGTCACCATAACCATTCTTTTACTGTTTGGATCTAAAAAATAAACAGGTCTTTCTGGAAGTCTAAATTGAGGAGGTACTTCGGTACGTTCTCGAGTGATCCGCTCTAAAGCAAAGCCCGTCATACTCATCAGCGAACCCTGAACAATGGTTTCTGCTCCAACAATAAATCCTCCCTTAAAAAGTTCGGGTGATATCTCTGGTCTCTTTTCTAAAGATAGTTCACTATCAGCTGCCATAGGCTCGGATTATAACACTATTACCCTATAATATAAAATTACTCTGTGGGGGTAATTCTAAAATAGGTAAATAGCTCTTTGGCAACTTCAAAAAAAGTTGGGGCGGCTGTTTCTGAGCCAAAGATCGATGAAGATGGTTCGGTGTATCTAACCAACATTACAAATTTAGGGTCATCTGCCGGCGCAAAGCCTACAAAAGAGGCGATGGTTTTATCTGGATCATAGTGTCCAGCCACTGGAATTTGAGCAGTTCCAGTTTTACCAGCAATCTTAAAGCCTTTGGGAGCAAAAACTCTTGATTCCCCTTTCTCAACCGCCTCAACCATAATTTGAGTGACTTTCTTAGTAGTTTCTGGGCTTAAGATTTGTCTCGTCACCTTTGGTTTGATTTCAACCATTTTATCTTTGGTTTTAACCGCTTTAACTATTTGAGGCTCCATCAAAGATCCTCCGTTGGCAATCGCTGCCACCGCTCTAACCATCTGGATCGAAGTCACCGCAATTCCCTGACCAAATGATGAGGTTGCCAAATCTATCTCCCGCCAATCATCAATGTTTCTAATCTCCGGGGTAGTTTCATCCTGCAGGTCAACTTGGGTTAAAGAACCAAAACCAAAGTCCTGAATATAGCGGTACATATTATCAAGCCCGAGTTTTCGGCTAATAAAAACCATCCCGGTATTATCAGAGTGAACGATTACGTCTGTCATCGTTGCCTCGGGCCTATATTTACTATTCCAAGTCCGGATCGTGTGCCCGGAAACCTGAACCGGACCGGAGCAGATATCACATTTAGTGTCACTCTCAACTAATTTTTCCTCCAAAGCTGCAGCTAAAACTAAAACCTTAAAAGTTGATCCTGGCTCATATGAATCAGCCACCACTGGATTTTTATAAAGGTCACCTGGGAAACTTGAAAAACTGCCCGGATCATAATTTGGGTAAGACGCCAAAGCTAAAATCTTCCCTGTCTTAGGTTCCAGTATAATGATCGACCCAGCTTTCGCTCCATATTTTAAAATCCCAGCTTTTAATTTCTTCTCAGCGATATATTGGACAGTCCGATCAATATTTAAGATCAAATCATGTCCCGGAGTCGCCTCTCTCTTAAAAAACTTTCCACTTAAAATTGGCAAACCACGGGCGTCTTTCTCCTCAGTTATCAATCCACTGCTGCCTTTTAATTCACCGTTATAAAACCCCTCCACCCCAAAATAGCCGGTCGGCCGACCCCCTGAATCTGATCCTACAAAGCCCAATAGATGGGCTCCTGATGAAGCCTCCGGATAAAAGCGGCTAACAAGATTTTCAAAGCCAATTCCCGGTAACCCTTCTTTTTCAATGGCTAGTTTTTTATCTAAGCTGATATTCTTTTCAATTTGAACCCAGTATAAATCCTGAGAGAGGACCTCTTTAATCTTTTTTGTCGATTGTAAATAACTAACTAGCTCTTCCCCTTTTAAATTAATCCCTGGGGTGTCATATAAAATCTTGGTTAGCTTCTCAGCAACAAAGTCCGGATCTTTAATAACTTTAGGCATCCCAAATAGAATATAAGTTGGTTTATTGGTAGTTAAGATTGAGCCATCTGAAAAATAAATTGAGCCTCTTTGGGCTTGCAGAGTTGAAGTTTTCTGGTGTTGGTTTTCAGCCATTACTTGCAGCTCTTCCCCCTTAATTACCTGCCAATAAAACAACCGGACAGTAATCAGCAGTAAAGCTACAAAATAGAAAAAACGCAAGATTTGAGTTCGGTCCATAGAATCAGTATATCAACTAGAACCTAATGGAGCGAAGCAATTGATTTTGAGAGATGGTAGTCCAAGTTCAGTGTTGTATCAAAACCAAGGCTTTTGGCCCTTTGATCAATGGTGACAAGTGACACATATTCAGCGATCTGATTTTGGAGAATTTGATTTTGTAAGCTGACGGTTACTTGCTCTTCCTTTAAATCTTGGAGTTTACTTCCAAAGGTAGCTAAACGGTTAACCATCCAAACCTCAGCCACCAAAACCAAAACAAAGATAACAGCGATAATTTTAAGATATTTTAAATAACTCTTCATTTAATAATCTCTTTTTAACTTTCTTCCAGGCTCCTACATCCCAAATTTCAAAGTGGTCCCCAGCCCCAATCACAGCTACTTGGCCTTTTAGATTGGCGTGACTTACAAGCGGCAGAGGGATAACAAACCGACCTTGGTTATCAAGTACCACCTTCTCAGCTGCAGAGAATATATACCTCCTCATATTTCTGCCTTCTACCTCGGTCAAAGGCACTTTCAGATATTTATCTGACTCCTCTTGCCAGAAGCTTTCCGAAAACCCCCAAATACAACCATCCAACCCTCTAACTAGAATTACCGTCTCTAGGTTATCTCGGATCTTGGCAGGTAGGATTATTCTTCCCTGACCGCTAAATTGTAAAAAGTGCTCGCCCAAAAACATATTGTTTTGGGCAGGTGGAAAATCTAAAGTATTAGGATTTCACCATCTATAACCATTTTGTGCCATTTTAAACCACTTTGTCAACCCAAAACTTCCCCGAATCGGATATGACAATAAAAGAGTTACTTAAACTTGAGGAAAGAGGGTAAATTTAGTTTTTGAGAGCGAGAACTGCAAAGATCCCACCAGAGGGTGCGGTGGCGGTTAGAATACTTCCGGAAACTTTAGTCTCAAGCTCATTCCATTTATTATCTGATTCAGAAAACACCGCAATTTTAGCGTCTTGTGGAGGTATTTCAGCTAACTCCAGCTTAACTTCACCTGAAGGAAGACTCTTTGAGAGCGGAGTATTAACCGTATAGACTTTACCGACAAATCTTTTATCTGAAGAGATCTTTGGAGCTCCGCTTAAATCATGAATGATGGTAAATTTTACCAAAGCTAGATTATGTTTCTTAGGGTCTAAAGTAAGGCTTAAGTGTTCATCCGGTGAGACTAACTTTCCCAAGGCACTCTCGGGGCTTTGAAGGTGCCAATTGGCCACAACTCGGTAACTATGATTTTCCAGCCTAACCCATAGGGACAGACTACCGTTTTCGACGCCTTTATCGTATTTACAGACATTTTTACTACAGGTTCCAAATAAAACCTCCTGCTCGTACTCCCCCAAACTTTGGTCAATTTTAATCCAAGTGTTTTTATCACCCACCCCTCGGGACACCCCTTCCTCATCGGTATAAGCAAGTTCATAGGCCAGTGACTCATACCTGGCGATTCTTTTTAAAGTAAGATTCAAGGCGTTACCGTCGTTACGAGGTAAAAGTTGAACGTAAGGACCTTCCGGATCAAAGGTTAATTCTTCTTCAATTATTGGGGCACTCGGATCTACTTTTGGAGTCAGGTAATTTTTTAAAAATAATCCACCTAGTAAAATAACCACCAAACCTAAAGCCAGTAAGAGTTTTTTGTTTCCAAGTATTGTTGTAGGCAGGTTTTTAAGGGCAATTAAATTCATTTAATCTTAGATTTTAAAAACTCCAATAGGTCTTCCGACTCTACTCTTTCTTGTTTCGAGGTATCACGATCTCGAACCGTTACCGTACCATCTTCCAAGGTCTGAAAATCGACAGTTATACAATAAGGTGTCCCAATCTCATCTTGTGAGGCATACCTTTTACCGATATTTCCCCTATCATCCCAAGCTATCATGAAACTCTGTTTTAAATCAAGATGAATCGCTCTAGCCTTTTCTATAAGTTCTGGTTTATTGGCAAGTAGCGGAAAAACGGCGGCCTTATAGGGAGCCATCTTTGGATCAAGCTTCAAATAAACCCGACCGTCTTCTTCATGATATGACTCCAAAAGTAACATCAAAGTTGACCTGTCTACCCCGGCTGAAGTTTCGATATCCCAAGGCAAATATTGTTCTCCACTGTTTGGATCGCGGTAAGTTAAGTCTTGACCACTAAATTGTTGATGTCTTTTTAAATCCCAGTCAGAGCGATTGTGAATCCCCATCACTTCATCCCAACCCCATGGATACTCGTATTCAATATCAGTTGCAGCCTTGGCGTAGTGAGATAACTTCTCATGATCTTTAAATCTCAGCCGTTCTTGACTTATCCCCAAGGATAAATAAAAATCCATTCGGTTTTGTTTCCAGTATTCAAACCACTTTTTGCCTTCTTCGTCTTCTGGTTTAATATAAAATTGGGTCTCCATCTGTTCAAACTCTCGAGATCTAAAGATAAAGTTTCCCGGTGTTATCTCATTTCTAAAAGCCTTACCAATTTGGGCTATCCCAAAAGGGATTTTGACTCTTGTAGAATCTAAAACATTTTTAAAGTTAACTTGGACACCGTTGGTAATCTCTCCCCGCAAAAAAATTTCTGATTGTTTACCCTCAATAATTCCGAGGTAGGCTTTTACTAATAAATTAAACTGTTGGGGTTCGGTCCACCCCATTTTTTCCAAAGATAAACTTTTGTCCTTTTCATGTTCTTGTTCGTGACTTTTGATTTCACCTTCCTTATCAGCCCTAAACCTTCTATGACACAATTTGCACTCAACTAATGGATCTGTAAAGGCTTCTAGGTGACCTGATGCTTCCCAGGCTTTAGGATTCATCATAATGGCAGCATCAACCCCAACTATATCCTCTCTAAGTTGCACCATCTCTTTCCACCATAAATCTTTTAAATTCTTTTTAAGTAAAGCGCCAACCGGACCATAATC
>JAUSKZ010000025.1 GCA_030646805.1 Candidatus Daviesbacteria bacterium
AAAATGACAATTTCTTTTATAAATAGAGAATTTGTGGAAAACAATAACTTTACAGACTTGGAGATCAGTGGTGGAGCGGCGGTTTTTATCTCCCAGTTTTCAAGGGTGATTAAAGGTGTAAGTTGGGGGATGGTTTTAAAACCTCAATCAAACGGTGAGGTCTCAGTTAGTTTAAGGTCAAATCCCGCAAGTATCAATGTCGCTCAAATGATGACAGATTACGAAATCGGTGGAGGGCATGAACGAGCTGCTGGTGGAACAATTAAGGAAGAGGGTAAAGTATTTGATTCAAAAGAAGCTCTGGAGAAAATTATTAAATGGATGGAAACCAGCAAACCAACTTTGTCTTAGATTATAACCGCTTCGCCAAAACCTCAGCTTTTAATCTGGGCGATAAAGGCGAAGTAAGGTTTCAAGCTTCCGCGGAAGATTATTTTGAGACTGAGTGAAGGAAAGAGTTAATCAGAGATAGGACCAAGCTAAAAACTAAAGCCCAGACAAATTCAGTAACAACAAATCCAGGAACTATCTGTCCCACCAACATCACGAGTAGTGCATTAATCACAAAGGTAAATAACCCGAGCGTTAGGACATTAATTGGTAAAGTCAGAACTAAAAGAAGGGGTTTTAAGACCGCGTTAACAACACCTAAGACTATAGCCACAACTACCGCACTAAATAAACCATCAACTTCAACTCCCGGTAAAAGATAAGAGGCTACAACTACCGCAAAACCACTTAAAAGAAGATTAATTACAATACCCATCTAAATAAAGAATAAAACAAAATATTTCATTTGTAAAT
Organism: Candidatus Daviesbacteria bacterium; assembly: GCA_030646805.1. GTDB lineage: Bacteria > Patescibacteriota > Microgenomatia > Daviesbacterales > UBA10151 > JAUSKZ01. The sequence goes on from JAUSKZ010000025.1 coordinate 805, forward strand.
ACCCCCTGTTAGAATGGTACTTACCCTATGGTAAACAAAAAAGCACAGGCGCTTCTAGACTTAAAAAGGCGTATGGAGGGTGATAAATCACTTCCTCTTCGCGACACAGCTACTCAACTAGTCTTTGGGGAAGGAAATCCTGATACTGATATTTATTTTTTAGGTGAGGCGCCAGGATATCACGAAGATAAACACGGCCGGCCATTTGTGGGGCAAGCTGGCCAACTACTAAATAAATTATTGGAAGGGAATGGCTTGAAAAGAGAGGACGTCTATATCTCCAACATTGTCCGCTTCCGGCCTCCCGAAAACCGAGATCCACTCCCACAAGAGATTGAGGCTTTTAAAAAATACATCGAGGAGGAGATATCCATTGTAGATCCCCGAATCATCGTTACTTTAGGCAGATTCTCGATGAATAAATTCTTACCTTCATTTAAAATATCCCAGGTTCACGGCAAAGTTTATCCAATGAAGTGGCAGGATCAACCGAGAGTAATTATCCCGATGTACCACCCAGCCGCGGCCCTTCGAGCCACAGCGATTTTAGATCAACTCAAGCAAGATTTTAAAGTTATCTTAAAAACCTTAGGTGAGGCCAAAAAGACTAAGACTGAACAACTGCCCCTCATTTAATTTTATTTACACTGTCCTTACCCCTTTTTAGTTGGTCTCTTTTGCAAAAACCCTACTATATCCTAGTACTCCAAGATAGCGAAAAGGGGAGCCTCAGACGGAACAAAGCTATGTATCATTAGTTTTGTGTTCCCCTTTTCCTAAACTTATCTTCTATCTAGTTTGAAAAATCCGATTGACGTTCAGACTTTGTAGGTTTATTATTAAAAAACCCAAAGTTGTATGTCAGATAATATAAACTCTCTTCTCTCATCAGTTCAGACAGGTTTCAAGAGCTTATCAGTAAGTGATAAATATAAAGATCAGGCTTTAGTCAATATCAAAAAATGGTTAACTGACTCCGAATTTCAAGATTATAAAGCGCAACTGACTTACTTAATAGAAAATAACCATTGGGACTATCTTCTCGACTCTTTTTATCAAATCATCCCATTTGGAACCGGCGGAAGACGGGGAGAAGTAGGTATAGGTCCTAATAGGATTAATCCTTGGACTATTAAGTCTTCAGTTCAAGGTCACTCTCAATATCTTATTAATCAGTACGGAGAAGAGGCTAAAAAAAGAGGTGTGATTTTAGCCTATGATGTCAGGCAATTTTTTACCAATAAGTTTTTTAGTAACGAACTTTCTAATCCAGTCAAAGATTTAACTTCAAAGGATTTAGCTGAGTTATCGGCTGAGGTATACGCTGGTAATGGTATAAAAACTTATCTTTTTGATGACATCCGTACAACACCCCAGCTATCATTTACCATTAGAAATCTTTCAGCAGTTGGAGGTTCAATGTTTTCTGCTTCTCATAACCCTCCCGACCACAACGGCCAAAAAGTTTACGACGAGTATGGTGGTCAACTAATTCCTCCCTATGATGAAGAGTTAGTTGAAGAAGTTATTCAAAATGTTAAAGAGATTAAAAAGGTCGATTTTCAGAAGGCTCAAGCTGAGGAATTAATTGAAATTATCGGTCCCAAGGTTGATGAGGCTTATTTAAAAGAATCAGTTAGTTTATCTCTCTCTGATAAACGTAATATAAAAATTCTTTATACCCCCTTACATGGCTGTGGATCAATCTCGGTAGTTAAAGCTTTAAAAAGATTAGGATTTGATGTTACGGAAGACCCAAATACCAGTAATCCGAGTGGGAAATTTGAAAATATTACCTTTAATATCCCTAACCCCGAGGTTGAGCAATCTTTTGAAACTCCTTTAAAGACAGCTCGGGAAATGAGTGCCGATATAATCCTGAGCACTGATCCTGACGCTGACCGAATAGGGGTAATGGTTAACCATAAAGGAGAGTGGGTATTTTTAAATGGGAATGAAATAGCGGCAATTTTAACTGAGTATGTTTTACAAAAAAGAAAAACAACTCTTAAAGGACAGCCAATTATAATCAAAACAGCGGTCACAACCGATATTATTAGAGAAATTTGTAAAACACATGACGCCAAATTAATTGGAGATTTACTGGTTGGCTTTAAATACATTGCTGCAGAGATGAATAAATTGGAAAAGTTAAATATTATTGATAACTTTTTATTTGCCGCTGAGGAAAGCCACGGATATATCTCAGGTAATCACCTACGAGATAAAGACGCTAATTGTGCAGCCATTTGGCTAGCAGAACTTGCAGCAGAACGAAAACTAGAAAATGAAACTTTAGTTGACTTCTTAAATAAAGTCTATGCAGAGTACGGATACTTTAGAAATTACCTGACAGAGATTAGACTCCCCGGGGCTGAAGGAAAGACTAAAATTGATTATTTACAAGACGAATTAAGAAAAAATTCTCCAAAAAGTTTTGGTAAGTATAAAGTTACAGAAATGATTGATTATCTTGATAGGAGACCTCATCTTTCTGATACCGATACATCTTCAAAAAATAAATTAACTTTTTATTTTGAACCCATTGAAGGTACTATTTCTATAAAAGTTACAGTCAGACCTTCAGGTACAGAACCTAAAACTAAAATGTATTTTGAGATTGGTAGTCAACCGTTTGATATTTCTGAAATTAAAAAAATTAAATCCAGTACGGAAGAAATTATGAAAGACTTAGAAAAAGAATTTATGCAAGCCTGTTACAAAATAATAGGTGTTGATTTTCCTGATAGAGGATTCCTGCTTTTTTGGCAACTGCCGTTAAATACTAAACTTAAGTATTTTGAGATAGAACCTCAGATCGAACAACTGAAGGATGAACTTAATAAAACTACTCGTCAGCAAAAACTCGATGAGTTGTTAAAGTTTTTAGGTTCGGATCCAATTGATAAAATTGATAAAGCTTTTCAAGCAAAATATAATCAATCGATTAAAGATTATCTTCAATTAAATTAATATCCAATTTCAAAAATATGGCGGCAAGTTAGTTGTGCGACTAGATAAAGGGGGATTGGATTAAATTTATTTATGAATTACTAAACCTTTATTAACGAACCGAGGCTCCACTCCGAACTTTTTCTGATACAGACAATAAGATAGGCCTTCCCTCTTCCCCATCAACTGCTAAAATCATTCCTTGGCTCAAAACTCCCATCATAGTTTTAGGTTCTAAATTACTAACAAATAAAATTTGTTTATCTAAAAAATAATCCGGTTGATACCAAGCTTTCATCCCGGTCAAAATTGTTCGAGGTTTTCCTTCCCCACACTCCACCGTAAGTTTAATTAACTTTTCTGAACCCTCCACTGCTTCTGAAATAACTACAGTTCCAACTTTAATCTCGACTTTTTTAAAATCATCAATTGTTATCATATGAGTGTAGCGAATATGTAAAGAAGGAAGCTCGCTTCAGCTTGCTGAAGGAGAACCTATCTTATCATTGCAGTACTCTCGCTTTCGTAAAAAACTTTTTTATTGTATCAACCATTACCGGTAACTCCAAGTAATCTATTCCTATTGCCAACCAAGCCAAACCCGAGGGAATTCCAACCAGAGAACTTCCTAAAAGTTGATCTGCTACAAACTCATCAGTAATCCAAAAAATATGAATCCACTGAGAATTTAGAAAAAATAAGTAAAGAAGATTTTTAAAATAATGATCTTTTTTTCTTAATTGATTTATGTAAATTAACGAGACGCCGACAAGAGCCGGAATCTCTGTATAATCAACCACAATAATTAAAAGCTCCCAAACTCCGCTAGGATTAAAAAGGCTGATATTAAAAAGTCTAGAAAATACTACGTGGGTACTTAACCAATAAAGGTGGACCAGTTGTAAAACAAATAGTCCAGCCGAAAGCCCGATGGCTAAGGTCTCATGTTTTTCATACCAAGCCCAAAATCTTTTAAGCATCTAAAAAAATTACCTTTTTGGAGAACTTTTCTGAGCGCGGGCAGCCCCCGCCAAACCGTATTTCCTTCTCTCTCTAACCCTTGGGTCCCGGGTTAGAAGCCCGTTACTTTTTAAAATGGTTTTATAATCCTCACTCACTTTAGATAAACTACGGGAAAGGCCGTGAACTATAGCGTCTATTTGAGAAGCAGACCCTCCACCTTCAACTTTTATGGTGGCTGTATATTTCCCCAAAGTATGGGTTAATTCAAGCGGTTTGAGATATTCTTTTTGCAAAATAATTCCGCGATATACTTCGGCGATCGGCTTACCGTTAACAATCATCTGACTATTCCCTTCCAGAACTCTGACTCTTGCTACCGCTGATTTTCTTCTACCAATGCTGTGATAAAAATTATTATTTTTCATAGTTATTTAATATTTTTTTTAAACGGATGTTCCTCCCCAGCAAAAACATGAAGTTTTTTAATCATCTCCTTACCAAGTTTGGTTTTGGGAACCATCCCCCAAACACAGTGACGAATAATCTCTTCTGGCTTATTTTTTCTTAAACGGGAAAGAGTTTCAATCCTCTCCCCTCCCGGATAACCTGAGTGATAGAAATAACTTTTCTCAGCTTCTTTCTTACCAGTTACTTTAATTTTTGAAGCATTAATTATTACTACATGATCCCCACAATCAAGGTATGGAACATAGTATGATTTATTTTTTCCCATCAATATCGTGGCCACCGAAGTTGCCATCCGTCCTAAAATCTTATCTTTGGCATCAATTAACTGCCAGCTGGTTATTATTTTCTTATCAGATAACTTAGTGGTGTTCATACTTTGCTTTCTTTTGTTTTAGGCTTTTTGAGAACTGTCTTTTCTTCTGTTTCGACCTTTTCAATTTTATCAGTTTTATCTTTATCAATTAAACTCATTTTAACCATCAGAGTATTATCACCATATCTTTTACCTAATTTATAAACTTGGGTAAAACCAGAATTGCGGCCTGAGTATCTTTTAGCAATATCTTGAGTTAATTTTGTAATAACATTGGCCTGAGTCAGAAATGATTCTAGTATACGTAAAGAGGCCGGGGTATTTTTTTTGCCGGCGGTAATTAAATGGTCGACCAGGCCCTTAATAGCGGAAGCTTTTGTTTGGGTCGTATTGATACTTTCATTTAAGAATAAACTACGAATTAACCCTCTAAATAGAGCGGTTCTTTGATTTTTATCACGCCCCAATTTTTTGCCATAGACACTATGCCTCACTTAAGAGTAAACCCCTTTCTGAGAGCTTCTGCAAGATAAGATTCAAAGATTGCACCCCCAGGTTTTTAGCTTTTAGCAGTTGTGATTTTGGAGTACTGGTCAATTTTTCGACGTTATCTATATCGATAGCTTTTAGGGCGTTCGTTATCCTAACCGGAAGATCTAATTCTTCGACACTCATCTTGAGGACTGAGTCATTAACTGTTGAGAGTTTAACTGGTTCTTCCTCAAAAGCTGGATCATAAACTTGTTTAAAATATTGAGATAAAATCTTGGCGGATTGAAGTAGTGCGTCTTCCGGCAAAACTGTCCCGTCTGTTCCGATGGTCATCGTAATCTTGTCATAATTCGAGCTTCTGCCTACCCGAGTTGGCTCAACTTTATAAACCACTGATGTCACCGGAGTATAGATAGAATCAATTGGAATTACCCCAATTTCATCGGTCTTTTTTTCGTCAGCCAAGACATAACCTACACCCTTTTGGGCGGTCATCTCGATATTCAACTTTGCTGATGTAGAATTCAAAGAAGCGATATATAAATCAGGGTTCACAACTTCACCGGCTCCTAAACCATCAATCGCCTTAGCTCGAACTTCACCCTTACCGGAAGCTTTTAAAATTAGTTTAATCGGGTTATCACCAAAAACCTTTAATCTAACTTTCTTTAAGTTTAAAATTATCTGGATAACATCTTCAGAGATTCCGGTAATGGTTGAGAATTGATGTGAAACACCATCGATCTTAACGGAAGTTATGGCTGCACCTTCCAAAGCTGCAAGTAGAACTCTTCTTAAGCAACTGGCAACAGTTTGTCCAAATCCTTTTTCTAAAGGTTCCAGAACAAAGACTCCTGTGTTGCCGGTTTGTTCCTGTTTCTCAATTTTAAAATTTATCATAGATGGTCTTAAATTTTTATCTGCTATGAGCAAAGCTCCATCCTAACGGCTGTAGTACTCGACAATTAACAGCTCAGAGATGCCCTGCTCCATCTCTTCTCGCTTAGGAAACCTTAAAACCTTGCCTACAGTAGCCTTTCTTTCTAGCCACTCCGGCAAGGCACTCTCTGCCTCAAGACTTATTTTAACTTGGGTATTATCTAGCATTTTATCTAAAATAGCAATAGTTATACCCGGTTTAACTTGATAGGACGGAATGTTGACTTTTTTACCATCAACTTTAATGTGTCCATGGGAGACCATTTGTCTAGCTCCAGCCCGAGAAGCAGCCAAGCCTAACCTATAAACTGTATTATCTAAGCGGGTTTCCAAAAGCTCCATAAGTGCAACCCCAGTATTACCTTTTCTTTTACTAGCGATTTGGTAATATTTATTAAACTGTCTTTCTAAAAGTCCGAAAATTCTTTTAGCCTTTTGTTTTTCCCGAAGTTGGATACCATACTCAGACAACCTTCTAACTCTTTTTCCACCGTGTTGTCCCGGCGGCAAGGCACCTTTCCTCTCGATAAAAGCCGCGTCTTTGGCAAATAAAGCGACTCCTTCTCTTCTACTTAATCTTCTTTTTGGTCCTGTATATCTTGCCATATCTTAAACTCTCCTCTTTTTCTTGGCCCTTGGCCCATTGTATGGGACTGGGGTTACGTCTGCGATCATTAAAATATTTAAACCGGCACTCCTAAGTCCCCGAATTGAGGCGTCTCTACCTGGACCTGGCCCTTTAATGTAGACCTCAACCCCAGTAACCCCGTGAAGCTTGGCTTTAGCTGAAACGGTTTCGATAGCGGTAATGGCCGCAAAAGGAGTGGCCCGCCTCGCTCCCTTAAAGCCGGATGAGCCAGAACTCGCCCAAGCTAAAGTATCACCTTTTAGGTCAGTTAAGGTAATCAGAGTATTATTAAAAGTTGCGGTAACATACACTCGACCAGTTTGGACCTGTTTTAGCGCGACAGCCTTTTTTGATTTATTGGCTGAGGGGCTCTGTTTATTCGAAGAAAAGCTCGGCTTATTGGTTGACGGGCTCAACTTACTGGTATTTTTAATCTCTTTTTTCATCTATTTATTTAGTGACAGCGGCTTTGGTTTTAGCTGCCTCTAACTCCTTTTTGATAGCTCCAACTGTCTTGCGCTTACCCCTTAAGGTTCGAGCGTTATGACGAGTCCTCTGACCCCTGACCGGCAAACCTTTTCGATGCCTGAGTCCCCGGTAAGAACCAATATCTTCCAGTCTTCTAATATTTTGAGAGATCTCTCGTCTTAGATCCCCTTCAACTTTAAATTTATCAACTGCTTTTTGTAATTTTCCAACCTCAACTTCCGTTAAATCTTTAATCTTTTTAGCCCCATCAATTCCAGACTCCTTTAAGACCACTAAAACATTAGATCTACCGATGCCGTATACATAAGTTAGGCCTGTTTCAACTCTTTTTAAGAGAGGTAAATCGACTCCGGAAATTCTAGCCATTGACTGTCTCCTTTGATAATCTTGTTCTTTGGGCCACTTTTAAATCTTGAGGACTGGCTTTCCTTAAACTCCAGGTCATCCGAGTACCAGGTTGCTTAGACTCAACGTGACATTCATATCTAGCAGTCTCGGTTTTAGTATAATCTGCCTCTCCGGAAAACTTAGTAAGAATAACATAATTTTGACTCCTTGGGCCGTTTGTCCCACTCTGACTAAAAGATTGAGCTAAAAGATCAATTGAGCCGACAGGCACAGAGTTACCGGCCCCTTCAACCCAAGCACTCTCATTCCAAAACTTTTCAAGAAGTACACCGTGATACGCCTCAACCGGAACTCTGGTAATTGGATGTGAACCTCCATCTGCTGCTGGTACAAACAAGTCAGCATAAGGGCCTAGGTCTCGGCGGGCTAGACAAACAATTTTAACCTCATCTTCAGCCACCCTTCTTTCATATTCCTCCCACAATTTAGCAAAGTTAGCATAATCACCACTTCTCAATAGCTCATTGGCCCTCTTCAGGGCTTCAGGTTGGACTATTCCAACTTCTCTAGCTGGTCTTATTTTTTTTTCTACTGTATCTATCATTCTACTATTCTTATGTTGCTTTAGAGAGTCTTCCGACTCTCGCAAATAACGACATTCGTCCTTTCTACCCCTGGCGTTGTTTATGTCTCGGGTCACGCGGACAAATGACGAACAAAATACCCTCTCTTTTGACAATTTTACACGAAGCACATCTGGTTTTAATACTGGCTTGAACTTTCATATTATCTAAGTCTAAAGGTTATCCTTCCTTTGTCTAAATCGTACTTAGGGCTCATCTGGACTCTAACTCTGTCACCAGCCAAAATCCTAACATAATGCATCCTCATTTTACCTGAGATGTGAGCTAAAATAACCCTCCCTAAAAGCTCTTGTAGCTCAGAAGATTTATCTATCTCAATACGAAACATCGTATTTGGCAAAACCTCCAAGACCTTACCTTCAACTTCAATTACGTCCCTGACAGTGTTATCCATTTAATATTTCTAGCCACAAATTGAGCTCAATCATTTTATCAGAAGTCTGGGCGAAAAACAATACTACAGGATCTGGCATTTAACATTTCCTCCAATCTGTAATAACTTCTGCACCAGACTCTCCAACAATCAAACTCATCTCAAACATTCCACCTAAAGTTTTATCTGAAGAGGTAATTGTCCAACCGTCTTGGGCTTCATAAACATCACCCGTGCCCGCAGTATAGATCGATTCAACCGCAAGGGTCATGCCTGAATATAGCTTTGGGCCAGTCTTAGCTTTCCCAAAACCAGGTATCTCCGGTTCCTCATGATAACTTCGGCCCACACCGTGGCCAGACAAACTTTTAACTACCCCAAATCCCGCTTTTTCGATAACCCCTTGCATCGCTTGGGAGATATCACCAACCTGATTTTCCGAGTAGGCTTGTTTTACCCCTCTCCACATAGCCTCCTCACCAACCCTTAAAAACTTCTCAATTTTTTTATCCTGGTTTTTACCTACCACTACCGTCCAAGCACAGTCCGTATACCAACCTTGATAGATTGTTCCTAAATCAATACTTAAAACATCTCCCGACAAAAGAACTCGCGCGCTCGGCAGACCGTGGACTACCTCTTGGTTTAACGATAAACAGGTTGTCCACTTATAACCCGGAACGCTCTTAAAAGCACTACTCCCCCCCAAACTTTCGATTTTTTCAGTTACCAGACTTTCAATCTCAAGAAGCGTTACCCCGGGTTTTGTAAAACTGATAGCCGCTTTTAAGGCACAAGCTGAGATCTTTCCACTTTGACGCATTAGATCTAACTCTTTAGGTGTTCTAATTAGTTTATTCATTGTGCCAATCTTTGTTTAACAATCTTCTCTATCTCGGAGGTTACCTCATCAAGAGGCAAAATACCTTCAACTATCACCAAACAACCCTTATTCCGGTAGTAATCTAAGACTTTTTCGGTTTCCAGGTGATACAACTCAATCCGTTTCTCAATTGCCAAAGCTGTATCGTCAACTCTTCCCCGCGCGAGTAGCCTCTTTCGGGCCACATCATTAGAGATATCTAAAGAAAAAACTAAATCAAACTTTGGATCAAAAACCTGAAGTTGGGACATTCTCCTTGGATAACCATCCATCACAAACCCATCTTGACACTCATCAAGTGCTAGTTTTTCCTTAATCAGGTCCGCCACAAGAATATCATCTACCATCTCACCGCGCTCTAAAAGGTTTTTGACCAGAGAGTTGACATCTCCGGGTAACGCAGCAAACTCCCTGATTAAATGACCAGTTTTAATCAAACATAAATTTAGTTTTTGAGCGACAATCCGAGCTTGGGTACTTTTTCCAGAACCTTGAGGACCGCTGATGAGTATTTTCATAAACCTCCGGGGGCTAAAAGCCCACGGTTTCTCTTTGAGAAAACGGTTTGATCACTGCTTTGCTTCATCCGTGGGCTGAAAGTCCTGGAAGGGTTAAAAGCCACACGGTTTCCGCAAAGTTTGAATGAAAGAGGTTGGGAGATCACTTTAAAAACCCTTCATAGCTTCTCTCCAGTAATTTACTTTCAAACTGTTTAGCGGTATCTAAAATAACAGACACCACAATCAACAATCCTGTCCCCCCTAAAACCAAAGTTGAGATCCCAGAAAGCTCCGCAGCGATAGTTGGCAAGATGGCAATTACCCCTAAAAATAAAGCCCCGGCTAAGGTAATCTTAAGCAAGATTGAGTTTAAATAACCTGCTGTCGCGGTCCCAGGTCTAATTCCAGGCACAAAAGCCCCTGATTTTTTAAGTTCGTCAGCAATTTTAGTAGGGTTAAAAATTACCGCGGTATAAAAATAGGTAAAGCCAATAATTAAAAGAAAGTAGGTCAGATTATAAAGTATGGTATTAATATTAAAATTTTCGACCAACCACCGGCCGACAGATTGAAGCCCCGGATTGGGTGCTTGAGCTAGGTATTGGGCAGCAAAAGAAGGCAAGAGTACTAAAGAAACTGCAAAAATAATAGGGATAACTCCAGCTTGGTTAACCCTTAAAGGTAGGTAGGTTGAAGAACCGCCAACCTCTCTTCCAGCCACGAACCGTCTGGCATATTGAACCAAAACCCGGCGCCGACCTTCGTTGATATAGACAATCCCTGCTGTTACCAAAATGCTTAGAGCTGCAAAAATAGCAATATTTAGAACTTGTTGGGATTCTACCACCGAAGCTGTTTGAAATAAAACTACCGGGGCTCGGGCTACGATACCGGCAAAGATTAAAATCGAGATCCCATTACCTATTCCGTACTCGGTAATCAGTTCACCTAGCCACATAGTAAAAATTGTGCCAGCTGTCATAACTACAATGATAGTTAAGATATTTAAAATAGACGGGTCAGCTACGATCCCCTGGTTTCGAAGCAAGGTAAACATGCCGATGGCTTGAACCACACTTAAAGGAACGGTTAAATACCTGGTATATTGATTAATCTTTTGCCGACCGTATTCACCTTCTTTGGAAAGGGCTTCAAGAGACGGAAAAATCATGGTTAAAAGCTGGATAATAATTGAAGCGTTAATATAAGGATTTAAACCCAAGGAGATAATTGAGAAATTAGTTAAGGTTCCACCGGAGAAGATATCCAGTAATCCCAAAAGCTGGCTGCCAGCAAATAAACTTTGAAGAGCGACCAAATCGACTCCGCCAACTGGGATATGAGCAGCTATTCTATAGACTATCAGAATCAGAGTAGTAATTAAAAGCTTGCGGCGAAGTTCTGGATGGGAAAAAGCATTAATTAGTGGGGCGAGCAAACTAGACATCTACTCTCCCTCCGGCTGAGATGACTGTATCACGGGCTCTTGAACTAATAGCAACTTTAATTACTAAACTGGTAGTCATTTTAGTCTTTCCTCCGACAATCTTCACTCCCACTTTACCAACTTCTTGGGCGCTCACCAAGCCTGCTTTTATTAACGCTTCAACTGTCACCTCAGATTTTTCCTTAAACTGACTGATTTTATCTAGACTGACAAGTACCGGTTTGGGACTTCTTTTAGAGTTACCCAGCCCTCGCCGGAAAGGCAACTTTTTATAAAGAGGTAAGGTACCGCCGATGAATCCGACCGGAATCTTGCCTCGAGCCTTTTGACCCTTCGTTCCCCGGCCCGAAGTCTTACCTTTACCTGATCCAGTCCCCCGACCAAGTCTTTTTTGAGCCCTGGTGGTATTTTTTGGTAAATTACTAAGTTCCATGTTTATCCTTCTTACTCGGTTTCTTCAAATTATCATTTTTTAAAGATTTAAGTTTGCTTAAGGCTTCTAGGGTCGCATAAACATTCGATGCTCGATTACTTGTCCCAATAATCTTGGAAACGATATCAGTGATCCCGGCTGCCTCAACTACCACCCTAACGGCACCTCCAGCGATAATCCCGGTTCCAACCGGGGCCGGCCGAAGCAACACCTTAGCGGCACCTCTTTTTTGTAAAATTGTATGCGGAATCGTTTTGCTGTCAGTTAAAGGAACCGTAATTAGGTGTTTCTTGGCATATGCACCGGCTTTTCTGACCGCTGATTGAACATCGGCCGCTTTGCCCAGCCCAACCCCAACCCGACCGTTTCTGTCGCCAGCCACAACCAAAACCGAGAGAGATCTTTTATCTCCCCCTTTGGTCTTTTTAGAAACCCTATTAACTTGAATTACTTTTTCAAAAAAATCGCCTTCCATTTAGAAACTTAAACCTCCATTTCTTGCTCCTTCAGCTAGTTTGGCTATTCTACCATGATATAAAAATCCACCCCGATCAAAAACGACTTTTTTAACCCCTAATGCGACTGCTTTTTGGGCTAGTGTTTTACCAACCTCATAAGCCTGTTCCGCCTTTGAGTTTTTTTTGACAACTTTTAAATCAGAAACAAAAGCTAGGGTCAGCCCTTTGGCGTCATCAATGATCTGGGCATAGATGTGTTGATTTGACCTAAAAACCGCTAAGCGGGGAGTTTCGGTTGTCCCTCTTAAATGTTTACGGATCTTTTTATGTCTTTTAATTCTTAAGCCTTTATTCATTATTTACCTCCGGCGGCGCCGACCTTCCCAGCTTTTCCAGCTTTTCTTCTGACATACTCGCCACTGTAGCGGATACCCTTTCCTTGATACGGTTCAGGTGGCTTGACTGAGCGGATTTTGGCAGCGGTATGACCGACAAGCTCCTTATCAAAACCGGTAACTGTGATTTTAGTGTTATCTAAAACTGCAAATTTAATTCCAACTGGAGCCTCGATCTCAACAGTATGAGAGAACCCGACCGCCAAAGTTAATTTGTCCCCAGTTGTTTGAGACCTATACCCTACGCCGACTAGTTCTAAATTTTTCTCCCAACCTTTTTCTACTCCAGTGACCATATTGGCAATCAAAGATCTGGTTAATCCGTGGATAGATTTAGCTCTTTTTTCCTCACCCAGTCTTTTAACGATTAACTGCTGCTCCACTCTCTCAACTTTCACTTCCGGTTGTATCGTTATGGATAATACTCCTAAAGGCCCTTTTACCACCAAGGAACTTCCTGTCATCTCAACAGTTACTGCCGGAGGAATATTAATCGCTGCGTTTCCAATTCGTGACATATATTTTTATATGGCTACCAGACGTAGGCCATAACCTCTCCTCCCACTTTCTGAAATCTTGCTTGTTTATCAGTCATTACCCCTTTGGGGGTAGAGACTATAGCGATACCCAAACCATCATAAACTCGGGGAATAAATTTACTACCTCTGTAAACTCTTTTACCAGGTTTGGAGATTCGGGTAACATCAGTTAAGACTGGTTTTCGGTTTTCATATTTGAGGATAATCTTCATTGAATTCCCATCGATTTTACAAGATTGAATATACCCTTCAGCAATAAGTAGTTCGCAAATTGATTTACTTAATTTTGAGTAGGGAGCCAAAACCTCTTTTTTAGAAGCCATATACCCATTCTTTATTCTAATTAATAAATCTCCTACATTATCCATCTTACCAACTCGACTTTCTGACTCCAGGCAATTGCCCAGCATGAGCTAACTCTCTAAAACACAATCTGCAAAGTCCAAATTTCTGAAAAACAGACCTTGTCCTGCCACACCTCATACAACGAGAGTGATACCTTACTTTATATTTTTCTTTAACTTTAACAACATTACTCTTTTTAGCCATAGTTTTAACTTCCCTTAAAAGGCATCCCTAAAAGTTCGAGGAGCCTCCTTCCTTGATCCTTATCTCTCGAGGTACTAACAATCGTTATCTCAAGTCCTTTAAGCTTACTACCTGCCCCACTTTGATAAGCTACTTCAGGAAAGATATTTTGCTCTCTTAGACCTAAAGTATAGTTGCCTCGAGAATCAAAAGCGTCCTTTGATAAACCCCGAAAATCTCGTACTTTCGGTAAAACAATACTGATTAATTTATCTAAAAAATTATACATTCTAATCGCTCTTAAAGTTACCATTGTCCCAACCGGTTGACCTTTGCCCAATTTAAATCCTGCTATCGAGGCACGAGATAAAGTGACAACTGGTTTTTGCCCAGAAATTGAGCCCAGTTGCAAAACTAAATTGTCCATTATCCCTTTATTATCTTTGGCTTCGCCAGCTCCAATATTTAAAACTATCTTATCTAATCTCGGGACTGCTAAATCATTTTTGGCCCCAAATTCTTCTTTAAGTTTCGGTAGTATCTCTTTTAAATATTTATCTTTTAACCTCGACATTATTTAATCTCCTTTTGACATTTTTTACATATCCTAACTTTGTTCTCTCCCACTACCTTAAATCCCACCCTAGTTGGTTTCTTACAACTAGGACAAACTAAAGCCACGTTACTAATATTAACCGGTTTGGTTATTTGCACTATCCCACCCTCAGATCCCTGCATTTTTTTAACGTGCCTTTTAAAACTATTCACTCCTTCAACTAAAACTTTATCAACTTTAGAAAAAACCCTTAAAACCTTGCCGGTTTTAGTTCGGTCTTTTCCTAAAAGTATCTGGACTAAATCATCTTTTTTTATTTTTATTTTCATAATCTACCAAACCTCCGGTGCCAGTGAGGCAATTTTTACAAAACCTTTATCCCGAACTTCCCGAGCGATCGGTCCAAAGACCCGGGTGGCCCGTAAGGCGCCATCTTTATCGATCACAACACCAGCATTTTCATCAAATTTAATATAAGAACCATCGTCTCTGCGGATCTCTTTTCTGGTTCTGACCAGTATTGCCCTAACAATTTCATGGTTTTTAACCTGACCATTAGGATCAGCTCCTTTGACGACCGCCACCACCAACTCCCCCAGCCTGGCAATTCTCTTGCCTGACCCTCCCAAGGGTTGGATAACTTGTAACATTTTAGCGCCGCTGTTGTCTGCAACTTTCAAATATGATCGATGTTGTACCATAAGATTAGAATTAAGCTATTTAGAATTAAGCTTTTTCTCCTTTCCTTTTTTTGAGTCACTGGTTTTTAGATCGCTTGATTCTAATGGCTTATCGCTAGATTCGGCAGCCTCTGGCTGCTCTGGCATAACTTCAGCGATGGCTTTGGCAGCTTCGGCTTTTAACTGCTCAGTGACTATCGCCTCCAGGTTCTGACCGACTACATTTAATATCTTAAAATGTTTATTTTTAGAGATTGGCTTGATTTTGACAATATCAACTATATCCCCAAGTTTTACTCCCTGTTCATCATGAACCAAATATTTCCTACTTCTTCGGTAAGTTTTTTTATATAAAGGATGCATCACCCTTCTTTCAACCAGGACCGTTACAGTCATTGCAGTTTTAACCGAAACTACCCTGCCCCGGATTAAATGTAACGGAACCAAAGGTTCAGTATTTTTTGACTTGACAACTTTTTTAGCCATTGTTTACCTCCGCAGGAGGGAAGCTTTGCTTCACCTCCAACTTTTCTAAAGAAATTTTTTGGTTTAAAATCGTCATTAGTTGGGCGACCTCTCGTCTTTTGTTTTTAATTACCCGAAAATTCGCCAGTTTTGCCATATTTTTATCCATATATAAACTCCAAATTTCTTGTTTGGCTTTTTTGATCTTTTCAAGTAACGATTTTTTATCCATTCTTTTGTTTTCAGCTAATTCGTTTTTTTTCATTTTTAGGCTTCCTTCATAACTAGTTTTGTTTTAAGCGGCAGTTTAAAAGAGGCCAATCTTAAAGCTTCAGTGGCGATCTCAGCTGTGACCGCCCCCATCTCAAAGATAACGCTGCCCGGCTTAACCACAGCTACGTATCCTATCACATCTCCCTTACCAGATCCCATTCGTGATTCGGCCGGGTGACGGGTTATCGGTTTATCAGGAAAAACTCTAATCCAAATCTTACCGCCTCTGGCGATATATCGCGTCATAGCCCTTCGCGCCGCCTCAATTTGCCTAGCGGTCAACCAGGCCCTACCTTGGGATTTCAATCCGTAAATACCAAAAGACAAATTAGTGCCTCGGGACTCAACTCCTTTAAGGCGCCTTCTGCCTTTATGCCATTTTCTATGTTTTACTTTCTTAGGG
>JAUSKZ010000036.1 GCA_030646805.1 Candidatus Daviesbacteria bacterium
TAAGAATATGCAGAAAAAACTCTTTTGGGGTGGTTTTGCTTGGGTGTTAATTGTGGCTACTTTAGTGGTGGGTCTTAACCGGGAAGAGGGGAAATTAAAAAGAGATACAGCGGTCGAGACAGATCGGGCCGTTGGAAACGCTATCTCACAGTATAAAAAAAGTACTAGTGAGGGGGTCAATATGGCGTCGGGGCCGTGTTTAAGTAATGATTTAATGCCGGGATGGGTAGTAGATGTAATTCATGCTCCCCGGGAGGAGATTGATGATTTTGCCGAAAACCAGTGTGCAGCCTACCGGGAAGGCCGGGCGCAACATATTGTTGAATTGGATCAAAGCGGTAATGTAGTCAGGGTAAAATAATTCAAGATGAAACTGCTCAGCCTGCCCAAGCAATTAATCCTTTTTTGGTATCCTGAAGCTCTGTTGGTTTTTTTACGCAGCTTTCGGAATTCAATTTTAACTTTGGAAGAAGATTTAGCTGCCGGGCTTATGCTCCGTCTTTTGTTCGTACCATTGTTTCACGATTCATCTTTTGTTGGTCGGATCTTAAGCTTAGGATTTCGAAGTTTCAGAATTATTTTAGGAGTTCTGGCAGCAATGGTGGTGACGGTTATTTTCTTGGCCCTTTTTTTGATTTGGGTTTTAACCCCGCCCGTCACTGTCTTGTCGATCTTTACTCCGGAGCTTTTTTTAACCGTTCCTCAAACTCTCAAATGGCTGATCTATGGATTATTTTTCTCCGGAGTGGTTTTATTTACCAACCATATTCTGTCTCACCCAAGATTAAAACTTTGGAAGAACTTAAAACTTAAAAAAGGGGTTGAGTTTTCATCAGTTTGGGAGAGTTCTTGGGTACCTGCAAAAAATTTAAATCAACTATTCCTAACTCCCGGGGTTAAAAGCCTCCTTTCATATTTAGAGATAGAACCTGTAAAACTCCAACAATCTTCCCTGACTATCGTTGAAAAAGAGGTCGTCCAACATGCCTTGGAGATCGGTAGGAAATTACAACTAGATTATCTACAGGCTGAACATTTTTTTGCGGCTATCTTGCTTTCCCAGCCGAATAAAGACTCACTGCTCTCAAGTTTTAAAATCCGCGAGGAGAGTATTTATAACCTCCTCGATTTTTTAAAAAGAAAAACTGATCACTGGAAAGTTTTCTGGATTTGGGATGAGGAGTATAAAGTTCATCACTTAAAAGGGGTTAACCGTGGTTGGATCGGGATTCCAACCCCCAACCTTGATTCAGTTTCAGACGACCTAACTAAAAAAGCCTTGAGGGCCAATATCCCGGACTTTGTGGGCCGAGTTGGAGTTTTATCAGAGACAATTAGTACACTCGCCCAAGACGCAGGGAAAAATGTTCTTTTGGTAGGTGATCCAGGTTCTGGTAGAACTGCTTTGGTCGAATATTTGGCTAAATTGATAATTTCCGGTGATGCTCCGGAATCATTTGTGACCAAAAGGATTGTCAATCTTGATCTGGCCCGACTTTTATCTGGGGTAACTTCACAAGGACAGTTAGCCGAACGGCTGGCGGTAGTTTTTGAGGAGGTAGAGAATTCGGGTAATATAGTCGTATTTGTTGATGAGATTCAAAACTTAGGGTTAGGGGAGGCAGGTTCCCAGTTTAATCTATTCTCTTTAATCCGGCCTTATATTGAATCAACCAACACCCAATTTATCGCCTCAACTGATTATCAAAATTATACCGAGATTATTGAGGCACATTCGAACTTTACCAGATTATTTAATAAAATTGAGCTGCCTCAAGCATCTATTGCTGAGACTTTGGATATCTTAAAAAATCGGGCGGTCGAATACGAACGATTTAAGAATATTAAAACCACAATTTTGGCTTTAGAAAAAATTTGTGAGCTTTCGTCCAAATACTTAAAAGACCGGGTGCTACCGGATAGTGCCTTAAATCTGTATCAACAGACTTTAAATTTAGCCACAGATGGTTGGCTTACTGGAAGTATGGTTGAAAGTTTTGTTAGTAAAAAAACAAGCCTACCGGTAGGTGACGCTCCGGCAGAACAAAAAAAAGAGTTGTTAAATATGGAGGCGATTATCCACGAGCGTTTTATAAATCAAGAGGAAGCAGTATCAGTTATAGCTAAAACTTTAAGGCGGGGGGCAACTGGTTTGCGGGATGAAAAAAGGCCGATCGGGTCATTTTTGTTTGTGGGACCGACCGGTGTTGGTAAAACTGAGCTAGCGAAAATTCTCTCAGAAGTTTATTTTAAAAATAAAGGTAAGTTTTTAAGGTTTGATATGTCAGAGTATCAGGTCTCTCAAGGGGTAGAAAGACTAATCGGTCGACAGAGTGAGGAAGGAGATTTAACAGGATCTGTTAGACATAACCCATATGCCCTAATCTTGTTGGATGAATTTGAAAAAGCTGACCCCAAAATTATAACTTTATTTTTGCAAGTTTTGGATGATGGCAGACTAACTGACGGAAAAGGTAAGACCGTCGATTTTACTAATACTATAATAGTAGCTACCTCAAATACTGGCAGTTTAAATATAGCCCGCGGAATTGAATCTGGTGTGCCTTGGGAGAAAATCACCAAAGATGTTAAAAATGAACTTCTAGCTGTATTTAAGCCGGAGCTTTTAAATCGCTTTGACGAGATAGTTATTTTTAAACCTTTATCTCAAAGTGATTTGCAAAAAATAGTCAGGATTAAGCTTGAGCACTTAAAAACTCATTTAAAAGACCAAGGCTATTTAATTAAATTTGATGAAGCCTTAGTTATGGAGCTTGGAAAGAGAGGCTTTGATCCGGTACTTGGAGCCAGGCCCTTAAGAAGACTTATCCAAGATACGATTGAGGCGAGGCTTTCAGTGATGATTTTGGAAGGGAAGTTAAATAGAGGTCAAAACTTTTTGGCATCAGTTGAGCTTTTAACTTAAAATCTCAAGATTTAGAGGTTAATTCCCCCAAGTGGCTTGACAAGACTGCTACAATTACCCGAAAGTGAAATACAGATGCAAAACCTAGTTATAGTCGAGTCTCCCACCAAAGCAGCTACTTTATCCCGTTTTTTAGGCAGTCAATATATTGTCGAAGCTTCAATGGGTCATATTAGGGATTTGCCAAAATCAGATGTTGGAGTAGATATCGAGAATAACTTTGAGCCTAAATATATTATTCCTAAAGATAAAACGAAGAGGGTGAATGAGTTAAAAAAGTTGGCAGCTTCCGCCAAAACACTATGGTTAGCCACCGATCCGGACCGGGAAGGTGAGGCGATTGCTTGGCATATTTCCGAGTTGATAGGCAGTAGAAACGCCTCACCAAGTATTAGACGAGTAGTATTTCATGAGATTACCCCAGAAGCAGTCAACGAAGCATTTTTACACCCCCGAGAGATAGATCTAAAGTTGGTTGATGCCCAACAAGCCAGACGGATCTTGGATCGTTTGGTGGGTTATAAACTCTCGCCTCTGCTTTGGAAAAAAGTTAAGAGTGGTTTATCAGCTGGAAGGGTTCAGTCTGTAGCTTTAAGGTTAATTGTAGAAAGAGATAAAGAGATCAACGCTTTTAAGGCTATTGAGTATTGGAGCATCGAGGCCCAGTTGGAAGTGCCATCTTCCTCACAAAGTTTTACATCGACACTCGTTTCCCTAAATGGCAAGAAGCTTGAGGTAAGAAATCAGGCGGAAGCAGAGACTCATGTTGGGAATTTACAAAAGGCTGTTTTTAAAGTTTTAAAAGTTGAGAAAAAAGATGTTCGGCGTTACCCTCCCCCTCCGTTTACGACTTCAACGCTGCAGCAAACTGCTTCTTCACGACTTGGGTTTTCAGCCAAAAAAACAATGATGATTGCTCAGAATTTATACGAGAGGGGAATGATTACATATATGAGGACTGACTCGGTAAATTTATCTGGAGCAGCAGTTAGTGCTGCCCGCGAATATATCTTGGAGGAGTTTGGAAAGAACTATTTACCCAAAAATGCCCGGATCTTTAAAACAAAATCCAAATCCGCCCAAGAAGCACATGAGGCTATCCGACCGAGTTCGGTTAAAGTTACCCCGGATTCCTTAAAAAAAGACAGCCTAACTCGCGATCACCTCCGGCTTTATGAGTTGATTTGGAAAAGGATGATGGGAGGTCAAATGAGTGAGGCGGTTTTAGATCAAACTTCAGTCGATATCGAAGCTCTAAATTATCTTTTCAGAACAGTTGGGAGTGTGATTAAATTTGATGGTTGGTTAAAGCTTTATGGAAACGCGCCAATTATTGAGGATGAAATAAATAGTGAGAAAGAGGAGAAAAAGGAAGAGCAGTTATTGCCAAAGCTTGAGGAAAATGAAGTGTTAGATTTACTTAAACTTTTGCCCGACCAACATTTTACCGAACCGCCACCGCGTTTTAATGAGGCTTCGTTAATTAAAAGGTTAGAGGAGCTGGGAATCGGTAGACCTTCAACTTATGCTCCAATTATCTCCACTATCCAAGACCGGTTTTATGTTGAGAAAAAGGAAAGGAAGTTTTTTGCCACTGAGCTTGGGATAGCGGTGACTACCTTTTTAGTAACCCATTTTCCGGATGTTTTCAGTTATCAATTTACGGCCGATATGGAAGATCGATTAGATGAGATTGCTGAAGGTAAAAGGCCCTGGAGATCAACCATCGCTGAGTTTTACGAGCCTTTAGGAAAAAAGATTGCAATTACCGAAGAGTCAGCAGGGAAGGTGGAGATTGAAAGAGAGATATCTGATAAAAAATGTCCTGATTGTGGTTCAAATCTGGTGGTTAAATTTGGTAGGTTTGGTAAATTTCTAGCTTGTTTAAAGTTTCCGGAGTGTAAACATACCGAAGGATTTGAGGAGAGAGTTGATGCTATATGTCCAGATTGTGGAGGGGATATTGTCATGAGACGGACCAAAAAAGGCAAACCTTTTTATGGGTGTAAAAAGTGGCCTGAATGTAAGTTTGCCTCATGGACTAAACCGAAGTAAACTCCTGTTTGCGCTTACGCACTAAACCGAAATAATTACCCTTGACAGGAGGTTTGTTAAGGAGGATATTTAATGTAGGGGGTGATCTAAATGTTAGTTGATACTAAAGTTAACTATGATTTGGGAGGGGTTGATATCCTTGTTGTCCCAGCTTCCGAACTTGAGGCAGGTTTACCAGATTATGCTAAGTTAATTCTTGGGTCCACTCCTGTAATAGAACAAATCCCTAGAGTGCCAGATCTTCACCAAAACGGAAAAGATCTAGGACCAAAACCAATAATGGGTTATCAGTTAAGGCAAAAACTTGAAGACTTGAAATCTCAAGGAGCTTACCATGCTCCCGGGGGACAGGCCAGGTTACACGGCCATCATTCCCATGCTATAACCTATACCTGAGTAAAGCTTTGGTATTTCAAAAACTCATTGACAAACCATCCTCCAAGCTAGTATATATTTCTAGATTGTGAAATATATATTTATTAGTGGTGGTGTAATATCTGGAATTGGCAAAGGGATTGCTTCTGCCTCGATTTGTCTTCTTTTAAAATCTGCTGGTTATAAAGTTGCCCCTATTAAATGTGACCCCTATTTAAACGTTGATGCCGGAACTATGAACCCGATTATACACGGCGAGACTTTTGTGATGGACGATGGTTCGGAGACTGATCAAGATTTAGGCCACTATGAAAGATTTTTTGGAGAGAGCCTAAATAAAACCAACTACACAACTTCCGGTCAGGTTTATCTATCAGTTATCCAAAGAGAGAGAAACCTAGATTATAACGGGGAGTGTGTGGAGGCTGTGCCTCATATCCCAGAGGAGTTTTTAAAAAGAATTCAGGAAGCCGGCAGAAGTAAAAACGCGGACATTGTGGTGGCTGAGATTGGTGGGACAGTTGGGGAGCTCCAGAATGTTTTTATCTTTGAGGCCAACCGGATGTTAAAACATAAAAGACCGGGGGATGTAATCCATATCCACCTAAGTTACCTACCGATCCCTCCTTCAATCGGTGAGATGAAGTCAAAGCCGGCCCAGATGTCGGTTAAAGAGCTAAACTCAATGGGGATTCATCCAGATATTCTTTTGGCCCGCTCCTCAGAAGCTATTGATGATTCACGGCGTAAAAAATTATCTTTATTTTGTGATCTTGAGCCCGAAGATATTATCTCGGCTCCAGATGTCAGTAACGTTTATGAGGTCCCCATTAATTTAGATAAAGAAGGTTTAACGGAGAGGATATTAAAAAAGTTAAAATTGCGGCGAAGAAAAAGGGCTCTTGCACCCTGGAAGAAGTTTGTTAAAAGTGCAATAACCGTAAAAAAACCGATTAAAA
>JAUSKZ010000042.1 GCA_030646805.1 Candidatus Daviesbacteria bacterium
AGCCTCGGTAGCAGCCGTTCCGGTCATTCCGGCTAATTTTTCATACATCCGGAAGTAGTTTTGAAAAGAGATAGTAGCTAAAGTTTGTGATTCTTGTTGAATCGTGACCCCTTCTTTGGCCTCAATTGCTTGGTGTAAACCTTCTGAGTAACGCCTACCCGGCATTAGTCTTCCGGTAAACTCATCAACGATAACTACTTCATTATCGCGAGCGACATAATGGACGTCTTTTTGAAAGAGGGTTCGGGCTTTTAAAGCTTGCTCGATGTGATGTAAGGTGGAAAAGTCCTTTTCGTAGAGGTTTTCAATCCCTAAGATCTCCTCAATCTTTAAGATCCCTTCTTCGGTTAAGTGAGCGGTTCTTTGCTTCTCGTCAATTAGATAGTGGTTAGGGGAGAGTTGACCCATAATCTTGGCAAATTCGTAATACTTTTTAGTAGGTTCCTGGGCTGGCTGAGAGATGATCAGGGGGGTTCTGGCCTCGTCAATCAAGATCGAATCTACCTCACCAACGATAGCAAAGCTGTGTCCCCGTTGAACCATCCGCTCACGACTTCGCACCATATTATCCCGAAGGTAGTCAAAGCCAAACTCGTTATTAGTCCCAACGGTGATGTCAGCTAGGTACGCTTCTTGGCGCGAGATTGGTTTTAAAAACCACAGCCGTGGGTCAGTATGGGAGGCGTCTTTATAAACCGGATCAAAAACAAAGGCTTGGTCGTGGATAATAGTTGAGCATTTAGCACCTAAAAGATTGTAAACAGGGCCAACCCAGCCACACTCTCTCCGAGCCAGATAGTCGTTAACGGTGACAAGATGGACAGCTATGCCAGCTAAGGAGTTTAGAAATAAGGCTGGTACGGCTGAGAAAGTTTTTCCTTCTCCAGTTTTTTGCTCAGAGATTTTACCCTCATGTAAAGCGATAGCCGAGACTAATTGAACATCGTAAAGTCTGACACCTATTATTCTTTTAAAAGCCTCCCTTACTAGGGCAAAAGTTTCTGGGAGGACCTCTTCCAAGCTTTTGCCTCCCAAAACCTGTTTTCTTAACTTGTCTGCCTCCTGAGTAATCTGTTTATCAGTTAGCTTAAGATAGTTTTTTTCAAGATCGTTAATTTTAGAAACAGTCTTGGTTAGTCTTTTAACCTCTTTTTCGTTGGAGTCAAAAAATCTGCCGAAGATATTTAACATACGCGTAGGTAATTATATTATATTCTTCTTGACATCACTACCTAATATTATTTACACTGTCTAGGACCAAGACTGCTCATGGATCCTACAAACACTTTAAATCCAAATCAACAACCAAATCCAGATCCTGGCACTACTCCTCTCGTCCCTCCTGTTAGCCCGTTTAACCAACCTGTAACGGACCCACCAGCCGAGGTTCCGACCCCAATGCCGGATCCAGTTGCTCCCATTGGTCTGCCTGCGGAGCTCCCGGTAACAAACCCACCGGCTACTCCAGCTCCCGTTGCTGATAATTTACCGGCCGCAACTCCCATGACCGATTTAAACTCTTCGGTTGGAGCATTTGCACCTCCTTTAGCGTCACCAGCCCCGACTTTTTCTTACCCTCAACCCTCTGTCACTGCGGTACCTCCTGCTGACTCAAGTACTCCCGGAGTCTTAAATTTAGAGAATCCAACGCCACCTTCAGAGGCCCTGGATCTATCTAATCCCAACGTGCCAGTTTTTGCAACTTCCTCAACCTCGTCTGACCCCGTGCCAACTGATTTGAGTCATCTGATTGGAGGAACGACTCCTCCTCTTTCGGCTGAGCCTGCACCTGTACCTGCTGAAGCATCTCAGGTAGTCCAGCCAACTATGGTCGTGGGCGGAACTGAGTCCACTGCAGCTTCAGGATCACACAGTTTCCCCAAAAAGATTGTTTTAGGCGCAATTGTTATCTTGCTGCTCGTCACTGGAGCTTCGGCCTATTTTATATTAGGAGTGGGTCAAACTGAGGTTGCCGATGAAACAACCTCTGTCCCAGCTGAGCAACAACTAACAGTTCCTCCAAGTGCGGTTATTCCAACAGTTCCAGCCACACCTCAGGCCACCTCTTCTGGGTTTGGGGCTGTTTCCGGAGCGACTCCTTCTGGGACTACCGCCACACCAACAGCCACAAGCGGAGCTTCAGCTATCGACCGGCTTAAGAGTCGTTAGTTTCCAAAATCTCGATTGATCTTTTATTGCCCCCCAAGTTAGTCAATTTAATCCAAGTTAGGTTCCTAGGCAACTCATTTTCTATCTTGTCCGCCCACTCGATTAAGATAACGTTGTTTGGATTGCTAAAAAGATCACCTACCAAGTTTAAAATCTCCGCCACTTTTTCTAGTCGGTAAAGATCTAGATGGTATAGTCTCCCCAAAGAATTACTTGGCAAGTTATACTCCCGCATTAATATAAAGGTTGGGGAGATTAATTTTTGGGTAACCCCAAGGCCCCGAGCGATACCTTGAGTGAAGGTCGTTTTACCAGCTCCCAAGTCCCCCTTTAGGGCAATTATCCCCCCATTTTTAAAACTTTGGGCTAATTCAAAAGCTATTTTTTGGGTTTTTTTAGCCGAGCTTGTATGTAAGCAAAGCTTGCGATCTAATGATCTAAAAATCATACTCCGATTTTACTACTTTTAAAAATTCGTACAACTAGACCAACTCCTAAGGTTATAAAGAGAATCCCGCCAAGGATATAAATATTAAAAGGAAAGAGTGATTTTTGGTCTTTTTCAACGTCCGAGGCTATTTTACTAACTGCCGCCACCGAGGCGTTACTAACATTGTCAGTAAACAGCCTATTATTTACCTGGACAAATTTTTGAGGGGTTATTTTGGCAACAGGGTCTCCAGAGCTCCCTGCAACAATAGTCTCTGGGTTTGATTCGGATATGTGATTTGAAGTGATGTTGACTAAGGAGTTATTACTCCAAGCTAAGTTCGAGCCACCGCTATCATATCTGGCTATTTTTAAAAGATACTCCCCAGATCCCTGGTAGCCCGAATCTTCGGAGTCAACCTTTAACTCTAAAGTGCCTGACCACTTTCCCTCGTCATCAGTTTGAATCTGTAATTGGTTGGAATATGTAGAGTTGTTTTTAATCCAATTATTTCCAACCTTGGTTAATCCAAAGTAATTAGTGGTGCCGGATTTTAAAAAGGCCCCTTTAAGATAATAGTTTGAATTTGGGGTAGTGCCTGAGATACTAATCTTGGTAATCAGAGGTTCAAGGCTTGTAATAGCTGATCTTTCAGCTTCTTGACTAAATAGGCTTGGAATTTTAGTCGGAGTTGGGATTTTGGTAGGTGTTGGAGTTTTACTTGGAGTTGGGGTAGAGGATGGGCTTGTGCCTGATGCTGCCTGATCAGAAGTTTGAGTGACCGTTGGGGTTGGGTTTACGGTTGGATCAGCCTCAGGTTCGGAGGTAGGCGTAGGGGTTGATGAAGATAAAGTAAACGACCAAATCAAACTCCAATCAGATGGAGGTTCTGTCGATTTTACTTTCCAGTAATAAGTTCCGTCCGGAAGTTGTGGAGTGTAATAGGTATTTCCAGTATAGTAATCTTTTTTGTAAGGGGTAGTAACTGAGGATTCATCATCCATGATTACTCGGTACTTTGTGGAGTTTTCAACAAGACCCCATTCAACCTTTGAGGAGGTAACCGTGGAGTTGTCAGTAGGACTAAGAAGTGTTGGAGGTGATAGGGCATAGATTTTAGATGGCTGGAAAAAAGTGATGATAATTAGTAAGAGCAGTATCCTCACGAGTCTAATATTATCACGATTAAAGAACGTGCCAATAGAGGGTGACTAGACCATTTTGATGATCAATGATCACACCTTTACCGACTGAGCTGCCACCAGAGATTTTAATTGAACAAGGAGCGGAGGTAGAGTAAGCTATGCCGTCGGCAGAGGCAAGGATAGCTCGTCCGACTCCCTCGTACTTTTTAGGAGCTATGTCGAGACCGGTATGAGTGCCTAAGAAATATACTTCTCCATACTCTGTAGTAATGATAGTGTCGTCCGGGTAGCCTGAGGTAGGAGGTCCCAGGCGGCCATCACTTAAAAATGGTTTGGGACTTGCTCGATTCCCAACAATTCTGCCATCCTCAACTTTAGCGTTTTCGAAAACTTCGTAGTGAAGGTGAGGTCCGGTAGAACAGCCAGTTGATCCCATGGCAGCAATTTGTTGACCTTTGGAAACTGGACCAACTTTGGTGCCGATATTGGAGATAGCCCGGGCGATAGACTCTTGCTCAGCCTTAAGCCTCGAGATGATTGCTTGGTATTTTGCCTCATCATTTTGGGTAGCGATCAAAAGCTCTTGTTTTGATTTTCGTTGGACTGTTAATTGGCTTTGATAGGTTTGTAGATCCTTTTTTAATTTTTCGTGTTGGGTTTGACGTCTCTCCTTATCTACTTTTTGGTCGTTGTAGGTAGCTTTAGTCGCTTGAAGTTGGTAAAGAATTTTTTTATCGTTGGCTTGGGCAACCTGGACATACTTTGTGCGAACTAAAAGATCTGAGAAGCCGTTCGTCGAGAAGAAAAGGTCAACAGATGAGATATTGCCATATTTATAAGTTTGAACGATTCTATTTAAAAGGAGGTTAGTCATAATATCAACCGTACCTGAGAGTCGAGTTATCCGATTTGATAAATCCCCAATCTCTCTTTCTAACTTGGCTATTTGGGCGGTAGTTTCCTCGACTTTTAACTTAGTCAGTTGAGTTTGGGTATCAATAAAGGTTAGTTGGGTTTTTAAGGTTTTTTCCTGACCCTGGGCATCATTCAAGCTTCTTTCAAGTTTAGCAATCTCTTCCTGAATATCCCGTAGTCTTTTGTCTTGCTCCTCAAGGTTTTGACCAAAAGCTGAACTAGGGAAAAGTAAAGGAGTAAGAATAATTAATAAGGTTAAGAAAAGTGATAGAAGATTCTTAAGTTGCAGCTTTAAATTCATACATATCAAATTTTTAGGTAGCGCCTAACTGCAACCAACGATCCGAAGCTACCAATAAAAATAGCGGTTAGAAGTTGGATTAAAAGGAGTCCTAGGATAAAAAGTGGTGTGATGGGCCAAAGGGATAATGCGGCATCGCCTAAGTTGTTCTTTAAAACTGGTTCAAAGTACCAAAGGAGTAAAAATGTTACCAACCAACCGAGAGCTGCTCCGATAGTAGCGTAGAAAATGCCTTCCAATAGATAGGGGATACGGATAAACCAATTAGAAGCTCCTAAAAGTTTCATGGTTTCAATCTCGTCCCTTTTGATTCGAATCTTAAATCCAATCAACATAACGATAATTAAGGTCGAAAAAGCGACCAAAAATCCTACAACAGATCCACCAAGGGTTCGGATCAGTTTAGTGGCTTGTGACAATGAGGCTACGACGTCCTCCGGAAAGACTACTTCCTCAACCACCGGTTCCTTTTTCACTATCCCAGCGATATCTTTTAGGTCATCCGGGCTTTTGGTGGAGATTTCAAGAGAAGCAGGAAGGATATTAGCGGTCACCAGTTCCAAGAGCAAGGGATTATTTTTATTGCGGTCACGGTAGATGCCCAAAGCTTCATCCTTGGAGACATAATGGAATTTACTGATTTTTCCAGTCTGATAGAGAGCGTTTTGGATAGCTTTGACGTCAGCATCAGAAGTTCCGTCTTTGAAAAAGGCGATCGCTTGAGGTTTACTTTCGTAAAATTCCAAAAGTTTCTGGGAGCCGTAAGCTAAAATAAGGAAGGCTGAGAGGGAAAAAAAAGTTAAAAACATGATCATGGTGGCAGCAAGTGCTTGGTAGGGGGTGCGTCGGATATTTTTTTTAACTAAGCCAAAAAAATTCATAGTTAGTGGATCTCGTATTTTCCTTCTTTGTGATCTTTTAAAATCTTACCATTTTTAAGTGTAACCACTCTTTTACGGTGAGTATCAACGATCTCTTTATTATGGGTGGCCATGATAACGGTTGTGCCCCAGGAGTTAATCTCTGCTAAAAGTTGTAAGACCGACCAAGATGTTTGGGGGTCCAAATCTCCGGTTGGTTCGTCGGCGAGTAAGATCGAAGGTTTACCGATAATGGCTCGAGCTATGGCTGTCCTTTGAGCCTCTCCTCCAGAGAGTTGCCTAGGAAATAAACTTCGGCGGTCCCAAATCTCAAACAGCTTTAAAGTTCTTTCAACTTCTTTGTTGATCTCAAGATCGGTGTTACCCCGAACTTGCAAGGATAAAGCAACGTTTTCCCAGACAGTCCTATCCTCCAGGAGTTTAAAATCTTGAAAAACGAAGCCCACTTTTTTACGGTAGTCAGGAACTTTGTTATTTTTAAGGGTAGTAATATCAATTCCGTCAACCAATATTTTGCCACTTGTTGGCAGTGACTCCCGGGATAAAAGTCGAAGTAAGGTTGATTTACCGGCCCCTGAGGGACCGACCAGAAAGACAAATTCCCCATCACCGACCTCAAGGTTTATCTCTTCAAGAGCGGTTATGTTTGGACCGAATTTTTTACTAACTTGCTGAAAAGAAATCATAGTCGAAGAGTTGTTAACGGCTGCTTATTTACTGGGCTTCTACTTTGCCGACATCCATTAACCAGCCTTCTTTAAGAGCTTTTTGAGTTTCACCAAATACCTTGACATCCTTACCTTCATATTCTGAAAGATCGATCACTGATGAGGTTAAGGCTACTGGATTTCCCGCTTCCCGGATAAGTAAATGAGTTCCTTCGATATATTCATTGGGATTTTTTGAAACTGGTCTCTTTTCAACTTTTCCAACTGCAAAATCCCTAAACGTTCGGTTATCTTGGAGAGCGGTTTGAGGTTTTGAATCAACCACCGAGGCGATTGAACCGCCGCCACTCCCGGATTTGGCCAAGACTAAACCGGTCAATGATCCTAAAATGACAGCTCCGACTAAAACTGCCACAAAAATATGGTTAAAATTTTGGAAATTTAGCTTCGACAGAGGTGTATTTTCAAGACTAATCATTGCAAGACAGTGTGCACTAGTATTTAATCATCAAAGCCTAGAATTGTCCAGTGGAACTTTAAGATAACTGGCGAACTTCAGCTTCAATAAATTGGGTTAAATCTCCATCTAAAATACCCTCGGTATCTGAGGTTTCAACTTCAGTCCGTAAATCTTTAACCAGGTGATAGGGATGAAGGACATATGATCTAATTTGAGTTCCCCAAGAAGCTTGTCTTGTGCCACCTCTCAAGCTTTCCATTTTCTGTTTATCCTGAGCCTGGCGAAGGACCCACAGCTTAGCGGTTAAGATTTTTAAGGCGTTCTCCCGGTTTTGGAGCTGTGATCTCTCGGTTTGACAGGTGACCACGATTCCAGTTGGGGTATGTTTTAACCTGACAGCAGTGTTTACTTTATTAACATTTTGACCGCCGGCCCCACCAGACCGGAAGGCCTCAAATTCGATCTCGGTCGGATTGATCTCGACTTCACCCGCACTCTCTATGACTGGCAAGATCTCAACCAGAGCAAATGAGGTTTGTCTCAAAGAGTCAGCGTTAAAAGGGGAGAGGCGGACCAGTCGGTGAGTACCGGCTTCTCCTTTTAAAAATCCATAAGAATAAGGGGCGTGAACGATAAAGGTCATGGTTTTTATCCCAGCTTCCTCACCGGGGCTTTCATCGCTTACCTCAAACTGCCAGCCCATTTTTTCAAAATAGCGCTGATACATTCTGGACAACATCCCAGCCCAATCCATAGCTTCAACCCCCCCAGCCCCTGAGTGGACAGATAAAATTGCCTCAGACTCATCGTGTGGATTTGATAAAAATAATTTCAACTCAAGCTCGGAAAGTTTCTTTTCCAACTCGTCTGCCTCTTCGGTTAAATCAGGCAGCATGGACTCATCTGAGGAGAGGTCTAAAGCATCCTGGATCCTGGAATCTAGGTTTTTGAGACTTTCCAGCAGTTTTTGTTTATCAACTAATTGTTTGGAAGTTGTTCTAGCTCCTTCCTGATCGTTCCAAAATTCAGGGCTGTTCATTTTGGCCTCCAGCTCCCCAATCTCTTTTTGAAGTTGGTCAGTATCAAACTTTTCGGTAATTTTGCCAAACCTATTTTTAAGATCTTTTAATTTAAGTTGAATCTCTTCCATGGGGAAATT
Source organism: Candidatus Daviesbacteria bacterium (assembly GCA_030646805.1). Taxonomy (GTDB): domain Bacteria; phylum Patescibacteriota; class Microgenomatia; order Daviesbacterales; family UBA10151; genus JAUSKZ01. The sequence goes on from JAUSKZ010000042.1 coordinate 8,129, forward strand.
ATATCTTAGGATCTAAAAAGAAGCTAATATTAGTGCCGGTACTGGTTGATTATGTTGGATCTTCTTATCTTTTTCGAGGTTGATAGGTCAAACCAAGATTCTGCATCTCATACAAAAGGTCTGCTCTTCCTACTAAATAAGATCTTAAAATGGCTCCACTTCTGGTAGCATATAAACCGCTACCTATGATTGCGGCAGATAAATCATCTAAAGCTTCTACTGGAGCAGCGTGTAAATGATGAATATTCATGTATACATCACTTAAACAAGCATCTATAGGGGACCATCTTATTGCAGGCATCACGCTTCCTTTTGTATGTTCAGCGAATGTTGTTTGTATTAAGCGGATTACTTTTTCGGGCGTTGGTTTTCTTCCTTCAGTCATATGAAGGATTATAGTTATTAACTATGTAGATGTCAAATTACTATAGGTATTTGCTGGTGTAGAGTATGCCCAAACCAGGTATGGGTATGTTTAAATCTGTTAGAATATTTAGAATTATGATTCTTAGATCATTAGATCGCAAGTTCTGCTTTAGACGAAGTCGCAAGCTTTGCTTTAGAGACTTATCTCGCAAGCTTTGCTTATATATAAACACCAAGGATAGGGAAGCCATAAGTGTGGCTTTAAAAAAGGGAAAGGTGATAGTGGAAAGGTTAGAGGATAATAATAAGTTTGGCTCACAGGTTCTACTCCCTTTAATTACTAAAATTTTAAAGAAAAATAACCTTGAGTTTAAAGATTTAACCGGAGTTGAGGTAGAAGAAGGCCCAGGGTCATTTACCGGACTTAAGGTTGGTGCCTCAGTAGCCCAGGCTTTGGGCTACGCTTAAAATATACCGGTCAACGGCATAATTAACAAACCGGTTCAGGTTAAGTATACTTAAGGTGTGATAGAGTTAACCC
>JAUSKZ010000044.1 GCA_030646805.1 Candidatus Daviesbacteria bacterium
AACCTGCCAGCGTGGCTCAGTGGTAGAGCAATGCTTTCGTAAAGCATGGGTCGTGGGTTCAATTCCCACCGCTGGCTCCGAGTACAACGAGGAGACGAGGCGGGAACAAGATCGTTCTCAGATGAATATCGGAGAAGGTAGCCTTAGTCCCACCGCTGGCTCCGGCAATTACTACTTAGATCATTTGGTATGAAAAGATTAAAAAAAAGCTACAAGCCTTGGTCTATCAGAAAATCTGAGCGTAAAAGCCGAAACAAGCTAGTTTTAACTATAATTATCCTGGGCACTTTGTTTTATGCCTCAGTTTTTTGGCTACTACCATTTTTAATTGGAAGCCTAACTTTTTTTAATAATTCCACTGACAATACGCCCACTTTATCAATCTCAGAAAATACAACTTTAGCGCCACCGGTATTAAATATTCCTTTCGAGTCCACAAATTCAGCTAAAATAAGCGTCCAAGGATATGCCCTAGCACTTTCTGAAGTAGAAATTTACCTAGATGATATTATCCAAGATACGGTCAAAACTCGGGAAGATGGAACTTTTAAATCTAGTGAAATTGAACTTAACTTAGGCACAAATAATCTTTACGGGAAAACCATTGACGAGAAAGGGATTAAAAGTTTACCTTCCAAAACAATTAAGGTAATTTTTGATAACGAGAAACCGAAACTAGAACTTACTGAACCCGAGGAGGGTCGAACAATTACCGGAGGCGATAAAAAAGTTAAAGTTTCAGGAAAAGTGGCTTTTGAAGAGCAGATCACTGTCACAATTAACAACTCTCGGATTATTGTTAACTCTGAGAGTAATTTTTCTCAAATAGTTGAATTAAGTGACGGTGAAAACGAAATTGTTATTGAAGCCAAAGATTTAGCCGGAAATATTACCCGGTTAAGTCGTAAAGTTATTTACAATCCTTAAGCTTCTTCACTATACGCTGTGCCCAGTAAGGCAAAAAACCAAAACATAATTGGGACAAAAAACAAAGAGTTTATAAACTGAGAATTAACCAGCAATCCTAATATTAAACAAAATATTATTTTTGATTTTAATCTTAAAAGATAAGTGAGCGTAGAGATCCAGAAAGCAAAATAGGTCAAAAATCCCAACAGTCCGGTTGAGGCAAGGACCAAAAGAAAACTTGAATCTACTCCTCCACCCCCGTGTCCTCCGTCTGAAGAATAATTTTCAAAGAGATTTTGCTTTTCAAAGGCCACCCTTAAATTATTAAAGCCCACTCCAAAAATTGGTGAGCTTTTAAAAATTTGGAGTCCTTTATTCCAAGACTCAAAACGTTCTTCCGATGATTTATCAATCGTTACCCCCCCAATTAATCTTTCTTGAAATCTTGGGAAAATTACAAAAGTTAAGGCAATTAAGAATATTGGCAGACAAACACTTAATATTTTTTGAGTTAAATTAAATTTATTCCAAGAAAAAAAATACCAACTTGTCAAAGTTACTAAAAACATCAGATAAGCTGACCGAGAGTAAGTCAGAACAACTCCTAAAGATAGCAAACAACAAATAAATACCCGCCACCAATTTTTCAAATATATTAAGCAGACCACCAATATTAAAATTAAAAATGATCCAGCAAAATTGGGATCTAGGAATGTTGAAGCCAGACGAAACTTATGAGGATCGTAACCATAATCAGTCAAGTTAAAAATTGGACTTTCAAAATCCGGCAAAATTAATAGTTGTAAAAAACCCAGCAGTAGAAATAATCCCCCACTAAACATTAAGTGTTTTAATAACTCATCCTTTAAAAGAATTTTATTTAGACTTAAATTAAAAACTAAAAATAAAACCGAAGAATATAAAATAAAACGGATCAGATATAAACTCCCCTGGGCCATCTCCAAGATAGCCAAATCCTTCAAGGAGAAGACAAGTGATAAAAGGGCGATCAAATAAAATACTAAAATTAAGTTAAAATTTCTGGGGATAAAAATCTTCAAACCCTTAGAGACAATCCAAATAAAAGAACATGATAGGGATAAAAAAATTAAGATATCACTTATATAAATTGACCCTCCAGAGTTACCGAAAGGAAAACGACTAAACTCCCCAAATATAATTGACCACAGAGCCCCAATTAATAAAAATTTAACTAAATACATTAAATTCCATTTCTAAAAAGTCCAAACAGGGTTATTTTTTTAGGTAATACCCAAGAGATAATATACTCATCTGAGACCACTTTTAGACTTTGAGTTTTGCGGCGCTTTAAGAGAATATTTAAAAGGTGAGTTAGGATATAGATTTCAGCTTTTAGGGCCTCCTTAAAATAACCTTGAGTTGCCAAAAATCTAACAGTATTTATATTTACTAGTAATATTTTTAACCAGTTAAAATTATGTATCAGTAACTTTGGGGGGAAATTTTTAATAACAGTGATCGTCATGTTTCTAAATTGTAAATACTCAGTTAAACCTTGATTCCGCCGAGAGGTCGCTTTGTGAACATGGAAAATTTTTGCCCGAGGTTCAAACCAGGCCTTAAATCCAGCCAGCTGGGCCCGAAAACAAAAATCCACATCCTCAAAATAAGCAAAGAAATCGTCGTCCAAAAGACCTACTTTTAAAATAACCTGTCTTTTAATTAAACACCCTCCTCCACTCACCAAAAATATATTTTTTGCCTGATTAAATTTTTCTCCATCTCTCTCTTGCCAACCGATATTATTAGCATGACCTACCGCATCTATATAATCCCCTGCCGAATCGATCAGTTTTGGATTATAGAAATTTAACATTTTAGCAGCTACCATCCCAACCTCAGGATGACTCTCTGCAGCTTTAACTAAATACTCCAAACAACGAATATCTACTTTTGTATCGTTATTTAATAAAACTAAATATTCACTCTTTGACGATTCAATACCAAGATTAACCGCCGGGGCGAAACCAATATTTTTTTTAAGTTTAATAATTTTTAGATTAACAAACCGTTCAGCAAACTTTACAGACCCATCTGTGGAACCGTTGTCAATTAAAATTATTTCAAAATCTTTAAAACTCTGTTTTATTAAAGATGGTAGGCAGGTTTTTAAATATTCTTTACCATTCCAATTGGGGATAATTACCGTTACTTTAACCATCTTTTAATATCCGCTTATAGAGTAATATAAAAAAGACTAAGAACGATAGCGCTTCTGAGGCAACCGTAATATAGGCAGCCGCGATAAATCCGAAGCTTGGTAAAAATATTATATTAAAAATTATATTAAACGATAAAGTAAAGAGGGATAAATAAATTACCTCCCAAAGATACTTGCTTCCAGAGATCAAAACTAAAGCTCCGGGAACATGAATAAAAATAAATGGAATTGTCCAAGATAATATTTTAATGGCGGCGATTGAACCAATAAAGGCCGGCAGAAATCTTTCAATAAGTTGTGGAAGAAAGTATAAATAAATTATTAAAATTGGTAGGGATAAAACAAATAATATTCCAACTGATTTAAAATATAACTTCTTAATCTCTCCTGGATTTTTGTCGTGTAAGTTTACAACCACCGGAAACATTGCAGTAGCAAGTGCTGAGGGAATAAATATCACCGCTTCCAAAAACCGATAAGCCGCCCCGTAAATTCCTGTCTCCTCAACTCCTCTAATATAGCTTATAAGTAAAGTATCAATTCTAAAATAAAGGAGCCCCAAAACTGAGATAATCCCGTAAGGCACAGACCCGTTTAAAATTTTCCTCAATGTTTCCTTATCAAATAATAATTTAAAAGATACTCCTGTCTGCCTAAGGAATATAAACAAAACTAAAAAATATACTACTTGTCCAAGAATTAAACTTATAAGAGCCCCCGAAGTCTCATATCCACTCAAAATTAAATAAATTCCTACCCCGGTTGTAACTGTTGATAATATTAGTAACCCCAGAGCCGAAAAGCCGATCCGCTGCCGGGCCACCAAAGCTGCATCAAAAGTTAAAGCTATGGACTGAGGTAAAACTGCCATAACTGCCAGGGTTGAAAGGCTTATTCTTTCTGAATCCGGATCAACGCCTTTTATCCAAAACCAAAAGATTAAACAAATTAAAGTAACAAGTACAATCCTCAGCAAAGAAACAACTCCTACCATCTTAGATAAAACTGTTTGATCTCTTGATCCTTCACGGATTAAAAAACGGTTAAATCCAAAATCCGAAATTGCCGAGATTAGTGAAAAATAAGCAAGAGCAGTAACATAATAACCAAAATTAGATACCCCTAAAAAATTGGCTAAGAAAATAGTATAGAAAAAAGAGATGATTTTAACTAAAGCTTGGGCAAGGAGTAAAAAAGTTGAATTTTTAAGTATTGATCTCACCAGTCTAGTTTACCAGAAGGCTATATCTGTGTCATTTGGTGTGGGCGTTTACGAAAAAATCCGAACTTCCTTTCGTCGACGCTAAACGATGAAAATTTAGATATAAAATGATATAAATATTACTAGGTTATGTTAGTTTTTCTCCACAACTTACTTTATAAGCTTCCGCAGATTTTCTATCCAGTAACTGTTTTTGTTGCCTGGAGGAGCTTAATCTTGATATTTCAGCTATTTGTACAACCAGTATATTATGGAGTGAATAAAGATTCCTACTCTATTTATCAAAGAGTCTTTCTCTCCTGGACTACCTATTGGGATAGTGGACATTATATTGGTATCGCATTAAAGGGTTACCAATACCCACAACAAGCATTTTTCCCTCTCTGGTCACTACTTATAAAAATAACCTCGCTATCTGGTGTTTCTATTTATGCCGTAGTATATTTTCTGACCTTTATTTTAGGGTTAACTACTTTTATTTTATTCTATATTTTAGCTTCGCGGTTAATAGGACAAACTAAGGCAAAGTACGCACTAATATTTTTTGCTTCATTTCCCTCTACAATGTTTCTGCATGCAGGATATACAGAAGGCCTCTTTTTAACCTTAACCCTACTTTCATTTTTGCTACTGGAGAAGCGGTTATATTTTCTTGGAAGCCTGGTAGGCGGATTAATAATCCTGACACGTTTAGCAGGAGTTGGTGTGGCAGTTGCTTATTTAACTATAAACAAGTCTTTAGGTCAGAAATTAAGATACTTTATACTCTGCTTGCTTGGATTAGGTCTTTATATGATTTATTTGCAAATTGCATTTGGAGATGCTTTTTACTTTGCTAAAGCTCAACAGGCTTGGTGCCAAATTAGCAATCGCTGCAGTTTTACTTTCCCTCTTTTACCTCTACTCAACTATCTTGGTTTATTGTTACTTGGTGTAGCTAAGGTAGGACTTACTTACGACTTTATTGACTGGATCTCTGTGGTCTTATTCCTTTTTCTCTTGGTATTTGTTTATCGTCAACTAAGCTTTAGTTATTTTGTCTATTCTTTAACAGCATTGCTTCTACCACTTTTTTCTGGGAGCACTGCTGGCATGGTTCGGTATGTGCTAGTCGCCTTTCCTATCTTTTTTATTGTACCTAGCTTGATTAAAAATAAGATATTAATGTGGGTAGTCCTATTCTTATTATTTCTTCTTCAGTTAAGGTTTGTTGCATTTTTTACTAGCCGACTCTGGGTAGCTTAAACATTAGCTTTCATCCTTTTCAGTGGACTTAAGAGGACTTGAACCTCTGACCTTTTCAATGTGAATGAAACGCTCTAACCAACTGAGCTACAAGTCCAGATAAGTAATTTTACCATCCTCAATCTTGCGTTACAAACTTATCTCCTAGATAATGTACAAATGGATTACGCGCCTGAGGAAGAATCAATTAGCTCGAAAGTCCGGGGTGGGTTTTTAGAAATGATTGAATTTGTAGCAATAATGGCTGCAATCTTAATCATCGTCCGTTTTTTCGTCGCTGAACCCCATAAGGTTGACGGAAACTCTATGCTTCCCAACTTTCACCATGGAGATCATATTATTACCAATAAATTAGCGGTCCGAATCTCAGACATGCAAAGAGGTGAGGTTATTATCTTAAAAAGCCCTAGGGACCCAGATAAAGTTTTAATCAAGAGGATTATTGGCTTGCCTAAAGAATCATTAAAGCTACTTGAGGGTCGAATCTATATTAATAATAGATTACTCGAGGAGCCATATTTACCCACCGGCCTTAAAACCCCTGGATCTTCATTTCTAAAAGAAGGTGATGAGGTAACTATACCTGAAGGATTTTACTTTGTGATGGGAGATAATCGCCACGCAAGCTCTGACTCAAGGGATTTAGGACCTATCAACAAGGAAAACTTTGTTGGCCAGGCATTTTTAAGGTATTGGCCGCCCCAAAGATTTACCATCCTCAAGATTAATCTACCTTCTCTTTAATTAGTTACCCGGAATTTGGGGTGTAAGAATTTATAGCTTTAATAAACTCTCGAAATTTTTCGTGAGTTGAATCAGGTTTTCCGGTTAGTCTAATCTCAACTCTGGCATAACTTGGGGTTAAGACATACTTTACTGCCGCTTTTGTCTCACCTGTTGATAACGCTGAAGTTAAACCCTGCTGAATACTTTCAACGTCATCGTTAATAATATGCATTTTGTCGGTACTGACGGTTTTTTTAGTTAGAACCCCGTATTTAGCCTTCATTCTTCTAACTAAATCCTCAGCTCCCCGTACAGACAGACTTCTTCGAAGAACTTCTTTATAACCCTCAATTATTAAATGTGGATCATCTAGTGACGACAAGGCTCTAACGTGACCTTCTGTTGTTTGTCCTGACATTAATGCATCCTTTAAGGCATCTGGAATAGTCAATAAACGGATGGTATTTGAGATATAAGCCGGACTTTTACCTACTCTTTGGGAAATCTCACCGTTAGTTAAGGAAAATTCATCCAGTAGACGCTTGTAAGCTTGAGCTCTCTCTAAAGGATTTAAATCCTGTCTCTGGACGTTTTCAACGATTGCCATCTCCAACATCCCTCTTGGAGTAGTTTCTTTGATCATCACGGGAACTCTTTTTAAGCCAGCCAGTTTTGAGGCTCTCCACCGTCTTTCTCCAGCTATAATCTGGTATCCAGCTGGGGTCTTGGCCACCACAATTGGCTCTAATATTCCGTGCTCACGGATAGATTCGGATAACTCAGCTAGGGACTCGGGAGTAATTAAACCACGGGGTTGGAGAGGATTTGGCTCCAACATATTTATATCAAGCTCAAAAATTGAATCTATTGGTTGATTATCCATTAACTTCTACAATCCGGCGACCGTGTTTTTTATTAAAATGGACTTTTCCATCTAAAACTGCATAGATTGTATAATCATTCCCTTTTTGAGTGCCCACTCCCGGATAAAAATGGCTGCCTTTTTGACGGATAATAATATTCCCCACCTTAACTACTTCTCCACCATAATGTTTGACACCCAATCTCTTGGATATCGAGTCACGATTCTTACCAACTGATCCTCCTGCTTTTTTATGTGCCATATACTAACTCTCCAGTACTATAACTCGCTTCGAGTTTCAAGCGCGAGATGTAATCGAGACGATTATACCGTTTGTGAAAAAAACCGTCAATCTGATCTATCTTAATCACAACAGATCAAAGTTATTTTTTCACTTCTTTTGACTGCGCAAGTTGTACTTTTGTAACTGACCTCTTTTCGCCTATCACCCTTCTTCTGTTTGACTTGGCCGTGTATGTTGCAACCCTAACTTTTGGCTTATTAATATTGCCTAATATTTCCAGAGTAAGTTTTGTATCCAGGTAAGGGGTGCCGATCTCTACCTTGTCATCACTAGCGATCAAAAGCACCTTATCCACTACTAAACTTTTGGTCTCAGCAATTTTATCGATCTCAAAACTCTGGCCTGGTTTGACTAAGTATTGTTTTTTATTAATCTCACAAACTAAGTAATTCATTAGGTGTAAATTCTACCTTTCCGAGGCTTTAGTGTCAATCGCCTAAGTACATTTTGGTTTTACTGGTAAATCTTGAAACCGATGAGACAAAACTCAGACAGACTAAGGTTGCAAACAGTGAGCTTCCCCCATAAGACAGAAGAGGCAAGGTAATTCCTGTGACCGGCATAATACCAATATTCATCCCTACATTAACAATAATTTGGAATAAAAACATTCCCAAAAACCCAAACAAGACTAGGCCTCCAAATCGGCTCCTTGACCGACTTAATATTTGCAAACATTTAAAGATTAAAATTCCATAAAGAGTCAATACAATTGCCGACCCTAAAAATCCAAACTCCTCGGCTATTGAGGCAAAAATAAAATCAGTTCTAAACTCCGGTAAAAATTGCAGTCGTGATTGGGTTCCTTGTCCAAGTCCTCGTCCAAAAATCTCCCCAGATCCAACAGCAATAGTCGCCTGAATTACATTGTAACCTACTCCTAATGGATCATTACCTGGTGAAAGAAAACTGTGAATCCGAAGTTTCTGGTAATCTTTTAAAAATAGCCAAACAACCGGCATCAAGATTCCGGCAAACACTCCCATCACCAAAACTTTAATAATGGAAATATTTGCTCCTAGTAACATCATCCCCCAAATTGCCCCTAAAGTTAGTGATGTTCCCAGATCTGGTTGGATAAATATGAGGAGAAAGATAGGTAAAACCCAAGCTAGGCTAATGGTAATATTTCGCCAGGTGGGTATATGTCTCGCCCAAAACGAAGCTAGGAATAAAATAATTACCGGTTTAGCAAACTCCGAAGGTTGGATGTTTATAGGACCAAGTGATATCCAACGAACTGATCCACGGGTTTCGACACCGAGAATAAAAATTACTAACAAGAGCAGTACTAAAATAAAATAGAGAGTTTTATTGTAGTTTGTTACTGACTCAAAATTGACAGTTGAGAGAATCCAGTAGATAAATAAGCCTAAGATCGCAAATCCGGCTTGCAGAAAACCCAATTGGGAGGATGATGAATAAATTACCAAGATCCCGAAAGACAAAAGAAGGACAGCCGGAATTATAATAGGGAGATCTGAAAGAATCGAATTCTTACTACTCATCAGCGATATCTATTTTTAAAATTTCTCCGACCCTAAGCTCCTTTGCACTTGTTTGCTTTAAAATTAAATTTTTAAATTTGTCATTCGGTATATTTGGGGCTTCAACAATAATCTTATCTTTTAAAGTTAGGCCCTGATCCTTTCTAAGTTGTTGAATTTGACGAATTAACTCTCTGGCGTTTCCCTCAGCTTGTAAGTCAGGGGTGATTTCCAGGTTAATTACACCTTTCTGTTGATTTGATGAACTTTTATACTCAACTTCTTTAACGTTTAACTCCTCAGCTAAAATTTGTTCAAGATCTTTACTCAAACGCTTTGAAGTATTGTATGTAAAGATTGCGAGTGGTTGGCGAAGTTTAATATTAGCCTCTTTTCTTTGGGCGTGACCAATCTCAGTCAGATTTCGGACTATCTCCATATCTGAGATTAAATCTAAATCCAAAAGCGATTTATCACCAGTTGGAAAATCAGTTAAATGAACTGACTTATCTTGAGTTAAATTCTGATAAATCTCCTCGGCGATAAATGGAGCCAGAGGCGCCAATAGCTTACAGTAGGTTACCAAAACCCCATATAAAACGCTCAAGGCGATATTTCTTGATTCCACCTCCTCCAAACTGCTAATCCGGCTTCTATTGCGACGGATATACCAAGTGGAAAGATCTAAAACTGCAAAATCCTTAAGAAGTTGGACTACTTTCATAGTGTCGTAACCTTCATAAGCTTGCTCTACATCAAATACCAACTTTGTCAGCTTCGAGAGAATCCACTTATCTAAAACGGTTAAATTGTCTCTTGTGTCTTTTAATATATCGTCGCAGCTCCAGTTAAAAGTATTGGCATAATCCACAAAATATTTATAACTATTCCAAAAAATCAACATAAAACCCCGGACAACCTCTGGCACCCCGGTGTTTGAAAAACTTATATCTTCGCCTTTCATCAGCGGCGAACCCATCAGATATACCCTTAAAGCATCACCACCATATTGTTCCAAAAGTCCTTTTGGATCTGGATAGTTACCATAGTTTTTAGACATCTTTCTACCATCAGTTCCCAGTAAGACTCCGGTGACTAAAACGTTTTTAAATGCATTTGAGTCATAAAGAGTAGTAGTAATTACATGCAATACATAAAACCAAGCTCTAATTTGACCGGTATATTCCACAATAAAATCCGGTGGAAAGAAATCTTCAAGTTTCTCACCCGAAAAAGGAAAATGTCTCTCGGCAAAAGAAGCCGAACCGGCCTCAATCCAAGAATCTAACACCTCTGGCACTCTTTTAACTTGTCTACCGCATTTCTCACACTTAATCTCTACTACATCAATATCTGGTCTATGTAAATTTTCAACTTTCACTCCCGATCTCTTTTCTAACTCGGCAATTGATCCAGGCACAAACCTACTACCACACTGACACTCCCAAACGGGCACCGGGGACCCCCAATAACGGGACCTGGAGATACACCAATCCGGAGCTGCCTCTAGACTCTTTAAAAATCTCCCCATTTTAAAGTGTTTTGGATACCAATTTACCCCTTCATTATTTTTCTTTAAAGCCGGTTTTAATTTTTGAATATCTACATACCAAGCATCTTGAGGAGCATAAAAAAGTCGGGTGTGACACCGCCAACAATTTGGGACAGAGTGGGCATACTGATCTTCTCTATAAACCAGCCCCCTATCTTTTAAATCTGTATTAACTAATTCATTTGCCTCCAGATAACTTATTCCTCCAAACTTAGGAACTTCTTCCTTTATAATTCCCTCCTCATCTAGGTGTAATACAATTTGGATATTCTCCTTTTGCATCAGGGTCAAATCCTCTGCACCATAAGCTGCAATAGTAACTACCCCCGTTCCTTCCTCCTCGGTTACAAAATCTCCCCCAACGACAACACCAGCTTTTTTACCTGCTTCAATCTGGTAAAAATCAAAATGCAACTCAAATTCCTGTCCCACTAACTTCTCACCCTTAAACTCCTCCACCTCCTCCCATTTAGGATCACTTTTAAGTATCTTAGTAGTCTTTTTACTCAATATGTAATACTCATCTCCTTGTTTAATTTTGACGTAAGTCAGTTTAGGATTTACAGCTAAAGCAGGAGTCACAATTTTATTCCAAGGAGTAGTAGACCAAGCTAAAAAATAAGTATCTTCCTCTCCTTTTAACTTATATTTGTAAACGTTGGCTGGCTCAGTGATATCCTGATAGTTATCAGCATCCATCGCGACCTCAAAGTTGGAGATGGGAGTTGAGCAGTGGGGACAATAGAGCGAGACCCGCAAACCTTTATAGATAAAACCCTTGTCAAACATCTGCTTAAAAACCCACATTACGGACTCCATGTATGGTAGATCCCAGGTTCGATAAGCGTTCTTAAAATCAGCCCATCGGCCAATATGATCTATATACCACTCCCAATCTGCTGAAACCTCATTAACATACCCTAAACACTCTTCAATAAACTTTTTGACGCCAACTTTTTCTTCAATATCCTTTTTTCTTTTAATCTTTAATTTATTCTCAACTTTATTCTCAATCGGCAACCCGTGTCCATCCCAACCCCAAACCCGCCTTACTCTATACCCTTTCATGGTAAAGTACCGACAAAATAGGTCTTTGGGGATACTGGAAAGTAAGGAACCATAGTGAGGCATTCCGGTAACAAACGGCGGACCATCTAAGAATGTCCATCTTTTCTCAGGGGAACGGTTATTTATAGATTCTTCAAAAATCTTATTTTCTTTCCAAAATTTTAAAGTAGCTTCTTCAGATTGCGCAAAGTTAACTTGTGATGAAACTGGTTTAAAAGCCATAGTGGGATAATTATACGAGGGTAGTATTGGGGAAACAAGGCCAAACTACTTTACACCCCAAACTATTTCTTCTACATTAATAATATGGAGACTTATAAATTTGCCTATCTTATCGGAACTTTGTCTATTGGATTACCTATTTGGCTAGTTCTGTTTTTATTACGTTACGATATCAGACACAAAATATTATTGATGAGCATACTCGGAGCTGTTGCAGGTCCAATATCAGAATACTGGTATATCCAAGACTATTGGAGACCACAAACGTTTACCGGCTGGCCTATTAGTATTGAGGATGTTCTATTTGGATTTTTTGCAGCCGGTATTGCCAGCGTAATTTACGAAGAGTTATTTGGTAAAAGATACGCAAAGAGACATACTCGGACACACCATCACCTAATGCTATTATTCCCAATACTTGTCGTAGCATTTTATTTACATAATCACTTCAATCCTGGGTTTTCAATTAATTCTATCTACGCTTCATCAGTCGCTTTCTTAGTGTCAGCTACAGCAATAATATTAAACAGAAAAGATCTACTTGTTGACTCTGTTATTAGCGGATTACTTTTTGGAGCTTTCTTCTTTTTAGCCTATCAAGCTATATTAAATTTTTACCCTGAAATATTTATTCGGTGGTGGTTATTACAAAATATAACAGGCGTTACCTTGCTTGCAGTACCGATAGAAGAAATCATTTGGGGTTTTACGCTCGGAATGTTTGCAGGTCCTCTTTATGAGTTTTACTCTGGACTAACCTTTAAAAAAGGTGCTCGTTAGCTGTTGCGACGAAGGAAAGCTGGGATATCTAACTCATCGTTCTCTTGAGATACGGTAGTGGGGTTTTCCACCTCCTCAACTGGATCATCAGATTGATTAAACTGATAAGCTGGGGTTTGAGGTTGAGGCGAAATTGGTGCATTTTGGATCATCCCGTGACCAGAAGAATTGGTCGGTCCTTGGACAAACTCCCGGAACCTGGCCCGAGTTTGATCAAAACCGGTAGCAATTACCGAAATCACCAGTTGATCAATTTGATCCTCCTTGATGGTAGCTCCAAAGATAATATTGGCATCAGGGTCAGCCGCGGCTGAGATTATCCGGGCTGCTTTATCGACCTCATCCATGGTTAGGTCTGGTCCACCAACGATATTAAACAAGACTCCTTTAGCGCCTTCAATGGAGATCTCAAGAAGCGGTGAGGCGATCGCCATTCTGGCTGCTGCTTCCGCTCTATTTTCCCCACCAGCCTTACCGATACCCATCAAGGCTGATCCGGCGTTTGACATGATTGATTTAACGTCAGCAAAGTCAACATTAATAAGCCCTGGCATAGTTATAAGATCCGAAATCCCCTGAACTCCTTGTCCGAGAACCGAATCCGCCATTTTAAAAGCTTCGTTTAAGGTCATACTCTTATCAACAACCTCGAGTAACCTTTGATTAGGGATAATAATTAATGCGTCAACCTTATCTTTTAGGTCTTCAATCCCTTCTTCCGCCACCATCATTCTTCTAGTCCCTTCAAAATTAAAGGGTTTAGTAACAACCGCCACCGTTAACGCCCCAATTTTCCGGGACAAGGCGGCTGCAATCGATATTGCTCCCGTACCCGTCCCACCACCCATCCCGGCAGTCAGAAAAACCATATCCGCATCTTGGAGAACATCCTCTATTTTATCAGCTGATTCATCAGCAGCTTGACGGCCAATATCAGGGTTTCCACCAGAACCCAAGCCTCGGGTTAAGGATTCACCTATTTGAACTTTAGTTGGAGACTCGTGAGCTAGTAAAGCTTGGGCATCAGTATTTATCGCCACAAACTCCACTCCCTGGATTTGCTGAAGAGAAATCATCGAAGAGAGAGCGTTACACCCACCGCCTCCTAAACCGACAACTTTAATCTTCGCAAACCTCTGCACGTCAGGTTTTATTAACATACTTGAGCCTCCTGTTTGCGGAGACAAGATCTTCGAGCGTTAGCGAGAAGTAGACTTATCTTCGCAAATTTTTGAACATCTGGCTTAATAAGCATAAGTTTCTCCTAAACTTAAGCTTGAAAACCTCGTTTTCAAAGCGGTGCTTACAAACTTGTTTATGAGCATAATATGCGCCGATTGTAACAGCAGATTGAAAGTTTGTCGAGATACTAAGGAAGAAATGACTTAAAAAGACTAACCCCTCTTTGGATAACCTCTTTAAAAGGCAAGCTTTTGGCTAAAACCGGCAGATTAAATTGATCGTTTTCCCCAGATCTTGATCCATATAAAATAAGTCCTGCTGCCGCCGAGAAGGATGGGGAGTCAATTTCATCAGTAAGTCCCACTAACCCTTCAATTTTACCAATCCTGGCAGGATATCCCAAAACATACTTAGCTTGATCTAAAACGCCAACAGTCAGTGCGCCACCCCCACAAACCACCAATCCTGAAGGTGTTTGGTTCGCAAAACCGCTTTTTTTAATCTCTTTACCAACCAACTCAAACAGTTCTCTAATCCGGGGCCGAATAATCGAATCAACCGCAGCTTTTTTAGAGATCTTTTGGATATCTTCTGTAATCCCGACAGTTTTGGGATCTAGGGGCTCCTCTTTCGATTTTTGAGTTGATGAGATTCGAGATGATCTAGTCTCTAAAAACTCAGTTTCAGGCAAAGCCGGAGCCCGGGTAATTCGGCTTAGATATAATTTTATTTTCTCGGCTGATTCTAAAGATACCCTAAGGCCTACTGCTAAATCAGAAGTAACGTGCCTTGCTCCAATTGGGATAACTGAGGAGTAAGCGATAGCCCCGTCAACAAAGATCACCACATCTGTCGTCTCCCCGCCAATATCCACTAAAACTACACCAAGTTCTTTTTCAGTGTCTGTTAGAACCGAGTAGGAAGATGCGATTCCAGAAAAAACTAACTCTTCGACACTCACTCCAACTAAGCCCATACATTTCATTAAATTACGCATCGAAGTTGTGGAGCAAGTAATAATATGAGTGTCCGTTTCAAGCCTAACCCCAGTCATACCAATCGGGTCACGGATCCCTTCTTGGCCATCAACTGTAAAAGTTCTGGGGATAACATGGAGAATCTCTTTTGAGGCAGGTAGTGCTATGGCTCTTGCCGCATCATTGACCCGCAAAACATCGTTTTCTTCAATCTCAGCATCAGGCTTGGCGATTGCGACAACCGCGTGAGAGTTACTACTTTCAATTTGTGGACCACCGATCGAAACAAAAACGCTCGAGATTGAATATCCGGCCATCCTTTCGGCTGCCTCAATACTCTCATTGATGGCAGCTACAGCATCCTCAATATCAACAACCTGAGCTTTTTTAACTCCACGAGAAGTCACAGCCGAAACTCCGATTAAACTTAGTTTTTCATCCCCCCCAAACGAAGCTATTAGAGTCGAGATCTTAGAAGAACCAACATCAACTGCACATAATATTTTGTCTTTTGCCATATTTATTTGGGACGGTAGATAACCAACGGCTTTTCAAATCGTAAGTCAACACTTTCGATCATCTTCTGATCTATTTTAGCCTTCTGCAAGATTAGTTGTAAAGAGGCTACTTGCCGATCTTGATCTAGATTTAGAGATAATAAAACCTTTGGACTTGTATAGACAATAAGAGAGGAAGATAGTTGTTTTAACTTTAATCCTTGGGTTGAAAAGTCACTCTCCAAAGATCTAATACTCTCATCATTTTGGGCTAATTTTAAAAAATTGATAATTTTATCCAAAAACTCTCCCAGATTTTTATCTAAATTTTTCTGGGTTTCAAAATCACTATCAGTAAAAAGGATTGGCAAGGAAAAATCTGAGATTTTACTAAAAATGATTCCACTTGAATCCATTACTTCAAACTCACTATCTTGGCTTTCAGGAACAGACCAATCAATCAAGGCTGACCTTGACGAGAGGCTGGCTTCTGAAAAACTCAAATCTAAAACATTATTATGGGTAATTTTAGACAAACGAACTAACGGTTTCCGAGCCTCAGCTAGAATTTTTAAAGTTTGAGGGTAGACTTTTTTAATCTCGAGTGATTTAAGACATCTCTCTTTTTGAAGTAAATCCGTGGTCTCTTTTTGGCCTATTAAAAATATATTCTTGCCCACTGCGTTTAAACTGCTAGTTATTTTCTCGCGGCTTAAACATCCAGATTCCAGAACAATAATCTCTCGAACAGAAAATACTCCCATTTTTAAAACCCCGAGAATGATCAAAAGAAGTAGTGCCAAAAGTAGTATCGATTTTTTTTGAATATTCAAACTCCGAAGCTTCGGTCGGTTCTGTTTAAAAGAGATTCGCATCTAATTTATGGTTTACTGCTACTTCGAGAAAGCCGTGCGCTTTTAGCGCTCGGATGAATCGAAGAATATAGGTCCTTCCTCTGCAGGAAGCCGAGGGCTTTTAGCCCTCGGTCTTCACTCTACTTCCTTTAAAAGTAACGTTTCCAAAGCTAATTTAGAAGCAGCATCTGGAAAAACTACCTGACGAGACCTCCGAGCTTCCTTCTTTAATGTTTCAAGCTTACTAACCATCTCTTCGAGGTAACTTTTTAAAGTTGAGGCCTTAAGATTGCTTTGGGGAAGAACTTGGACAAGTCCCAACTCTTGAAAATACTTAGCATTTTTAGTTTGTTCGTTTCCTCCAACAGCCTCAAGTGGGATAACTAGACTCGGCACGCCAAAAAAGGCCAGCTCTTGTAAGGTATTAATTCCGGCACGGGAAACGCCAAGGTCACAATTTTTATAAATATAGGCTAGCTCCCCAGCTGTAAAAAATTTCCGGACTAAGTAATGGTTTGAGTTTTTAAAAGTTTTTTTAATATCAACTAGTTTTTCAAAGTCATTAAATTTTGAGTCACCGGTTTGATGAATTATCGAAAATCTACTGGTTAAATCCTCGATGATTTCATGTATTGTCTCGTTTATTATGTGCGAGCCTTGATTGCCGCCAGTGATCAATACCAGTGGTCTTTTGTCTTTTTTGGCGTTATTAACTATCCTCAAAATCTCCGGATCGATCTTAGAATCATCGGGATTTACATCTAATATCTCACTCCGGAGCGGATTACCCGTCACCACAACTTTATCTTGAGTAAGACCTGGGAATGAGACGGCTATTTTATCTGCAAAAAGGCTACTTATTTTGGTGGCAAGACTAGGTACCAGTGTTTGTTCGTGAATAATTATGGGAATAGACAAAAGCCAAGCTGAAATTACCACTGGCACCCCGACGTAGCCTCCGAAAGACAAGATAACATCTGGCTTCTCTTTTATCAGTATATAAAATGATTGGATAAAACCTACCGGAACTTTAAGTAACGAAGGGATTGTATATAAGCCAAAATTTCTTTGTAGTCTCCCAGCTATAATCGGTCTAAACTTTACTCCCATTTGAGGTAAAATCTGTGATTCTAACGAGGGGGAGCCATCACCTTCACGAGTAGTCTTTCTGCCTATATAAACTATCTCTAGATTTGCAGTTGCTTGTAATTTTTCAATCACCGCTTGGGCGGGAGTAAAATGTGAACCAGTTAGTAAAATCTTCATATCATACCTTTCTTGAGATATTTAAAAGTATACCAATTGCAGCGAGATTAGCGAGCAGTGCTGATCCGCCGTAGGAAATAAAAGGTAGCGGCACTCCGGTTAAAGGAATTAAAGAAACCATCGCGCTTAAATTTACTACCGCTTGTGAGCCTATCCAAACAGTTAAACCAGTTGCCAAAAGTCGGCTGAACCCATCGCTGACTTGTTGTGAGATTTTTAGAGATCGAAAAATAATAAAACCAAAAACTCCAATTAAAACTAGTCCACCAATAAATCCAAACTCTTCACCAACCACCGAAAAAATTGAATCAGTTGTCACCTCTGGGATGTAGGAATATTTTTGCCTGGATTGACCAAGTCCCAAACCTAAAAGCCCTCCTGATCC
>JAUSKZ010000014.1 GCA_030646805.1 Candidatus Daviesbacteria bacterium
TTGAGAAGATGCCGCAAGCTTTAGATACCTCAATCCAAATTGCAGAAATGGTTGACCTAGAGCTTTCGCTTGGTAAAGCTCACTTTCCAATCTTTAATATCCCTGGAAATTTAGAGCCGATGGACTATTTGACCCAAAAAGCTAACGATGGTTTAGCTAAAAGATTTAAGGAGGCAACTCCCGAACTTCGAGAGAGACTTGATTACGAGTTATCAGTTATCGCCCAAAAAAAATATGCGACTTACTTCTTGATTGTAGCTGATTTTATGAATTGGGCCAAAGAGCACGAAATTATTACCAATACCAGAGGATCGGCCGCCGGATCCCTAGTTTTATACGCTATCGGGGTAACCGATATTGACCCGATTTTTTATAGATTGCCTTTTGAAAGATTTTTAAATCCTTATCGCCCATCTTTGCCAGATATTGATTGTGATATGGCCGATGATCGGCGGGATGAAGTTATTAAATATGTGATGGAGCGATATGGTCACGACAAAGTAGCTCACATCGTTACTTTTGGAACGATGATGGGTAGGGCAGCAGTTCGGGATATTGGTCGGGTTTTAGGGATTCCATATGGTGAGGTTGATAGGATCGCCAAGCTTGTTCCGCCCCCCCACCAAGGATTTCACAAACCTTTGGAGGAGGCGATAAAAGAAGTCCCCGAGCTTTTAAATCTTTACAACAACGATCAAAGTTTAAAAATCTTACTAGATCTGGCGAAAAGAGTTGAGGGTACAGTCCGTCACGCTTCAGTTCACGCAGCTGGGATTGTTATTGCTCCGGTAACTTTAACCGAGTTTACACCACTCATGCGTGAGGCCAACGGTGAAAAGATTGTCACTCAATACGATATGTTTTCAGTGGGTGAAGACGGAGTGGGGCTCGTTAAGATGGACTTTCTAGGAATTAGAAACTTATCAATCCTTGGACATAGCGTCAAGATTGTTAAAGAAAATCGTGGAATTGAGGTTGATTTAACTAAAATCCCAATTGATGATAAAAAAACCTTTGAGCTTTTATCTCGAGGTGAAACCATGGGTTTATTTCAACTTGAGGGTGATGGGATGACCAGATATTTAGTAGAACTTAAGCCTACTAATATTTTTGATATCATGGCGATGATTGCTTTGTATCGTCCAGGACCGCTGGCTATTATTCCTGAGTATATCTCCAGAAAACGGAATCCTTCCAAGATTACTTACTTTGACGAGAGGATGAGAGATATTCTAGAAAGATCCTTAGGGCTTTTAGTTTATCAGGACGATGTATTACTTACAGCTATAACCTTGGCTGGTTATAACTGGGAAGAGGTTGATAAGTTTAGAAAAGCTATGGGGAAAAAGATCCCGGAGGAGATGGCCAAGCAAAAAGACCACTTTATTGAGGGTTGTATTAAGGGAGGTTTGACTGAAGGGAAAGCACTTGAGATTTTTAAATTAATTGAACCGTTTGCAGCTTATGGGTTTAATAAGGCTCACGCAGCTTCATACTCAACGATTTCCTATCAAACGGCCTATATGAAGGCTAACTATTCTGAGGAATTTATGGCAGCGGTGATGACTGCTGAATACGGGGATATCGAAAAAATTGCCCACGCTATGGAAGAGTGCAAACGGATGGGGATCGTGGTTTTACCGCCTAACGTTAATCGATCTAAAGTTGGTTTTACAATCGAAGATTTAGATAAGTTAAGTGAAGACGACCTTAAAAGGTCAATCGGAGCGGTTTTTACAGGTATTCAAAAACAAGGGATTAGATTTGGGCTTTCAGCTATTAAAAATGTGGGGATTTTGGCGATTGAGTCAATTATCAAGGCCCGGGACAAAAACGCTTTTTCATCACTAGGGGATTTATGTGGAAGAGTTGATAATAGATTGGTAAATAGAAAGACACTTGAGGCTTTAATTAAAGCCGGAGGTTTAGACTCTTTAGGTTCGCGGGCGGCCCAAATGATAAGTTTGGATCAATGTTTGGAGTTGGCTCACGCTAGATCTAAGAAAGCCTCATCAGGACAGGTTGGGTTATTTGGAGTTGAATCTCAAGAAGAGATAGTTGTAGCCTTGCCTGAGGTTGACGAGTGGGATTTGGATCAGATGTTGATTTTTGAAAAGGAGCTTTTGGGTTTTTATCTTCATGAGCCTCGGTTTTTAGCCAAGCTTAGTATGGCCTCAAAGTACGCTACTAAATCTCTTGGAGATGTAACGGAGGGGAATACTGGAGAGAGAATTTTGGTGGCGGCTTTAATAGCTGATGCTAGGAAAGTAATTACCAAAAAAAGTGCTGCTGAGATGGCATTTATCCGTTTAACTGATACTAAGACAACTCTTGATGCAGTTATTTTTCCCAAAACTTATCTTGATTGTAAAACATATGTCGAAAAAGATAAGGTGGTTTTAGTTTGGGCCAAGGTGGAAACCCGGGACGAGAGTTTATCTTTGATAGTGGACCGGATGATTGAGTATAACCCCGATACCTTTGATCCTACAACAATTAATGTTGGGGTTTCAGAGGCTGTAGATGTGGTAGAGAAAAAAAGATATTATCCAAAGTCTGAAGATAAATCAGTTGTTAAAAAAGAAAAAGAGATTGAGATTCATGTCCCAAAAGATTCCGGGGTCGATATTTTACAAAAAGTTAACAAGACTTTAAGAGAATACCCTGGAAAAGTAAAAGTTTCTATCCTTCTACCAAACGGTGGTAATAATTTAAAAAAATTAGATCTACCTTTTGGAATCAAGGTTGATCCAAGTTTGGTATCTCAACTTGAGACTTTGTTAGGTAAAGGCACAATCAGGTTGACTTGAACGAGCAAAGACTATACAATTTACCTCATGATTTCTACTAAATTTAATGAAACAACTCTAACAGTTGGTGATACAGTCAGAGTTCACACCAACGTAACTGAAGGAACCAAGACCAGGGTTCAAATCTTTGAAGGAATTATTATACGCTTTTCTGGACGGGGTGAGAATCAAACTTTTATAGTCCGAAGGATAAGTACTGGGGGGGCTGGCGTTGAAAGAACTTGGCCGGTTAACTCTCGAACATTGGTAAAAATTGAAGTTAAGAAGAGTGCCAGGCGTGTCAGAAGAAGTAAGCTATATTATTTAAGAAACCTAACCGGAAAACTGGCAACCACAGTCTAAATTCGTGCTAATCCCTACACTTGATCTTGAAACCCAACTTTGGGAGAAGGGTTACAAAGTTGTTTGTGGAGTTGACGAGGTAGGCAGAGGTTGTTTTGCAGGTCCTGTGGTTGTTGGGGCAGTGATATTTTCTCCAAATTCTAGGATCCCTGACGGGATTGCTGATTCCAAAAAATTATCAATTAAAAAAAGAATTGAGCTAACCCAAAAGATAAAAGATTCCTGTTTAGCCTATTCAACCTTTACTATAGATGTCCCAATAATTAATGAGATAGGGATAGGTAAAGCTACTCAACTAGCTTTTAAAAGTCTGGTTGATAACTTAAAACCCCCACCGGATTTTGTTTTAGTTGATGCTTTTACAATTACAGATTTTGATATTGTTAAACAGGCAGCGGTTCAGGATGGAGATGGGCGTTGTTTATCTATTGCAGCTGCCTCAATTATTGCTAAAGTTTACCGGGATAAATTAATGGAAGAGTTGGACTTACAATATCCGGACTATCAATTTGCTAAACATAAAGGTTATGGGACAAAAGTTCACCAAGAGGCGATTAAAAAATATGGTCTTTGTAAATTACACAGAACTTCTTTTAATTTGCAAAAATTTATTTAACCTGTCATTCTGAAATCATTCAGGATGACAAAAACCCAAACCGGTAATCAAGGAGAGAATCTGGCTTGCGAACATCTAAATAAGCTAGGTTATAAGATTATAGAGAGAAATTTTAGAATCAGAGGAGGGGAGATTGATATTATCGCTTTAGATAAAGATGAATTGGTATTTGTGGAGGTAAAAACTAGATACTCCCATCAGTTTGGATTACCATTGGAATCAATTACACCTTGGAAGATAAAGTTTATTTTAAAGGCAGCTCTTTTTTATATTTTAAAAGTTAAATGGGGAGATAGGCCTTATAGATTAGATGCTGTTTTGGTTGATTATGCTGAAGATAAAAATGATCCTAAAATAGAAGTTATAAAAAATATAACTAGTTAAGGTTGGCCTTAAATCCTTTTTTCTGATAAAATTAGTAATATGGCGCGTTCGGTATAGTGCGTAAGCGCAGACGAACGCAGTCAACTGGCGCGTTCGTCATTAGAGTAGAACACTCGCAGATGAACAAGCCGAGTGAAGCGAGGCAAGTTCGGCATAGCACGCAAGTGCCAGGCGAACTACCTTAATAATTTAATAAGGCGCGTTCGTCTAGTGGCCTAGGACGTTGGGTTTTCATCCCAGAAATCACGGGTTCGACTCCCGTACGCGCTACTAACTCAAGGTTCTTCCGCGAAGATCTTAACTTTGTAATCTGTCAATTTTTCTTTACTAGTATTGTTATCTCTAGAAAAATTGAATACTGCATAAACCTTTTTGCCTTGAAGCACTAGCGGCAGCCAGTATCTATCATCCTCCCACATATTGTCATAGGGTATCTCGCCAAATAAAAATGTTTTAGGAGCCATCTCCTCTGTTTCGTGTGGAACGCCTTCCCATTTTTTAGTGGTGTAAACGCAAACTCTAACGTTCATATTTTTATTGTCTGGTTCATCTGGGAATCTAAAATCTATGGTGGCAGATCTTTTTAAATTTTTATTCGTAACTTTAACCCCTATTTCTTCATAAATTTCTCTGATGGCCGCTTCTCGGACACCCTCTCCAGGCTCTAGTTTCCCCCCAACTCCATTCCATTTATCAACCCCAAATCCTCTTTTTTTCATCGCCAGCCAAACTTTACTTTCTTCAATTAAAAAGCAAAGAGTCCTTAGATTTTTAGTAGGCCTATCTCTTTTAATATTTTGAGGAGTCATTTAGGAGATTTTTATATAAATTGTTTAAAGATTCAAGTCAGAGATTTAAAGCAAGATCATGCGAGTGGACTCTAGCCTATTTTAGATGCTAAAATACATAAGTTTAAAGATTAGTGGTTATATAATTTTGCGTTCTATGGTCCGGTAGCTCAGCGGTAGAGCAGGAGCCTTTTAAGCTCTTGGTCCTCGGTCCGAATCCGAGCCGGATCACAGATGGAAGCTTTAACTATAGTTTAAGTGTATTTAGATTTTTTCTGAAGGCTCGGGGTTATTAGGCGTTGTGTCATTTATTAATGAACTAGCGTTTACAGGTAATTTTTCCCCGAGTCCAGCTACCCTAGCTGCATTCATTCTCAAGTAACCTATTAATTTATCTACTTGCCTTGGGGTTCCTCTGCGGATAATTGACATAACTGCTTTGGCAGGTGGTTGTCCGGGGATCAAACTCAAAAATGTATCTTTTAGCTTCTACCATGTTGTTATCTTAAATCAGACTTGTAAGTTTTTAATGAGAATATTGTTATATTTATGATTCAATTTAACTTTTTAATTTGTTATTAGTGGGGTAACCTGGTAAAATGAACTCTTCCCCACTGTAAAAGGGGATTTCGAGTTCTTGTCTAAAGACAATTAACAATCCGCAGAGAGCGGATTTTTTGTGCAAATGAAGGAAATAAATTATGAATATTAGGAATGTTGCCATTATAGCTCACGTTGATCACGGCAAAACCACTTTGGTGGATGCCCTCCTCAAACAATCAAAAACTGAGCTCGGTAAAGACTTGGCCGGATCAGAACTAATAATGGATAGCAATGAGCTGGAAAAAGAACGGGGAATAACTATTTTTTCTAAAAACGCCTCTGTTGTCTGGCAAGGCACTGACGAGAATGGTCTCTCAGTACCTACTAAGATTAACATCATCGATACTCCTGGACACGCTGATTTTGGTGGCGAGGTCGAACGGGTTTTAAAGATGGCTGATGGTTGTTTGCTTTTAATTGATGCCAAAGAAGGCCCAATGCCTCAAACAAGGTTTGTTTTAAAACAGGCTCTTTCCATGGGCCACAAGGTTATTGTGGTAATTAATAAGATCGATAAAAGTGATGCTCGGATTGATTATGTAGTTAACAAGACCTTTGATTTATTTATGGAGCTTGGAGCCGATGAGGAATCAGCTTATTTTCCAATTGTTTACGCCTCCGGCAAACAGGGTCTTGCGGGACTGGAACCAGATTTAGGTGCTATGAAAGATATCTCTCCGATCTTTGAGTCAATCTTAAAATATGTCCCAGCCCCAAAGGGGGATCCGGATAGTCCTTTGCAGATCTTGATTATGACTATTGGTGGGGATAATTTTAAAGGCCGGATTGCGACAGGTAAAGTCTTTAACGGCCGGGTCAGGATGGGACAAGATGTAGCTCATATTAATCGGGAAGGTGTTATCAGTAAATATAGATTAACTAGTTTAATGACCTTTCAAGGATTAAATAGAGTTGAAGCTAAAGAGGCTGTTGCTGGAGACATTGTTTCTATCTCAGGAATTCCCAATATTACTATTGGTGAAACTATCGCTGACCCTATAGCCCCCGTTGCTTTGCCGGTTTTAAATATTGAGGAGCCAACCGTCAAGATGACTTTTGGAGTTAATACTTCGCCTTTTGGAGGACGCGAAGGAGAGTTTAAAACCTCCAGGCAAATTAGGGAAAGGCTTTTTAAAGAGCTAGAGACAGATGTGGCTCTTAAAGTTGAAGATTCACCCAATGGTCAGGGCTGGATTGTCTCTGGCCGTGGAGAGCTACACTTAGCAATACTAATTGAGAGATTAAGACGGGAAGGCTATGAGTTTCAAGTTTCTCGTCCCCAAGTAATTGAAAAACTGGTTGAGGGTAAAATCTTAACACCTTATGAGAGATTATATATTGAGGTTCCTGAGATTCACTCCGGAATAGTGATGCAAAAACTTGGAGCTAGAGGGGCTAAGCTCCAAGATATGAATACCGAAAACGGAGTCTCCTTTTTTGAATTTATAATTCCTACAAAAGATTTGTTTGGTTACCGAAGTGAGTTTTTAACTGATACCCGGGGTTTGGGGATTATCGCTGCTAGTTTCTTTGAATTTGCTCCTGATTTGGGGGGCAGTAAAACCCGTGACCGCGGATCTTTGGTAGTTCACGAGAATGGGGTCACCAAACTCTATGGTTTAACGGGAGTTCAGGATCGGGGAGTCCTATTCATAGGGCCAGCAGTCGAGGTTTACAGAGGCCAGGTAGTTGGTCAAAACTCCCGTCCGGATGATATCTCGGTTAATGTTTGTAAGGAAAAACAGCAATCTAATATGAGAAGTAAAGGTGAGGGGGTAGCAGAACATTTTAATACTCCAAAGATTATGGGACTTGAGGAAGCTTTAGAGTATATCGACGATACTGAGTTAGTTGAGGTCACCCCTAAAAATATCCGGATTAGAAAAATTGCTTTTTAATGGAAAAGTTAGTTTTTGTCTCTACATCTTTAGTTGGAGAAGGAAATCCAGCTACAGCTTTAGCGGTAGGAAATTTAATCGAGAAAGCCGGACACGCCGTTGAAAGGGGCCTGCTAAACTTATCTGCCATTCCCGCCAGGTTGTTTCACAGAAGTATGAGAACTTCCCGCCACTTGGGCCAAGAGTATACTGATCACTCCGAAGGGTTAAGAAGATTAGCTATTCCTGTTTTAGGCGCGTTATCAAAAATTGAGCACAGTTTAAGATTTAGACAGATGTTTACTCCAACAAAGAGCCCGAGGATGTTAGTGGCTGTTCAGGAGCATCAGCTAGGCGGATATTCAGAGGAAAAATTAAAAAAATCTTTCCCTGGAGGCAGATTTTTAGTAATCCCAGATGTTGAACCAAAAGACAGCGCAGTAAAACTCATGCGGGACCTTGGAATTACTCCGATTGTTTGGAACGAACAAGCTCAAGTAAGACTTACGGATCTTGGATTTGATCCGAAATTGGTAGCTCCTTTTTTACCCAAGGGTTTTATGAATGGCTACTCAGATCTCGGACCTTTATCACCTCGAATTGTAGTTAAAACCTCAGGTAGTGGAATCTCCCCGATTCACCGGGATAATTTGAGACAAGCTTTAGATGTTTTAGGTATAGAGTATAAAATATATTTGCCGGGAGAGGTTTTAAGTCAGGGTCAAAAAGTTAAAAGAGTGGGCCCTTTGTCAAAAAGAATCTCAGAATTTTACGATGATATCGTCAGTCAACCACCAACTCTTTTAATCTCTCCTCCCTCAGAGATGATTCAAGTAGGATCAGTTTTACTTCAAAGAGGCACAAGTCTTTGTCCTTTGCCACCAAATGGAGCTCACGAGAGAGTTAACTTGGAATGGGCAGAACGAATGGGATTGTGTCAAAAACTTCTTAATCCGGATGATAATATGCTAATCTCTCGGATTAGCCATCAATTTGGTGCCTCCAAATCTCCTCGAATTTGTGATGGGATAGGAACAACTTCAATAGTTGAGGCTTTAGGGTTAAGATAACTAGTACCTGTGCCAATATATAATCTAACCCGAGAAAGTATCATTGCCAAAGACTTTAAACAAGTTCAAAAAGTTCAAGATCTTTTGCTCGGTTTATTAAATCCCAGGAGTCCAAGGACTTTAATTTTTAAGACCAGATTTGGTATCCATACCTTTGGGTTAAAAACGAAGATTGATGTTATAGTTTTAGATAGAAACTTAAAAGTAGTTAAGATGGCTAAGTTAAAACCTTGGAGAGTATTTTTCTGGAACCCATTATATAACCTGGTAGTTGAGATGCCTCAAGGTGTGATCAAAAACTCAAAAACGGAGTTAGGAGATAGAATAGAGATAAGATGAATCTTGTTGATTTAGTTATATTTATAATTATTTTTAGCTTTGCCATAGAGGGTTTTAGGAAATTGTTTTTAGTAGAGGTTTTAGATTTCCTGGGTTTTGTTTCAGCCTTTACCGTCTCTTTAAAGTATTATCAATTTGTCTCTGAGTATGGTGAGCAACTTTTCTCCCTACCTTTATCCTACGCCAAAGTTTTAGGGTTTATTGTTAGTTGGTTTGTTATTGAAACTTTGTTCTTAATCCTAACCAGAATATTTTTAAAACAGTTTAAAAGAGTTCCTCGAATTCCCGGAGAAAACATACTTAGTGTTATTCCGGCTGCACTTCGAGGGTTAGTCTTTGTGGCGATGATTTTAATTTTAGCTGGAACTTTCCCAATCCACCCAACCATTAAAAAGCTAGTTTCAAACTCCGAGCTAGCCTCACAAATATTATCCCATACTTACCGTTTGGAAGCTCCCTTAAAAAATATCTTTGGTGGAGTAGCAGAAGATTCAATAGCTTTTATGACTGTTAAACCCAAGACCAATGAGAGGGTTGACCTAGGTTTTAAAACTGATGACTTTAGTTTTAACGAAAGTTTGGAAAAAGATATGATAGATCTTGTAAATACTGAGAGAGTTAGAAATAATCTAAAACCTCTAACCCAGAGTTTAGAGCTTCGGCAAATTGCCCGGTTTCATAGCTCCGATATGTTAAAACAGGGATATTTTTCTCACATCTCCCCGGAAGGTAAATCTGTTGGGGATAGGGCTGAGCAATTCAATTTTAATTTTTTGGTAATCGGTGAAAATTTAGCTTTTGCACCTTCCTTATCTTTGGCTCACAATGGGCTAATGAATAGCCCCGGCCACAGGGCAAATATTTTATCAACTGACTATCATAAAATTGGGGTTGGAGCTGCAGATAGTGAGCTATATGGGATAATGTTTACTCAAGTTTTTTCAAACTGAGAATGAGGGGGATTGTTGTCAAATAATATTAAATTATTGCTTATCTCTCTAGTTTTATTTTTGATCGGTGGTTTTTTTATCTACTTTGGGATAAATAGTTCAACTGTCAAAGTTCTAGAAATTCAGGAAATTCAAGAAACTCCTCCAGAGGTTAATCTGGAAAAGGGTTCAGTGATGCAAAAGACTTTAGTTACTAAAGTGGTTGATGGGGATACGATCGAAGTAGAAGGGGGATTTAGAATCCGTTATATTGGAATAGATACTCCAGAAACTGTAGATCCAAGGCGCCCGGTTGGTTGTTTT
>JAUSKZ010000008.1 GCA_030646805.1 Candidatus Daviesbacteria bacterium
ACCGGGATCAGATACTAAAAAGCCGAATCCAAAAACATCACTTTGTTAATAGATCCAGCCGGCTGCTCCTTTTTGGCCAACTAAGCGGAGCTTTAGGCGGATTTCTTTTGGCTTATGCGATCTCTCTTAACAATCCAGCCATTATCAACGCCTTAGCTGGGGTGCAATATATCTTTGTTTTGTTGGGAGTTTTGCTTTTATCCAAAAAACTGCAACATCTTTTGGAGGAGAATTTAACGTCCCGGGCCATCCGTCAAAAAATATTAGGAGCAACCGTTATCTGTTTGGGGCTCGGGATCTTGGCTTTAAGTTAAAATGAAAAAAAATAAACCCTTAATATTCATGTTGATAGCTTTAGTTATCTTGGGCATCTTTGTTTACTTTCTAAACTACCAGGCTAAAGTCAGTTCAAAGATACAATACGGAGTCACTTTCACTCCTAAATACGCTGAGTATCTAGGCTTCAAATGGCAGGAAGTTCTCCTTTTGATTTTGAAAGAACTCGGAGTAAAAGAGCTAAGATTGACTACCTATTGGGAACAAGTTGAACCTCTGGAGAATGAATATTATTTTGATGATATCCTCTATCAGCTAGATAAAGCTCACCAATATCAGGCTAAAGTTTTACTAGTTGTAGGCGCCAAACAACCCCGCTGGCCAGAGTGTCATTACCCTTCCTGGGCAAAAACAATGACCCTCAAAGAACGACAATCTGCCACCCTCCGGATGATTGAGAGTGTCGTCACCCGACTTAAGTTTCATCCCGCCATCACCAGTTGGCAGGTCGAGAACGAACCCTTATTTGGTTTTGGCGAGAATTGCGACCCCTCCGATCCAAAGTTTTTAAAAAGTGAGGTTGAGTTGGTTCGAAAACTAGATCCTAACCGTAAAATTATCGTCACTGATACTGGGGAATGGCGACCTTGGATTACCCCGATGCAAGTTTCAGATATCCTAGGAATTAGCCTTTACCGCAGGATCCATCACCCATTTTTAGGTTATGTGACATATCCTTTCTCGCCCGGCTCATATCAACTAAGATCAAACATAATCCGAAATCTATTTGCTCCAAAAAACCAAAAAACTATTATCACTGAACTTCAAACTGAGCCCTGGCTTATAAATGGTGTTAAAGATAGCCCAATTTCAGAACAAGTCAATATTTTTTCCCCTCAAGATTTTCAGGATAATATTGAGTTTGGGGAAAATACCGGTTTTGACCAATTTTATCTTTGGGGAGTTGAGTGGTGGCTTTATATGAAAGAAAACGGCTATCCTGAGTATTGGGAGTACGCCAAAAAAGTATTTAACTGACCCTATTTGATCCATTTGATCCTACTTTTTTCTGCCCACTTTTTATATACAATGAGCTTAATATGTCCATTTAGAATTAATTATAGTTGGAAAATGTGGGGGAAATATGAAGAAACTACAGAAAAATCAGCCCCGATCTAAGACCGTTAAAACCTCCAAACATAAGTCTTCTATTGCGTCAAAAATAAATCCTAAACTTTCGGGCTCTTTAAATTTACAGCTTTTAGCTGTATGCTACCTTCCAAAACTTATAACTTATGAGATATATTGTTAACCTAATCTTTGAAGCGTCAAAAGACACCTTAAGAAGTCTTATAGCAATAGTTATCCTTGTTCCTTTTGGGATGGGTATCTTGGTTTTAACTATTTACGACTTGATTACAGAAAGTCGCGGCCGACCGAGAACCCAACCTCTACCTAAGTTTTATTTCCAGAAGATAAAAAAATTTCTCTTTAGGCTCGTCCCCCGACCGACTCGCAGCAAAATTATCTTGGTGGCCATAACAGCCTTATTTCTATTTTATTCTGTCAGTTTAGTAAAAGTTGGCTCATCTTTACCTTCACCCTCCCAACTTTATATCAGCCAAAGACCACTGACCACCCAAATCTATGACCGTCAAGGCAAGCTCTTGTATCAATTTTACGAAGGTTATAACCGAAAACTGATTCAACTTGATGAACTCCCAAAAGAGCTGGTCCAAGCCACAATCTCGATTGAAGATAAAAACTTTTATTCGCATCCTGGGGTTGATATCTCTGGAATTCTTAGAGCGCTAAAGGTTCAATTTGCCGAAGGGGTAACCCAAGGAGGCTCAACTATTAGCCAACAATTAATTAAAAATACCTTACTGACATCCGATCGAACTATTACCCGAAAAATAAAAGAAGTTATCCTAGCTATCTGGCTCGAGAAGATTTATACCAAAGATGAGATTTTACAGATGTATTTTAATGAGGTAGCTTATGGTGGGCCAGCCTGGGGAATTGAGGCTGCCTCCCAGATGTATTTTGGGAAAAGCGCTTCTAACCTTGATCTAGCTGAAAGTGCGTACCTTGCTGGACTACCTGCTTCTCCAACTGAATTTTCCCCTTATGGGACGAGTCCCGAAAAAGGTAAAGATCGCCAGCAAGAGGTTTTGCGCCGGATGATTGAAGATGGATTCACCTCAAAAGTCGAAGCCCAGGAGGCTTTTAGCTTGGAGCTTGCTATCCAACCTCCCCGCTCAGATATTAACGCTCCTCACTTTGTAATGTATGTTAAAAACTTACTCGCCGCCAAATATGGGAATAGAACCGTCTCTCAAGGCGGCTTGAAAGTTGTCACCACCTTGGATTTAGGCGTCCAGGAGAGTGTTCAATCTATCGTCTCAACCGAGGTAAGTAAATTAGCCAATTTAAGAGTCACAAACGGTGCAGCTATGGTGCTTGACGCTCAAAACGGACAAATTTTAGCCATGGTCGGCTCCAAAGAATATTTTGGAAGTAAAGACGGAAACTTTAATGTTACCTTGGCGCTACGTCAGCCAGGCTCCTCGATCAAGCCGATTACTTACCTGACTGCTTTTAAAAAAGGTTTCTCGCCAGGTTCCATTCTCCTCGATACTCAAACTACCTTCAAAAACCCCTGGGGACAAGCTTATTCCCCGGTTAACTATGACGGAAAATTTCATGGGGCGGTCACAGTCAGACAATCTTTGGGCTCATCATATAACGTTCCAGCAGTAAAACTACTCTCAATTGTTGGAATCGCCGAGATGCTACAAACCTCCAGGGAGATGGGAATTACCACCTTAAATAACCCGGAGGACTACGGACTATCCTTAACCTTAGGGGGCGGAGCGGTCAAAATGATTGAGATGATGTCGGTTTACCAAACTTTAGCCAACAGCGGTGTCAACCATAGTCCTTTGGCAATCCTAACGGTCACTGACTCAAGCGGTAATATTATTGAGGATAATCGCAATCGTGAAGGAAAAAAGGTGGTGCCGGAGGAGTTATCGTATCTGGTTACTGACATCTTAACTGATAACCGCGCCCGGACTCCGGCTTTTGGCGAAAACTCACTCCTCAAAATCCCCAAATATACCGTGGCGGTTAAGACCGGCACTTCTGATGAAAAACGGGACAATTGGGCTTTTGGCTATACCCCGGAGTTTGTAGTCGGGGCCTGGGTTGGCAATAACGATAACTCCCCAATGGATCCCCAACTTGCAAGTGGAGTCACCGGAGCCACACCGATCTGGCACAATATTACTGTCTTACTACTGACAGACAGACCTAACTTAGCTTTTAAAAAACCAGCCGGGGTGATTGAAATCAACGTTGATGGGCGCAAAGATTTAGGAATCGCTGGTCAAATACCTAAAACTGTCGTTTCATATAATAAAATCAAAAAACCCAGCGATGATGGCAAAGGCGAAAAAGAGGTTATCAGCTATACAGATCCTTTTAATACCTTTACCTCCGACAGCTCTAAGATCACTCAATGAACTACCACTAGCTTACGCATGTGTGGTATCTCTTAATTCATTGCTTTGCAGTGTCCTCGCTTCCAGCTCGGATTAACTTCATCCATGAGCTAAAACGCTCATGGTATTTCTTTATAATTAATAAAATCCTCTAAAGCATGTCACGATCTTTTAGTGTTAAAACAATCCTTAGAGCTTCTTCTACTTCGAGCATTTTTTGTTTTGATAAAACGCCAACTTTTTTAATTAAACGTTCTTTATCAATACTTCTAATAAAAAATGGCAGGAGAACTGATTCATTATTGAAACCTTTAGCCTTCCCTAGGTAAACCATTTCAGCACTAATCACCTCGGGAACAATTGAACTGCTTGGTATCACTACGACATAAGGGGTTCCACCATTTAAATCATTGTTGGAAACTATCAATACTGGTCTTTTTTTGTGAATTTCCCGTTTATATGCAGGCTCAAGGTCGGCGATATAAATTTGTCCCCGCTTAGGGTAATCTTTCAAGGATTTCTTCATCAGCATGTTTAAAATCCTCTTCAATCTCTTTACCGATCTTTTTGTAATAGTCGTAATTTGCCTTTAAACCCTTAGCCCACTCTTTTTTAAAGTGCTTATTCTGACTAATTCTTTCTCTAACAGCCTCCGCAATAAACTGACTTCTCTCTCCAGCAGGAACGACCCTTCTAAGGTCTTTCGCTATTTCATATGGAAGTGTGATATTTAATCTTTGTGCCTGCATAAGTTATTATATACACATTAATTATACACACTATAATTACTTTGTCAATTCCTCGCTGCCTCTCCCCTCAGTCCACTATATTACTACCCAATTACTACCCAGCCCCGCCTGTCTGATTTTGTAATCT
Organism: Candidatus Daviesbacteria bacterium; assembly: GCA_030646805.1. Lineage (GTDB taxonomy): Bacteria > Patescibacteriota > Microgenomatia > Daviesbacterales > UBA10151 > JAUSKZ01. Next base: position 4,659 of record JAUSKZ010000008.1, read on the forward strand.
TGATTGGTGAGGTAATATTCGCTCGCGAATTCAAGGCTCGCGATATAATTGCGAGATTTATGAACCTCTCTGAATCCCCAATGAATATTACCGTTCCAAATAAACTGCCTCTTTTTTGAATAAGATAACCTCTGTCAAAATCCTGATCTCCGGTTGCAATCTCACTTTTAAACTCTGTAAATATCTTTTCAACATCGCTTGTTGTTAATCCATCATAAGTGTATACTTTTTTTACCCTGAACTGGCCTTCAATCTCTTTGCCTGGAGGTTTTAAATAAACTAAATCTCCAACACTAATCGCCCCAAAAGGGACAATTCTATGTTTACTGAAACGGGTTTCAATCGTTTTTCGCCCTAACAATATCGCCTCTATAACCGATTGGTGCATGATAGCCAAATGTCTTCTCATCTTCAAGAGGAATATACATTTTTAGTTGATTTGATGCAACTCCAACAACCTCTAGCTATTAAACTGCGTTCCAGGTAAAATATCAGAGTGGGAAAGATAATTGACTTTTTAATAGGTGTTAAGGTAGAATTAGCTCGAGTTGTTTGGCCAACACCTAAGACAACTCTTAGGCTTACAGTTATTGTAATTTTAGTTACAATCGTTGTAGGCTTTTTTGTTGGCGCAATCGATTATATATTAACTGAATTACTCGCCAGATTATTACAAACATGAATGACACAAAGCCAAATCAACCTGATACTGAAGATCCAAAGATGCCGGCTTCTGACCTAACGCCTCAGATTACCGAGGATACCTTACAATCTGAACCTGATTCAGATCAAACTCAGACAACAGAGACTCCCCCAGCTGAGTCAAATAATAGCGACACTCCAGAGAACGTAGAACTTCCAACCAATGGAGATTCCAAAGAGCCTTCGAAAGAGATTTCTGAAACAGTTGCCGACGAAGAGACTCCATCAACGTCTGAGGCTAAAACGGCTGAGACTACTTCTGATGAACATGAAGAACCAGCCAAAGAACCAATTGAACAAGCAGCCCCAGATATCCCAGGAGCTAGGTGGTATGTGGTCCATACCTACTCCGGCCACGAAAACCGGGTAGCCCAAGCTTTAAAACAACGGGTTGAATCCGAACACTTAGAAGGTAGGATTATCGATGTTTTAGTCCCCACCCAAGAAAAGATTGAGATCAAAGGTGGTAAAAAAGCCACCGTCAAAGAGAAAATATTCCCAGGATATATCTTAGTTAAGATGGTTTTGGACGACGCTTCTTGGCTGGCAGTTCGAACTACTCAAGGTGTAACCTCATTTGTGGGAATGGGCAATAAGCCAACCCCAATTCCGGCATCTGAGGTAGCAGTAATTGTTAAGTATATGGAAGCCGGGGGTGCACCAACCTACAAAACAGTTTACAGTGATGGCGATACGGTTAAGATTGTTGACGGTCCGTTTGCTGAGTTTATCGGCAAAGTGGACACCGTTGATAAAGAACGCGGTAAGGTTAGGGTTTTAGTCTCAATTTTTGGACGGGAAACTCCTGTAGAGTTGGACTTTTTACAGATCAGTAAGCTCTAACTTCGTTAGAACTTGCGACCTGACGGTCTTAAACATTAAATATATGGCTGTGAAGAAAATAAGCAAAGCTTGATTTTTCTGTCTTTTATTTAAAAGAAATATATGGCGACAAAAAAAATAAAAACAATCATTAAACTCAATGTCCCAGCTGGGGCAGCTACCGCAGCGCCACCTATCGGCCCGGCCTTAGGTCAACACGGTCTACCAATCATGGACTTTGTCAAAGCCTTTAATGAAAAAACTAAAGATCGCTCAGGCAATATTCTGCCGGTCGTGATTACTGTGTTTGTGGATAGAACCTTCTCTTTTATCACTAAAGAGCCACCTGTGGCTGAGATGATTAAAAAAGCCCTGAGCTTGTCGAAGGGTTCAGGCACAGCTGGCAAAGAGACCGCCGGAACCTTGTCTCAAGATCAAGTCAGAAAGATCGCTGAAGATAAACTCCCAGATTTAAATACCACTGAAGTTGAGGCAGCTATGAAAATCGTGGCTGGCACGGCTAGAAGTATGGGAGTCAAGATATCCAGTTAAAAGTTGAGAGTTCAAAGTTTAAAGTTAATTTTGAATTTTGCATTTTGAACTTTTAATTGGAGCGAAGCGACATATGGGACAGACTAAAACTAAATTTATTGATGATTCAGAGCCAGAAAAAGCTCAAGGCTCAAAGCTGAAAGCTGAAAGCAAAGAAACGGGCAAAACAGTTATTGAAGTTTTGCCTACTGAAGACCCAGCTAGCCAAATTACCGAGCCAGTTAAAAAAATCAAGGCCTCAAAGGCCAAACAAAAACAAGGCAAAGCTAAGTACAGAAGTAAAAAATACCAAGAAGCCCGGGCCAAGGTTAACCCAGAACAAAAATATAAACTAGATGAGGCAGTTAAATTGCTAGCCGAAACCTCCTACTCTAAATTCGGAGGCACAATTGAGGCCCACATAAATACCAACACTAAATCAATCAGAGGATTCGCCTTACTGCCTTTTTCAGCTGGCAAAAAACTGAATATCTTAGTTTTTGGAGCCTCCGCCGAAATTAAGTCCAAAAATCCTGACCTTATCTTTGGAGATGAGGAGCTAATCGCTACATTGGCTCTCGGTAAACAAAAAATTGATTTTGATGTAGTGGTGACCACTCCTGAATGGATGTTAAAGCTGGCTAAAGCTGCCAAAATATTGGGGCCCCGAGGCTTAATGCCAAGTCCTAAAAATGATACGGTAACCGACAACTTAGAGAAAACTATCGCCGAGCTTCAAAGTGGTAAAACCGAATATAAAAACGAACCTACCGGCCAAGTTATTCATTTAGGAATTGGTAAAGTGGCTCAACCTGCAGACGAGATTGTAGCTAATATTAAAGCTTTATATAACGGAGTTGGCCGCGGAAAAATTACTAAAATCAGCCTCTCCTCTACCATGGGTCCGGCAGTCAAGCTCGATCTGACAAGCTTTAAATAAACCTCCGAGGGGATAAAAGCTCTCGGTTTCTCTTTGAGAAAACGGTTTGATCACTGCTTTGCTTCATCCGTGGGCTGAAAGTCCTGGAAGGGCTAAAAGCCACACGGTTTCCGCAAAGTTTGAATAAACTACTCTCTTTTTAATTTTTTCCAAACTGAATTTAAATCAAACTTTAAGAAATAGAGTGAGACTATCCCAAAAATTAAGACCGAGACGATAATCAGGATATGGTAAAAAACTGTAGCAGCCGAGGCAATTTTCGGATCAACACTCAACAACCCACTAAAGACCGCAAGTCCCGCCGCCTCTGTTGAACCGACATAACCTGGAGCGGAAGGAATAATAAAAGTTAAGGCCAAAAGTAGGTTTCCTAATATGCTACTTGAGAGACTCAAAGGCGAGCTTAAAAAACTTAGTAAAAAATACCAAGCTAAGCCATCCAAAGAATAAGCAGCTACAGTAATCAGGATAATTAACAGTAGTTTTGGTCCCCCAACATTAAGTATTTCAAAGCCTTCTATGATAGTAGTACAAACTGATAAAAAGGCTCTCTTAATATTGCTAAATACCAAAAACCTACTCAAAAAAATTACCATTTTTTGAGTAAATTTTGCATTTTTAATAACAATATATGAGACCAGAGTAAAGGCAGCTAGGATTATATAGACCGAAAAGCCGATCTGTGAATTACTCCCTAAGACTGCCGGCAACAGCAAACCAATCATCAAAAGTACTGTCCAAAAATCGACAAACCGATCAATAAATACCCAAACTAAAGATTTACCTAAAGGTAAATTATAAATTGAGTTAAGATAAATACTCTTGGTAATCTCCCCAACCCGGATCGGGATCATAAACGATAACAACTGGCATAAGTAATGGAGCATCGAGAGGTCCTTTAGAGGAATCTGAAATTCGGAAAGAAGCATCTTAAAACGTAAAGCTCGGAGAAGCCCGCTTAAAATAAATAAGCCAAAAAAGATGGCTATGTAGTTTGGATTAATACTCCAAATTTTACTACTGATATCGTTTAAATCAACAAACCGGCTCCAAATTATGATTAAAACTAGCCCAACTACCGAATTTAAGAGAACTTTGAGGATCAAACTTTTATTCACCTCTCAATCTTAAGGTCAGTAGCTAAAAAAGACAACATTTGATATTGTTGAAGTAATGCCTAACTTTTTAAGTAACTTTCAACCATCTACTAAAACTATAATTTTAGCCGTAGGATTTATCTTAATCCTTTTTAGTATCCCCTTTTCCTTTGTACTAGTCCGGGAGACCCAAGTTTTTAAATCTAAAGCCGGTTTAGATATAATTAGTCTTTTGCCAAACAGTACCCTCCGGGAAGTTCCTACCTCCCCCCTGGATGATTTAAAAAAATTACTGAACTCATCCTCAAGTGCCAAAAAGAGCATTGACACATCATCGGTTGATCCGGTGACTGTCTCTTTTGGGGCAACATTAAGTTTAAAAATAGCCATGCAGGGGCGACCGGTCGATAAACAATCCGGCAAGATATTTGTAGGAATCGCCGAAGGGGTGGTAAAAACCAAACCAACCTATCTTTTAACTTACACCGTTGATTTTCCAGATTCTGGGGCATACGAAGGTTTAAGTTTAGCTGGGCTCACTGCCGGAACAATCTACACTGCCTATATCAAAGGCCCAAGCCATATTGACTCAGCCTCAACTTTTACTATGTCAGCCACTGAGAGTGTCCTTAATAACTCGAGCCCGATAGATCTTACCGCCGGAGATTTAAACGAAGACAATACTATTAATGTAAACGACACTAATATCCTCAAAGGAGTTATCGGTTTAACCTCTGATTCTCCTTTATGGAACGCCCGGGCCGATATTAATTTAGATAAGGTCATAAATAATCTTGATATGCTCTATGTTATAAGAAATCAAAATAAAACCGGAGCCTCGGGGGTCTGGTTCTCCCCACCTCCTATTGCTTCCTCATCTGCCCAAGCCTCCGGCAGCGCTGAACCCAGGGGCGGATTTTGGCTCTGGGTCCCACCCAAAGATAATTTGACAGCTGATATTTAAAGTGTAATTATTAATATATGGTTCCCGATGATAACCGTAAAAAAATCCTGGCAGTGGTTGGTATAGTTTTCCTTTTGGTGAGTGTGGCTGCAGCTTTATACTTAGTTCAAAGAACTCAGGTTTTAAAATCTAAAGCCAGCCAGGAAAACATCATCTTTAAAAAGGATGGAGTACCTTTGCCAACTGGCTCAGATAACCTACCGGTTACCGATAGCTTGGAAGTTACTGTTGAGTTAAATCCTCCCTCAATATAATTATGAATTTAGATAGCGGACTTTTGACCAAAAAAAACATAATTATTCTACTAGGTAGTTTATTTTTTCTGGCAGCGATTGTTTTTACCTTATTCCTACTTAGACAGACCCAAATTTTTCGATCCAGAGCTGATGCTGGCCAAATTACATTTAGCGGTCCTTCGGTAAAATGTAACCCGGATTCAACGGAGAGTGTTAAGTGTAGTACTGATTCAGCCACGGTCCAGATTGGTTTAAACTCCCCCTGGGGTTACGCCCCAGTAGGCTTCGTTTTCCCTACCCAAGTTCCTACTCAAGCTCCAACTCAAGCTCCTAGCCCTACTCAAACCCCAACTAGTACCACTACCCCCATTCCAAGCGTCACTACTCCTCCCACAGATACACCCACTGCAACTTCTACCCCAACTCCGACTCCAACAACCGCGCCGACAGCA
>JAUSKZ010000019.1 GCA_030646805.1 Candidatus Daviesbacteria bacterium
AGCTGAAGTCATGAACGTATTTAAAAAAACAATCTAAGTTGAGGCTGTTTAGAGGGGGTATCTATGACCATAGATAAAATATTAGTATTAATATTTAGTTTACTGGGTATCGTATTTACCTATTGGTTTTTCTTGACGAGAAAAGAAAAAGGGTAATTTAATATGGCAGAAGTTAAACAAACCTATCCAATAAAAGGCATGCACTGCGCTAGTTGTGTTCGGGTGATTGAAAAATCATTATCCCAAACACCAGGCGTTATGAATGCAACTGTTAATTTGGCAACTGAGAAAGCTACAGTAATTTATGATGATTCGGAATGTGGTCCATCTCAAATTGCCTCTGCTATTTCGAGCGTTGGTTATACAGCCTTAGTTGAGCAAACTAGGGAAGATGAAGATGCAGAGAAAAAAGAGAAAGAAAAATCCTTAAAAGTTTTAAGAAATAAAGTGGTGGTCAGTTTGTTTTTTGGAGGTTTAATACTTTGGGGTAGTTTTCCAGGCTTATCGAAAACCTCTCCATCACTTTTGCAAATGCCTTTCGTTCAACTGCTACTCGCTATTCCTGTTCAGTTTTGGGCAGGGTTGGATTTTTATAAAGCCACAATTCCTGCTTTAAAACACCGCCTAGCTAATATGGATACATTGGTTGCTTTAGGGACTACGGTGGCTTTTGGGTTTTCAGCTTTTATTACCTTCTTTCCGACTATTGTCCAAAGTATTGGACTTGAACCAATGCCCTACTTTGACGTTGCCACAATTGTCATAGGACTGATTCTTTTAGGCAGGTATTTTGAAGCACATGCAAAATTGGGAACGTCTGAAGCCATTAGAAAATTAATTGGACTGCAGGCAAAAACAGCTCGAGTCCTTCGACCTTCTGTCATTGCGAACGAAGTGAAGCAATCTATGGATCGCCACGCTGACGCTCGCGATGACGTAAAGTATTTAGAAATAGATATTCCCATAAGTGAAGTTTTAGTAGGAGATATTATTAGAGTTAGACCAGGAGAAAAGATCCCGGTTGATGGAGTAATTATGGAGGGTGAATCATCAGTTGATGAATCGATGATCACCGGCGAGAGTATTCCGGCTGACAAGGCCAAAGGTGATACAGTCGTTGGAGCAACAATTAATAAATCCGGAACATTTCTCTATAAAGCGACAAAGGTTGGTAGTGAAACGATGCTGGCTCAGATTATTAAACTTGTGGAGGAGGCTCAAGGATCAAAAGCTCCAATTCAAAGGATAGCAGATTCTATTTCTTCATATTTTGTGCCAATAGTTATAATGCTGGCCTTTTTTACCTTTGCTACCTGGTATATATTCGGCGGACCGCAGGCATTTTTATTTGCTCTGCTAAATTCAATAGCAGTTCTTATTATTGCCTGTCCTTGTGCCATGGGATTGGCCACTCCAACCGCTATTATGGTAGGAACTGGCAAAGGTGCAGAGCACGGTATTTTAATCAAAGATGCTGAGAGCTTAGAGATTGCTCATAAAATTAATACTATTGTCTTTGATAAAACCGGAACACTTACGAACGGAAAACCAGTTGTCACGGATGTCATTCTGAGCCTTAATGGCGAAGAATCTAGATCCTTCGTTATCACTCAGGATGACATGCTTCGTCTTGCTGCCTCTATTGAAAAAGGCTCAGAACACTCACTAGGTGATGCAATTGTGCAAGAAGCTGAAAAACAAAATATTAAACTAGAATCTGTTACAAAATTTAAGGCTATCGCAGGACATGGTGTTGAAGGAACCGTTGGCGATAAGAAGGTATTTTTTGGCAATAGGCGATTGATGGAGAAAGAAAAAATAGAGATTCTTCACTTCGTTCAGAATGACATGGAGAGATTAGAGAGTGAAGGGAAAACAGTAATGTTGTTAGCCCTTCGACAAGCTCAGGGTAAACAGGCCTACTTAGCTGGTTTAATAGCAGTGGCAGATACAGTTAAGGAAACTGCTAAGGCGGGAATTGAGGCGTTACAAAAGCAGGGAATTGAGGTGGTGATGATTACAGGTGATAATCAGAGGACAGCCAGTGCCATTGCCTCCAAACTGGGGATAAAAAGAGTTTTAGCAGAAGTATTGCCTGATCAAAAAGAGGCTGAAGTGAGAAAGATTCAACAAGAAGGCCCGTCTCGCGTCGGTGAGCCGAGGCGGAGAAAAATAGTGGCTATGGTTGGAGATGGAATTAATGATGCTCCAGCCCTGGCGGCGGCTGATGTTGGGATTGCCATGGGAACAGGAACTGATATAGCGATGGAAGCTGCCGATATTACCTTAATTAATAAAGACTTAATGTCAGTGGCTCAAACTCTTGAATTATCAAAAAAAACTATGAGAACAATTAAATTAAATCTTTTTTGGGCTTTTGGATATAATATATTACTTATTCCGGTAGCGATGGGAGTTTTATACCCTTTTTTTGGTATTTTATTAAATCCAATCTTAGCCTCAGTGGCTATGGCAACTAGTTCCATCTCAGTAGTTGGCAACTCTTTATTACTAAAAAGGATGAAAATCTAATGTTTGATTTGTGGGTTATCTTTTTAACGGGACTGACAGTTGGAGGGTTAACTTGTTTGGCGGTCCAAGGTGGTCTTTTGGCCTCGGTGATTGCTGCCAGGGAGGAAGAGGTCTCGTCTAATACCAAAAGACACGCCTTGTATGCAACTGGATTTTTCTTACTCTCTAAGTTTATTGCCTATACTGTCTTAGGTTTTATTTTAGGAGCTTTTGGCGGGGCTTTGAACATTGGTGACAATGTCCAGACATTTATGCAGCTTCTAGCTGGAATTTACATGATAGTTGTAGCCTTAAATTTATTGAATATTCACCCAATTTTTAGATATGTATCCATTCAGCCGCCGAGGTTTCTTATAAAAATAATCAGAAATCATTCAAAATCAAAAGATATCTTTGCTCCAGCCCTTCTTGGAGCCATGACTATTTTCATTCCTTGTGGCACAACGATAGCTATGGAAGCTTTGGCGATAAGTAGCGCCAACGCAATTGTCGGAGCTTTAATTTTGGCGACGTTTATATTAGGTACGATGCCACTTTTCTTCGGGATAGGATTTATTACGTCTATTTTAGGTGAAAATTACAAGGCAAAATTTTTAAAATTGGCAGCAGTGGCTGTTATTTATTTAGGCGTCACAGCTGTTAACGGTGCGCTGACAGCCTTGGATTCACCTTTAAGCTTACAATCTATTGCAAAAAACTTTCCAATTACGCTCACTTTGGGAAAGAGTGAGTCGCAAGAATCAAATGGCGTCTCAGTTACTCAAAATCCTGAAATATTTGTTACATCTTTAGGATACGCTCCCAACTATATTCGTGTTAAAAAAGGTTTACCAGTGAGCATTAAACTGACAAGCAAAGATGCCTACAGTTGTGCCTCAGCATTCCGAATTCCTTCTTTGGGTATTGCTAAAAACTTAAAAGCTAATGAAACACAAACAATTACCTTTACGCCTGATAACACTGGCAGGATTTTATTTTCTTGTTCCATGGGGATGTATACAGGAATAATCGAAGTAATCTAAACATGGCAATAGTTAAGAAAAAACTTAAAATTGAAGGGATGCATTGTACTTCGTGTGCCATGACGATTGATATGGATTTAGAAGATCTGGTAGGCGTGGAATCGTCAGACACCTCTTATGCTAAAGAAATTACCGAGGTTAAGTTTGAGGAAGAGAAAGTTAACATGGACGATATAGTTCAAGTAATTGAAAAATCAGGTTATAAGGCCATTCCTCTTGAAACTTGATACCTAATACCCGATACTAAATACTAATGTTTGACTTAATCTCGGTTGGCGATTGTATGATTGATCACTTCTTTAAGATTCACGATGCCCATGTGGCATTGTCGGTTGATAAAACAAAAAAGGAGTTATGTATAAACTACGGAGATAAAATCGGGGTTGATCAATATGATCAACTGGTGGCCGGTAACGCTGCCAATAACGCTGTTGGATCCTCAAGGCTCGGACTAAAAACTGCTTTTTATACGAATGTTGGCTCAGATCCCATGGGTCAAAAAGTAATCCATAAAATGAAAGAAGAGAAGGTTGAGTCAAAATATGTAACAGTGAACCAGGGGTTAGATTCAAACGTTTCAGCAGTGATAAATTTTAAAGGGGAGAGAACAATTTTGGTTTATCACCAACCTTGGAAGTACGATCTACCGGATTTAGACCGGACAAAATGGGTCTATTTTACCTCCATGTCACCAACATTTGCTGATTCAAAGATTGTTGACCAGTTAATTAATTATCTGGAGAGAACTGGAGCCAGGCTTGGTTTTAATCCTGGCACTCACCAACTAAAACATGGGGTCAAGAAATTCCCCCGGCTCTTATCTTTGATGACGGTCCTTTTTGTAAACGTCCAGGAAGCGATGTTGATTCTAGGCTTAGAAGAAAAAGTCAATATTAAAAAACTCCTCAAGGGCCTCTCTGACTTAGGGCCTAAGATGGTTGTTATTACTGATGGTGGAGAAGGATCTTACGGATTTGATGGTGAGAGTTATTATAAATTAGGAGTTTTTAAAGCCAAACTTTTAGAGATGACCGGAGCTGGTGATGCCTTTGCAACAGGCACAGTAGCTGGATTGTTTCACGGTCAAATATTGTCGGAAGCGATGAGATGGGGGGCGGCCAACTCGGCCTCGGTAGTAGAACAAGTCGGTCCTCAAGCCGGGTTATTAACTCTTGAGGCTATACAGAGTAGATTGAAAGAGAACTCCAATCTTATGGCTCGGGAGATCTCCTGATGGCTTTAGACCAGTTTAAAAAAGACGATAAGTTTTTGATGTTAGCTTTGGATCACCGGGGCAGTTTTAAAAAACTAATTAACTCCGAAGACCCTGAATCGGTATCTTATGAGGCAGTATCGAGTTTAAAGGGCGAGATAATTAAATCTGTAGAAGATCAATTTAGCGCTGTGCTTTTAGACCAAGAGTACGGTTTAGCTGCTTTTGATAAGTCAAAGCCATTTTTGCTACCTTTGGAAAAATCTGGTTACACCGATCAAGCCGGGGAGCGGTTGACTGAGATTGGGTACAAAGTTTCTGATTTAAAAAATGACGGGGCCAGTGGGGCTAAAATTTTACTCTATTTTAATCCACATCTTAAAACTGCAAAGACTCAGCTCGAAACTGCCAGACAGGTCTTAGACGAGTGTAAACAGAATAATTTTCCACTATTTTTGGAGATTGTGACTTATGTTTCCGGCTCAGAAGATATTAAACCGCTGCGGGCAGGCTTGGTGTTAGATTCAGTTAGGATTTTTATTGAGTCCGGAATTATCCCAGATGTTTGGAAGTTAGAATATCCGGGAAATTTTGAAGCCTGTAGGGAGATTAGTAAACTTGTGGGAGATACCCCTTGGATATTATTAACTCGGGGCGACTCATTCGAGACTTTTAGTGAGGAATTAAAAGAAGCGATCCGGGCTGGAGCCAAAGGCTTTTTAGCTGGCAGGGCGCTCTGGCAAGAGGTAGGCGGTCTGGAGGGGGAAGCAAAGGATAAGTTTTTAAAAGAGGTCTTACCTACTAGATTTTCTGAGATCTCAAAAATCGTCCTAGGTGTTTAGGAGTTTGGTTGATGGAGTTGATAATGGCTTTCCACTAAATGGGAGAATGAGTAGTCAAAGGTAGCGTCAGATTTTTTGTGAGGGTTAAATATATTACTCGGATCAAAGATTTCTTTTACTTGTTTGAATAATTGGTAAACCTCTTCCCCATACATTTTCTCTAAGTAGGGTCCACGCATCAGTCCATCGTTGTGTTCTCCGGTCATAGATCCTTGATACTGAAATACTAGAGTATAAACTTTATCAGCCAGCTCAGGAATAATTTGAGCAGTTTCAGCTTTTGTAAAATCCATCAACGGAATGATATGAAAATTACCTTCTCCGATATGTCCGGCAATGGTATAAATTAAGTTATATTCTTTCAAAATAGCCTCTAGCTTAGGTAGAAACTGGGGTAAATACTCAGGTTTAACAACGATATCATCAATAAAAGGAGCAGTTCTTAAATTTCCAGCGTGATGCCTTAAAAGGTTAAAGCTTTCATGCCTGATAGTCCAATATTTTTTTGATTCTTCTTCTGACGAACAGACTCGGGTTGTAACTTTTAAGTCTTGTAAAGACTTTTGAGCTTGCATGCATTTTTCTTCTGCTTCTTGCTCGCTGTATCCTGTAAACTCCGAAAGTAGAACCAACTTAGGAAATCCTCCCGTTAAAACCATCTTAACTTCAGGTATAAATTGGAAGATTAAGTTTAAGAAATTTTTAGGTTTTATAGATTTAAATATTTCGCCAACAAATTTTAAGGCAACTTTTATAGTTTGATCATCGTAGGACTCCAAGCTTTCTGGATTTTGTTCTAATAATTTATTTACTACCCCGGGCAGCAAATTCAAATCTTTTAAGAAAATAACTAACAAACGAGAATGACTGGTGGGTTTAATAAGTTTAAATTCAATTTCAGATATTATTCCCAGCGTGCCCTGAGATCCAACAATAAGTTTGGTCAAATCAAATATTTGTTTTTCTCGATCTAAAACTTCCCAAAGATAATATCCCGCCGAGTTTTTGTGAACTTTTGGTTTAGCATTTTGAATAATGTCGTAATTTTCACAAATTAGATTATAAACTTGTGAATAAATATTTCCTTCAAAATCTTTTTGGGACATTTTTTTATTCAACTGTGAGAGATTTATTGGTTGAATTTCATACTCATTTCCATCAGCCAAAATCACTTTTAAACTTTTAACATAATCTTTGGTTTGGCCAAAAGCTAAAGTTTTTTCTCCTGCCGAATTATTAGCTACCATTCCGCCAACGGTACAGATCTCCCGGGAGGCGGTATAAGAAGGAAGTAGTAAATTATGCTTGAGGGTTGCGATTTCAAAATCCCGGTAGTAGACTCCTGGTTGAGTAGTTGCCGAAGTCCCCTCTACTTTGATTACTGAATTAAAATATTTAGTCATATCTAAAACAATTGAATCTGAGAGTGGTCCTCCTGACATGTCTGTCCCTCCTGATCTTGGAGTAACTGAAAGACTCCCAGCTTGATTGTTAATAAAATCAATTACTTTTTTAATATCTTGTGAGTCTTTGGGTGTGACAATTAGTTTTGGGGTGATCTTGAAAATAGAGGCATCCTGACTAAATTTATCAAGGGTTAAGGATTCGGATATAACCTCACCGGTAATTTGAGACTGAAGCTTTGATTTTAAATCCATAGAACCATTGTATTAAAAATTATATAATAACCAAAGGATGAGATTCTGGATGAAATGGCACCACCGACACCTGGTATTTTTTATCAGTGGTTTAGTTTTAGCGATAATATTAGCTGGTAATCCAATTTTCCGTAGTTTAATCTCGGGACTTGGAACTTTGGGTTATTTGGGGGCGTTTATCGCCGGGCTTTTGTATGTCTCGAGTCTAACCGTTGGCACCTCAGTAGTTATAATCTCAGGTCTGGCTCAAGATTTAAGCCCAATAATGATTGGTTTAATTGGAGGTTTGGGAGGAACTTTGGGTGACTATCTAATTTATAAATTTGTTAAAGATGACCTGACCCGAGAGATCGGAGAGATGTTAACTTTAAACGAGAAAGAGTTATTAAAAAAGTTAGTCGAGATAAACCTAGTTAAACGGTTACTGCCTATCGTTGGAACGATCATCATTGCTTTGCCTTTACCCAATGAGATTGGAGTAACTTGTTTAGGGTTATCTAACCTCTCTCAAAAACAATTTTTCCTAATCTCCTTTGTGGCAAATGCTGTGGGCATCACCCTGGTGGCCTCAGTCGTCAGAATTTTTTAAGCTTAATGGATAAAAACTCGGGTACCAGGGTTTTCATTTGAAGATCTGGCGATATTTGTGCCTGCTCCAAGGTGCGGTTCAGTCCACTCAAATAGCTCGGCCACACTTGAGAGGGGTGAGTTAACACAGCCATGACTCATCGGTTGGCCAAAATTATTGTGCCAATACGCTCCGTGGATGGCAAAACCTTTATAGAAAAACATATTATGAGGTACGTTTGGTAAATCATAAAAGGTACCAAGTTCTTTAGAGCCACCTTTCATCCGTTGGCTTCTGGTTTTATACCAGATTCGAAAATCCCCTTTGGGAGTTTGGTTCCAAAGACCACTCGAGATTGGAAACTCCATGACAATATTTTGTCCATCCCAGGCTCGCAGTTTTTGCTCGGCTAGCGAAACCTCAATCCATTTTTGATCACGAGTACTGGTTTCTCCGAGTACTGAGGAATCTCCAGTTAAAAAACCTTGAGCTAAGGAGGTTTTTGGATAATCAACAACCTGGCTGTTAAATATGGCATTCTCGGGACTTTCGTCAAAGTTTCCAGTTGATCCCAAGACCTCTTTCTCGTCGCAGCACGACTCAGTTGGGTCGTTGTCCAGGTTTAGTTTATAAGCTACCAGACGGCGGGCCGGAAGATATAAATATAAGCTTAAGATAAATACTACAAGAAGCAGTATAGGCAGGAAACGATACATTAATATAATAATTGGGCTTTTTTATAAAGAACACAATAGGGAGTTGATCTTTGACTCGTAAAATTTTACTTTAGAAGGACGGCTTTTTGTATGATTAAAAAAGTTTTCATTGGATTGTTGCTTTTAGGGGTGATTTTACTGGTTGGAGTTTTTCTCTTAACCTACCCGCCCAGGAATTTTATTTTAAAAACTCCGGAAGTTTTGGGTTCCCGAGTAGCCTCAAATGAGTGGCAGCCTAAAGATATCTTAGGATCACAACAAGCCCCCAAGATTACGGCTCACGCAGCCTATTTTGTGGATATAGATTCCGGTGAGGTCCTATATAAAAAAAACGAAAAGATTCGGGCTCCGGTTGCCTCTTTAGTTAAAGTCATGACGGCCATCGTGACTCTGGAAAACCGGGATTGGGCGGATAAAGTGGAGGTCTCAAGCTTTGCCGCCAGTCAGGAGCCGGATCATATGATTCTTCAACAAGGTGAAGTTTTAACCGTTGAGGAGCTATTATATGGTGTGTTTCTAATATCCGGAAACGATGCGGCTGAGGCTTTAGCTGAATCTATCACCGGTGATAGGATTGATTTTATTAAATTTATGAATACCAAAGCATCTCTTTTGGGGATGAGGGACACTCTATTTATTAATCCTTCAGGACTACAAGAGGACACTCAGACTCAATACTCAACTGCTTATGATGTGGCGCTGATGAGCCGGTTTGCCATAAAACAATTCCCAAAGTTACTTGATATCTCAAGTACCCCCTATAAATATATTGAAGAAACAGAAACCCACCAAGACTATACCCTTTACTCAGGCATTAACCTCTTAACCACGTATCCCGGGGTAGTGGGTTTTAAAACCGGTTATACCCCGGAAGCTGGAATGACTTTAATAACGGTTGCAAAAAGAGATGGAAGGATAGTTTTGGGTGTACTTTTAAACTCAGAGAGTAGGCGTGATGAAGCTCGGGAGTTGCTGGATTATTCGTTTAAAAAACTGGGAATAGATTAGGACTTGCGGGACTCTAGTGATGATGATATATACAACATACCAATGACTCAAAAGCATGTGGTAATATTACTTTTTATATTAGTATTCTTGGGAGTTTTAATCACCGGGGTAAACTCGGTGATGAGTAAATTAGAGGTGGCGATCTCACCAACTCCTACACCGGCGCAGGTTATATTTGACAAGATGAATCAAAATAAAATAGGTACGGAGCCAACGACTAGTCCACCAAAAGCCAGATATGATAGATATCCTGGGGATTTAAGCATTAAGGATTTAGAGAATAAAAAGGCGGTTGTTGCAACAAATCGCGGAGTTATCGAATTTGAGATCTATCCTGAGGCAACCAAGGCCGCTTCTAACTTTGTTCATCTTGCCCGGGATAATTTTTATGATGGGTTGATCTTTCACCGGGTAGTCTCAGGGTTTGTCATCCAGGGTGGAGATCCACTTGGTAATGGAACAGGAGGTCCAGGATATAAATTCTCAGACGAACCGGTTAATAAGTCTTATGATCGGGGTATTGTGGCGATGGCCAATTCCGGTCCAAATACTAACGGTTCTCAGTTTTTTATTATGCTTGATGATAATCCTACTCTTCCATCTTTGTACACAATCTTTGGTAAGGTTATCCGGGGACAAGAGGTAGTCGAATCAATCCAAGTTGGAGACACGATGAATAAAGTTTCAATTGAAAATCTTCAGAAAGAGTAACTCTCCAACATATAGTGTATTGACACTTTAACTACACAATATGCTAAGTTATATGTACTGGTTAGGAGGATTGGTAAATATACAACGGGTTGTATTAAAGACAGATGAAATGCCCCTTCTGTAGTAGTTTAGGGAATAAGGTTGTTGATAAAAGGTTTGTGGTCGGCTCGGGTGAAATTAGACGGCGCAGAGAGTGTTTAGGTTGTATTAAGCGGTTTACGACATACGAGAGACTGGGAGTTTTAGAGTTATCAATAATTAAAAGAGATGGTCGGCATGAGCAATTCGATCGGGAAAAGTTAAGAAGAGGAATTGCCAAGGCGCTTGAGAAAAGACCGGATGTTGATAAAGTTGACCTGATTGTTGAAAAAATAGAGAAAATGTTACGAAGAAGAGGAGTCAGAGAGATATCTTCGAGGATTATCGGCAAGATGGTCCTAAACGAACTTAAGAAACTGGATGGGGTTGCCTACTTAAGGTTTGTGAGTGTTTATAAGCACTTTAAGAAGGTTGAGGATTTTGCCAAAGAGGTAGAGCATTTAAGTTTTACTAAAGAGATTAACTAATATGATTAAAAGAAATCCGGTATCCATACCACAACAAATTACCGCCCCAGTCCAAAATAGTGGGGCCAGTAAAAAGTATATTCCTGAAGTTGATCCAACTGAAAAACAGACTGTTCTAGATGGTATCCGAGGCAAGGTTTTTTTAGATAGGTATGCCCTAAAAGATAAAGAGGGGAATTTAATGGAAAACTATCCTGAACAGATGTGGAAAAGGGTAGCTTGGGGGATCTCTCAAAGTGAAAAACCTAAGGTCAGAAAGTTTTGGGAACAGAAGTTTTATGAAGTAATGGAAGATTTTAAGTTTGTGCCAGCGGGCAGGATTCTCTCCGGTGCTGGGACCGAGTTTCAGGTAACCTATTTTAATTGTTTTGTGATCCCGTCCCCAAAGGACTCCAGAGACGGGATACTAGAGTCGCTCAAACAGCTGGTCGAGATCCAATCCAGGTCTGGAGGAGTAGGCTTGAATTTATCATCTTTGCGGCCCAGAGGTGCTAGAGTCAAAAAAGTTAATGGGTTCTCTTCCGGGCCGGTGACTTGGGCCGGGCTTTATTCTTATGCTACTCACGATGTGGTTCAACAAGGTGGAAGCCGTCGTGGAGCTACGATGATAATGCTACATGATTGGCACCCGGATATTGAAGAGTTTATTACAGTGAAGCAGGATCTATCAAAAATTAACGGCGCAAATCTTTCAGTTTGTGTTTCCGATGCCTTTATGGAGGCTGTCAAAAAAGACCAGGATTGGAATTTAGTTTATCCGGATTTAGACGATCCTGAGTATGATGCAAAATGGGATGGAGAGTTGGATCGATGGGTTGATATGGGCAAAAAAGTTAAAGTCTATAAAACTGTTAAAGCCTCATATCTATGGGACTTAATTTGTGAAGCAGCCTGGCGTTCAGCAGAACCGGGATTGCACTTCCTAGAAAGGTCAAACAAACGTTCTAATACCTATTATTTCGAGAGATTAACTGCAACAAATCCATGTGGTGAACAACCCCTTGGGCCATGGGCAGTTTGTAACTTGGGAGCGATGAATTTAGCCCAGTATGTTAAAGACGGGGAGTTTCAATATGAGAAGCTAGGTCAAGACTCCCGGGTAGCGATGAGATTTTTAGATAATGTAATTGATGAAACCTATTATTTTTTCCCCGAAAATGAGCAATGTGCCAAAGACATCCGCCGGACCGGGCTTGGGATTATGGGATTGGCTGATGCTTTAATTATGATGAAAATTAAGTATGGATCAGATGAGTCTTTGCCTATCATCAATAATATCTTTAGAACTTTAAGGGATAACGCTTATATCGCCTCCTCCGATAATGCTTTAGAAAAAGGAGTCTTTCCTAAATTTGATAAAGAAAAATATCTTCAGGGTTATCACATTAAAAACTTGCCAGATGATATCCAGCAAAAAATCATTGATCAGGGGATTAGAAATGCAGTCCTTTTAACCATTGCCCCAACTGGGACCACGAGCCTTGTCTCCGGAGTTTCATCCGGGGTAGAACCGGTTTATGAGTTTGAATTAATCCGAAGGGATAGGATCGGTGAGCACAAGATGTATCATCCTTTATACCAAGCTTGGAAAGAGGCTCATCCAGATGAAGTCCGGCCTGGGTATTTTGTTTCAGCTAACGATCTTACGCCCCTAGAGCATGTCCGGGTCCAAGCAGTGGCTCAAGAGTATATTGATTCTTCAATTTCAAAAACGGTTAATGCCCCCAACTCTCATACTGTCGATGATGTGAAAAGTCTTTATATGACAGCCTATGATATGGGGTTAAAAGGGGTAACTTATATGCGCGAGGGTTCTCGGGCTGGAGTTTTATCAAGGGTTGAGGAGAAAAAAGAGCCAGAGGCAATAAAAGTACCAATCATCCCTCAAAGGCCAATGGTTTTACACGGCCGGACCTATAAAATGATGACACCCTTGGGTGAGGCGTTTATTACCATAAATCGTGACGAAAATAACGAACCAGTTGAATTGTTCGCCACTATCGGTAAGGCCGGAATGCACGTTGGAGCTGATGCGGAGGCGATCGGTAGATTAGTTTCCCTTGCTTTAAAAAGTAATCCAGGCAATAGAACCCAAATTGCTGAAAAAATTATTCATAATTTAAGAGGGATTGGAGGAGCTTCACAAGTGGGTTTTGGTAAAGATAGGGTGATGAGTTTAGGTGATGCTATCGCCAAG
>JAUSKZ010000004.1 GCA_030646805.1 Candidatus Daviesbacteria bacterium
CCCTGAGGAAACTCGAAGGGCTCACTCTTTTTTATGGTTGAAATATAAAATATTTCAACCTCAAGATAAATCCGTGCCAAATTTATCTTGAGGTTAGAGAAAATTTATGATAGGGCTACCTCCCGACGTACGTCGGGACGATCCTGTCATTTTGCAGACAAAATGATAAATACTTTATTAGGTATAAAGAAAAATATAGGGCTACCTTCACCTTCGGTGAACGATCCTGTGTTTCTTTTAAAATAATTATGATCAACAGTTTATTAGGAATTAAAAGAAACATGACAGCGACCTATGACGCTCGGGGGCGTCGGGTGGGAGCAACTATAGTGGAAGTCTTACCAAACTTTGTCACGGCTGTAAAAACTAAGGATAGCAAAGATGGTTATAACAGTGTCCAACTTGGGACCGGAACAAAAAAATCCGTTAATAAGCCTCAAATCGGCCAATTGAAAAAAGTTGGGATTGAACAAAAAGTTAGATGGTTGAGGGAGATAAGGACAGATGAAATTGATTTAAATCCTGGAACATCTATCGAGCTAGGCCAAGTTTTTTCAGTTGGTGATTCAGTTAAAGTTACCGGAATAAGCAAAGGTAAGGGTTTTCAAGGAGGGGTAAGACGTCACGGCTTTGCCGGAGGACCAAAGACCCACGGTCAGTCAGACAGACACCGAGCTCCAGGATCGATCGGTCAAACAACTACCCCAGGAAGAGTTTATAAAGGCAAAAAAATGGCGGGACATATGGGAGTAGATACAGTTTCAGTTAGAGGCCTAGAAGTTGTCAGCCTTGATAAAAAAACCAATTTATTGGTTTTAAAAGGAGCAGTTCCGGGCTTTATTGGAGGATTGGTTACGATCACCAAACTCGGCCGAATTAAAGGTTATACTCCGCCTCCGGAAGAAAAGGAAGATGAAGAGGAGGCTCAAGACGTAAAGCTTGAAGCAGAAAACACAGAGCCAGTTAAGACTGATTCTCAAGTTTCACAAGATGTAACCGAAAAACAGGAGGAGAAAGTAAATGGTTAAAAATAGCTCAAAACTAGACAAGAGTAAAAACGAGAAAGCTTTAAGTATTAAGCCCCAAGCTCCAAGTTTAAGTGTGCCGATTTACTCTTTAGAGGGTAAAGAGGAAGGTAAGATGGAGTTACCTAAAGAAATATTTGGCGGTAAAATTAATACCCCTTTACTCATTCAAGCTTTAAGAGTTTATCAAAATAACTTAAAATCTCATTTTTCAAATACCAAGACCAGAGGCGAGGTTCAAGGTTCAACCCGTAAAATTTATAAACAAAAAGGAACTGGTGGAGCCAGGCACGGTAGTATCAGGGCCCCAATCTTTGTTCATGGAGGAGTAGCTCTTGGGCCAAAGTTTAGAAATGTAGTCTTGGATCTGCCTGAAAAAATGAAAAAATCGGCTCTTTTATCAGCCTTATCTGAAAAAGTTAAAAATGAGGAGTTATCGGTTTTGGAAGGGGTCGATAAATTGAAGGGTAAGACCTCAGAGCTTAAAAATTTAGTAGCAACGCTTAGTAAAAAGAATTTACTGCTTGTTACCGGTGACAAAAACGATCAAATAAAAAACGCTGCTCATAATTTAGGAAATGTCTCTGTCCAGATGGCCAGTCAAATAAACGTCTTAGATATTGTCAGAAACAGCTTTGTACTTTTAACCCGCGACGCGGTTGAAAAATTAGATCAAAGATTAGGCAGAAAAGTTGTCACCCGTGAGGAGTCTAAATGAACACAATAATTAAAAAACCAATAATCTCTGAAAAATCAATGATCCAGGCGGCGCTTGGCCAGTATACATTTTTAGTTGATAGAGAGGCGACCAAAGTAGAAATCAGAAAAGCTATCGAACAGAAGTTTGAGGTCAATGTTATTTCAGTTAAAACGATTAATTTAAAACAAAAGATCAAGATGCAAAGAAGTAGGAAAGGAAAATTTATAATTCCAGCTGCCAAGAAAGCGATAGTAGGACTTAAAAAAGGCCAAAAGATAACTTTATTTGAAAATGTCTCTCCGACTGATGATGTCGAGGTTAGAACTGCCGAAGGAGAAAAGATCGCCGAAGTCAAAGAGAAGAAAAGTTTTTTGAGGGGGACCAAAGTCAAGATTGAAAAGATTTCGGAGCAAAAAGAAAAAATCGACAAGGTAAATCTTAGGAAACGATCGGCCACGGCCGAGGCTCAGAAAGAGAGTAAATAATGGCACTAGTTGAATATAAAGAAAAAACTAATACTAGAAGATTTGCATCCAGGCTAATTCACCCTAAGAAGAATAAATTAGTCCAAAAAAGGCTACTCACCCTCCTTGCTAAACACAGTGGTCGTTCAGGTGGAACCGTGACTGTTAGGCATCAAGGTGGCCGGCACAAAAGGTTTTATCGGACCATTGATTTTAAAAGAGATAAGTTTGGAGTGGAAGGAGTTATTGCGGCTTTTGAATATGATCCAAATCGAAATACCCATATCGCCTTAGTTAAATATACCGATGGGGACTATCGCTATATCTTAACTCCCCAAGGGCTTAAAGTAGGAGATAAGGTTGTCAGTGGAGAAAAAACTGAGGTCAAGGTCGGTAACGCTATGAAATTAAAAAATATCCCGATTGGGACAATGGTTCATAACGTTGAATTAACTCCGGGTCGGGGTGGACAGTTAGGCAGAAGCGCCGGAACTGCTTTAATGGTTCAGGCCCGGATCTTACCTTTTATTCACTTGAAACTTCCCTCCAGTGAGATTAGAATGGTTGCCCAGGAGGCTATGGCTACGATCGGAGTTTTGGGAAATGAGGACGCTAAAAATATTATTTTAGGTACAGCCGGTAGGTCAAGGCACCTTGGGGTTAGGCCAGGAGTTCGGGGAACGGCTATGGATCCAGAATCTCATCCCCACGGTGGAGGAGAAGGTCGGTCTGGGATAGGTCGAAAGAAACCGATGACTTTTTATGGCCGACCAGCTGTTGGAAATACTCGGACTAAGAAGAAACAATCAAATAGATATATAGTTAAAAGGAGGAAATGATGGGAAGAAGTTTAAAAAAAGGACCATATATTGATGAAAAGTTAATGAAAAAAGTCATGGCGCAAAAAAGCGGGACAAAAACCCCGATTAAAACTTGGGCTCGGGCTTGTCAAATTGCTCCGGAATTTGTGAGCCACACCTTTTTAGTCCATAACGGTAAAAACTTCATTACCGTTTATGTGACTGAATCGATGGTTGGCCACAGACTTGGAGAGTTTTCTCCAACCCGAACTTTTAGATCCCACGGTAGAATTACCTCAAGAACTTTGGAGAAAACCTAAGATGGAAATTACCTCTATTCAAAAAAATATTACCACCTCACCTCGAAAAGTCCGTCTAGTGGCCGATATGGTCCGTAAGATGACCCCAGACAAATCTTTGGAGATGCTAGGTTTTACCAATAAAGCAGCCTCACTTCAGCTATCTAAAGCCATAAAAACAGCTTTGGCTAACGCCAGGGCCCAAGGCATCCCTACCCTAGGTTTAACTTTTAAGGCCTTGGAGATTAATGAGGGGATGCGAATGAAAAGAGTTATGAGTGGCGGACGGGGTAGAACCAGACAATACGAGAGGCAAACTTCACACATTAAGATTGTGTTAACTGACGAGGTTAAAGTTATCAAAGAATCAACTAAGAAGGAGGCGCGAAGTGGGACAAAAAATTAATCCAATCGGCTTTAGAATGGGCACTGTCTTTTCTTGGCAATCAAGATGGTTTGCGGGTGGTAGAAAATACCGCCAATATTTACTGGAAGATATCAAAATTAGAGATTTGCTCATGAAAAAATTGAAACCTGCTAGTATCGCCAAGGTTGAGATAGAACGGGCCAGCAGTAAAGTTAAAGTTTTACTGTTTGTAGCTCGGCCAGGTGTTTTAATCGGTCGGGGAGGGGTTGGTTTAACGGAGTTAAAAAAGTTTTTACTAAAGGCTCTCAAGATTAAAGACGAGAATACTTTAGAGATTGCCCCAATGGACTTAAAGTATCCGGACCTATCAGCCTATCTCGTTGCTCAAAACATCGCTGAGCAGATCGCCAAAAGGCTGCCGGCCCAAAGAGTGATGAATCAATCGATTGATCGGGTAATGCGGGCTGGGGCTAAAGGGGTCAGGATTGTTTTATCAGGCAGGATCGGTGGGGCGGAGATAGCCAGACGTGAGAGAAAAAATGCCGGAAGTATGCCACTTCATACAATTCGCCAAAATATTGATTTTGTTGCGGTTCCGGCTCTAACTAAATCCGGATATGTTGGGGTTAAAGTTTGGATCAATAAAGGGGAGGCGGAGGTTTAAAATATGCCACTTTTAGTCCCCAAAAGAGTGAAATTTAAAAAAAC